>JBDHQH010000002.1:0-100028 GCA_039806935.1 Verrucomicrobiota bacterium
TTCCATATTCAGAGTGGGAAATGTTCCGTTCTGAAAGATAAAAGGCAAGCCGGAACTTCGCCAAAACCGCTGGCTGGTTTGGGTGTGAGATGCGCCGCCCTCAGGCTCGCCCCGAGCGAAGCCGACTCGGTTTTTCGCCGCTGATCATTTGGCGAGCAATTCCCTCATGGCTTTCATCAGCACTGGCTCAACTTCGGGCGCCACATTCGAGGCGCTGGACTGCGTTTCATAGCCGCCTTCGGCATAGGCGGCGGCGGTGCCGATATATCCGGGGCCGTAATCGCCGTACGCGGCCATCATTACGTGGAGGTCCGGCCGCATCGCCTTGGCTGCCAGTTGGTATTCGACGAACAATTCACCCGGCAGCCACAGCGCACGAGACGTGCCAATCCGCAGGCAGGTGACATCGATTTTATGTCCGGCTTTGACGCGGCGAACCCAGGCCAGTTGATCGGCCAGGGAGATGTAGCCCTTGGGGGGGCTGGATTTCAGGTGGGCGATCAGTTCCGCCGCGTTGTCCAAGTGCGGCGAAAGCGGCAGGCCCACCTCAACGGCATCCCACCCGATGTCCCGCGCGGTCAGCGGAGCTTTCACCGTCTTTTCGAAGGCCTCTTTCATGCCCGCCGCCAGTCGCGCGGCGAGCCGCAGGCGGTTCTCTTCCGCGCCGTCGTTGTATTTGCCGGCCGTGACATCACCCCCCGCGCCGTTGAAATGCACATGCAACGCGCCGTTGACGTCCTGGCCCCGCATGAAACGGGCGATGCCGGGAAAGTCGGGGCTGGGAATGCCCCGGCGATAGTAGCTTTGCGGATGGCAGGCGTAAAAGCTGAGAACCGCCACCGGCGCCTCGCCGTCCCAGAAACTGAGCAGCGAGACGACCGGGTCAATCACGCCCTCCGGCTCGGCGCGCACGGCGGGATCTTTTGTGGCAGTGAAGCGGGTCGCGCGGACGCGGCCATCGGGCCCCTTGATCCGGCGCTGGCTGGCGACTTCTTTAACCACCGCCTGCCCGTATCCGTAATGAGTGACCGGGCGCGCCTCGGGCAGGGCCGCGCGAATGGCTTCGGCCGCCCGCGCGATGACTTGGCGGTGGAAGGCGCCATCGAACCGCGAGTAGCCCTGCACCCCGAGTTCCTGAATGGCCTTTTCCGCGGTAAAATCGCAACCGGGCGCGTCGTGCTGGTGCAGCGTGTGCAGCGCCACCCGGCCCGGCGTCGTGCCGGCGGCCCGGGCCAGTGCGGCGCGAAAGACCTCGTGCCCTTCATTGGCGATCGCGATCCAATCCACCGCGCAAAGCACGATTGGCTGTCCGGCCCCCAGCAGCACCACGCCCCGGCAGCGCAGGGTCAGCTCATCCAGCCGTTTGACCGGGTCATAAGCCATCGCCGAGCCGAGGGGCGGCGTGGCATCGACGTCGAAGTTCGCGAGTTTGATCGCGGTTTGCGCCCGGGCAACCAGTGGAGTCAGCGCGCAGAGTGCGACCAGAAGCAAGTGAAGCGCGTTCATAACTCGCAGGATAGGGATCAAGTGCCATCAGGTCAAACGCCGGCTTTACGGTAAATCCGATGTTTTTGTGGCGCCGCCGGCAGGCTTTTTCCAGGCGCGGGCCGCGAATGGCGCCAGCAACGCAAAGACTCCCAGCACACAGACGGTGGCTGCCCCGATCGGCAGGTTTTTTCGCGCGGCGAGCAGCAGGCTGAGGATGCTCGCGACCGTGGCCACACCCCAACCAACAAAGAACCGAGCCCGCATCGACCGGACGAGGAAACTGGCGCAGACTGCCGGCGCCACCAGATAGGAGAACGCCAGCAACACGCCGCCGATGTGGACAAAGCTCGTCACGACCATGCCAAACAGCATGTAAAACAAGAAATCCCACCAGTAAACTCTCCACCCTGCGCGGGCGGCCGCCTCGGCATCCGCCGAGATGGCGAGGAAGGGCCGGCGGCAGGCGAAATGGATGGATCCAACCACCAGAAAAAGACCAAACGTTTTCCAGATTTCGATTGGCGGAACGACGAGCAGTTCACCAGTCAACGAGCGCTGGAGTTCCTCGTTTCCGCCCGCGGTCTGACTGAGCGTCAGGATCGTGGCTGCCGCGGCGAACACATAAACAATCCCGATCAACGCCTCCTGGGGCACCCGCCGATCCCGCAGGCGCGTGAAGGTGAGCACCGCCGCGCCGGCGAAGGTGAAGCCCATCGAGAAGCCGAAGTTGCGCCAGTCATGGACGTCGTAGCCAGCGAGAATGCCCACACAAGCGCCCAACGCGGCGGTTTGCGCGAGCGCCAAGTCGACAAAGATCACCCCCCGCCGAACGATGTGGAGTCCCAGATAGACCAGCAACCACGGGAGAACCAGGCTCGCCATTAGCGGCCAAATCAGCAGCGGGAGCAATTCACGGAGGGGAACGGGGGACATGACTCGAAAAGTTCAGGGGTTGGCGCTTTCCAGGGCCGCCGCGACGGAGTTCACCAGGTAATCCATCAACCCGATGTAACCCGTTCCAGCACCCTTGACCCCGCCGGGGAACTGCGCGGCGTCGATCACGGTGGCACCGGTGCGCACGGCCACGGTTTCGGCGATCCGGCGATTTAGATACACTTCGACCAGAATCGCCCGAACTTTGCCAGCCTTCATTGTTGTGATGACTTCAGCGAGGTGAGCTGGCGTGGGCGGGACGCCCGGTTTCGGCTCCAGGTACAACCCTGTTTTCAATCCGAAGCGGGCCCCAAAATAGATCCAAGAGTTGTGATACGAGGCGAGTTTCTGCCCCTTATACGGGGCGAGTTTTTGATCCCACTGGACCAATTTCTTTTCCAGGGTGTTCAAGAAGTTGGTCAGGTTCTGTTCATAGATGGCTTTGGCCGCCGGGTCGATGTGGGACATCGCTTCGGCCATCCGTCTGGCCACAATACCGGCATTGGCCGGATCCATGAGGAAATGAGGGTTGCCCGAGGCATGAATGTCGCCCTGGGACCGATCCAGCACCCCGGGAATTTCCAGCAGCCGAATTCCGTCGGCGGCGGAAAAGTGTCCCGAGCCGCCCGGGCGAATTTTCGGGTTGCGCGCCTGGTTGATCAAGGAGGGCAGCCAGCCGGCTTCGAGGTCCGCCCCACCCTCGACGAGCAGGTCGGCGCGGTTTAAGCGGATGATGTGGCTGGGTTTGGCATCCGCGAAATGCGGATCTTCTGTCGGCCGAGCCAGTGTCGTCAGCTCGATCCGGCCGGCGCCGACAGCTTCGGCGAGGGCGCCCAGGTCGGGGGTGCTGGCGACCACACGAAGATTCGCGGCTTGGACATCTGTGCAAACCAACCGGAGGGCGGCCATTACCAGCGCGAGCAGCAGCGGCGCGCGACCGTCCGGGGGATCGGGCCAGAGGGAAATCTTCATGGGAAAGAAAACGGTGTTGCGGTTAAAATTTGTGGGCCGCGTGAGCGCCAAGCAGGAATTCCAGTTGCAGCCAGAGGGAGTGGGCGGAGCCGAAGGAGGCCCCCTGATCGTAATCGTATTGCAGGCGGATTTTGGAAAACTCACTGGGATAAAAGGTCAGGTCTGGAGACACCCGCGCGCGTTGGCCGCGAAACACATCAAGGAAATCGGTTGGGCTGCTATTGCCATTCACGTATTCTCCTCGCAAACCTGCCACCCATCGCTGCTTGAAGCCCCACAACACCTGTGAGTAAAAGCCCCAATCCTGCAAGGATTCCGCCGGAAGCGTGAGCGCTGGCACCCAGGGTGCCGGCCCCGCTCCCGCGCCGAACCGTTGATATAGCGCCTCCCCTTGCAGCGAGACGAACGGAAATCCAGCGTGAGCCGAGGCTGATTTCCATTTCCAATATACATCCGCGCCGTAGATTTCAGTGCGCGAGAATTCCCCGGTGTCATTCGGCCCAAAGGCGCCCGAGAGTCCAGCGACTAGGACTTGTTGATCGGTCAGGTCGAACGAAGCCGCCACCCGGGGAACGTAGAGCAGATCGTCCGGGCCGCTGAGATGGCGGGTGACGGTCGCCCGGCCATGCATGCGATCCACCCCCAGCCAGTCTGGTTCCCCCGCGTTCCGGAAGCCGAAGGCCGTGCCGCCTTCGCCGTTGAAGACGCCGAGGCTGGTTTCCAGAAAAAAGGGCAGGGGAGCCAGCCAGGCGAGTTGCGCGCCGACATTCCGCAGTCCATCCGGGCCAAAAAGCCGATTCAAAATCAACGGTTGATTCGCGAATGCCCATTGATGAGGATGCTGCGGATTTTGCCGGCCGAAGTGGGCGAAAAACTGGCCCGCGCGGGCTTGCAGGTTCCACGGGAGCGCCGAAGTTTGAAGGTAAGCTTCCTCGAGCTCGACATGCGTCTCGTTGTCATGTTCCAGCTTGAAGATGATGTTGGCAAAACCCTGAAAATACGGATCGACTCCCCCATCGAGCACCAGCTCGGTGTTGGGTATCGAAAAACCGCGGGCGGAAGGGTCATGATCGCCAAGGTTCAGGTATTCGGATGGATCAGCGGCGGTGGACCAGCCAGCATCGACCAGGGCGTCAAAGCTGAGGTTCAGATAGGCTTGGCCGCTGCGAGCGACGGTAAGCGGCTGCGCGAGCGACCAGGGAGTGGCGGCTGTCGCCTCCGCTCCCGGGACAGGGGCGGAGTTGGTCGAAGCTCCAGCGTCGGGCATCCCGGCGGCAAGCTCGTCCCCGATCGCCTGCTTTTCCGCTTCCACGGCGGCGCGCTGCTCGAGTTCGTGCAGCTTGCCGGTAAGAGCTTCGATCTGCCGCCGCTGTTCGGCCTGCGCGCGCTCGAACTGCTGGCGCAACTCCAGCAGTTGCTGGCGGAGCGCCTCGACTTCGCCGGTGGCAGGTTCCTGCGCCCCCGCCACCAGGGGCGCGGCGCAAAAGGCGATCAGCAGCAGGTTTTGAATGGCCCGCCGATGACCAGTCCACTTCGTATTTGTAAAAGGATTCATCTCACACCGTTTCAGGAAAATTGCCCCGGCCTCGAGGCCGCGGTTTTGACCCACCCGCACTAAACCACCAGCACGATTGAACGCGGCTTATCGCGGGGGCGCCCGGCTGGGGTAATGAAGGGATACAGTGTGGATGACGGGAGCGAGGTCAGGCGGAAGGCTGAAAAAGAATAACCTGGGAACCAGCAGCGCCAGCAATGCCCCGGCGGCCAATTGTTCCATCTGCCCCAGCGCGCAAACCGGACAAAGCAGGTGGCTGCTTCCACCTCCGGCATGGAGGCGGCTATGGGCCGAATGATCGGCGGCCAGAAACAGTCCCACCCCGAGCAGCGCAACAATCAAGGCCGCCAGGCCGCGCCGCCAGATCGTGTGCTGAGCAAGAAAGTTTCGCACTGCGGATTCGAGTAAAGCAGACTCATGACGCGCGCGCAAGTCCGGCGGCCGGGTGGGCAGGCACGGCGATTCCCTGCCCTGGGCGGGACGGGGGAGGGATTTTTCCCGCGGACTGTCGGGAGCTGCGGAAATGAATTGGCGTTGCGGCGGGTCAGTGACGCAATTACAGTTCGCCAGGCGCGGCGATTTTGCCGGGACGAAGCCCGGGCGCCCGAAGCGCAAGCAATTGTTGAACAATTAGTCATGGGAACGACTGCAATCAACCAAATGTCAGCCGAACACCGGCACATCGAGACCGTCATCAAAGCCTTGGGGGCGGCCGTCAGCGCGCTCGACGAGAGCCGCCGGTTGAATGCGGATGAACTCCGAAAGGTCGTGGAGTTTTTGCGAGTTTACGCCGACCGGCGCCACCATCAACGCGAGGAAGGCCTGTTTTTCCCGCTCCTGGTGAAATTGGGCGTTCCGCCGCACGGATGTCCGATCGGCGGATTAAACAACGACCACGAGAAAGGACGCGGACTGGTGTCTGCCCTGGAACGTCAGATTGTGCCTTATGAGAGGCAATCGGCCGAAGCCAGCGCGGCGTTGCAGCAGACACTCAAGGACATCATCAAGCTGTACCAGCACCACCTCTGGATGGAAGATGCCATGGTATTCCCGATGGCGGAGAAGTTGGTTTCCGGCGAAGACAACCGTGAGTTGGTCGCGAAATTTGCGGAATTGGATCGCGCCATCGGTCTGGAAACCGTGGAGCGGCTGGAACAATTCGCCCAGCGCCTGGGTTCGCGGCCCGGCAGTCTGGTGATCGGCTGAGACCATCGGGAGAAAGACGCCCGCAGGATATTCGAAAAATAACTTCCACAAATACCGGATTCGTATCCTGATTTCGCGTGGTTTGACTCAGGGTTTTGTCCATTCCCGCCACGGCGGCAGTTGATTTTGGCGCAACGTATCTTTTTTCGCCTGCGCCTGCCCTCCCCTCACCGGTAACAAAACTTTTGGCGTAAAATCGCGGGTTCTTCAGGTTCGGAATAAGGCGTGACATGCCTGGCCTTGTTTCCTAATTTCCGGAGGACACAGGCATCTGACTGGCTATGCAAACACGATTTGATCTGACACAAAACGACATTCCGAAGGCGTGGTACAATTTGTTGGCGGATTTTCCCGAACCGCTGCCGCCGCCGCTGCATCCGGGCACGCGGGAGCCGATTCCGCCAGAGGCGCTCCACGCGATCTTTCCTGAAAATCTGGTGCAACAGGAGATGTGCCCGGATCGGTACGTCGAGATTCCCGAGCCGGTGCGCGAGATTTATGCACTGTGGCGGCCGACGCCCTTGTTGCGGGCGGTGAGGTTCGAGCGGGCCTTGAACACGCCGGCGCACATTTATTACAAGTATGAGGGTGTCAGCCCGGCGGGGAGCCACAAAGTCAACACGTCGGTGGCCCAGGCTTACTTCAACAAACTGGCGGGGACCAAGCGGCTGGCGACAGAAACCGGGGCGGGGCAGTGGGGCGCCTCGCTGGCGCTGGCCTGTAAGTTGTTTGGTCTCGAATGCAATGTGTACATGGTCAAGGTGAGCTATCAGCACAAGCCTTATCGGCGGATGCTCATGCACACCTGGGGCGCCACAGTGCATCCGAGTCCCAGCGATCAAACCGAGTATGGCCGCCAACTGCTGGCTGAAGACCCGCAGTGCCCCGGCAGCCTCGGTATCGCCATCAGCGAAGCCATCGAGGATACCGTCAAGCACCCGCACACCAAGTACTCACTCGGGAGCGTTCTCAATCACGTTTGCCTGCATCAAAGCGTGATTGGCGAGGAAACCATTCGCCAGATGGAAATGGCGGGGGAGGAGCCGGACGTTATCGTCGGGTGCTGCGGCGGCGGAAGCAATTTCGCGGGATTGACCTTCCCGTACATGCGCCGAATGCTCAAGGAGAACAAGAAGTACCGTTTGTTGGGGGTTGAGCCCTCTGCTTGCCCCTCGCTTACCAAAGGCGATCTGCGCTACGATTTTGGCGACACGGCCGAGACGACGCCGCTGTTGATGATGTACACTCTCGGCCACAAATTCATGCCGCCGTCGATCCACGCGGGCGGCCTGCGCTATCACGGCATGTCTCCGATGGTCAGCCACGCGCTCAAACTGGGGCTGATGGAGGCTCAGTCGGTGCATCAGAGCAAGGTTTTTGAGGCGGCTACCCTCTTTGCCCAGACCGAAGGAGTCGTGCCCGCGCCGGAACCGGCCCACGCCATCGCCGCGGTGGTGGAGGAAGCAGTTAAGGCTAGGGAAGCGGGGAAAAAGCGGGTGATTGTCTTTAATCTTTCCGGGCACGGTCTGCTCGATCTCGGAGCCTATGAAACCTACCTGACCGGGAAATTGCAGGATGTCTGAACCAACAAGAACCAAACCATCCAAAATCCGATGAAAACACAAGGAATCAAGCTCGCGGCTTTGGCGGCCGCACTCGCCGCAACCGCGGCCAGCGCCCAAAACCACTACGTGCCGGGCGTGGAAGGAATCAAAGCCGCCTCGCTGCCGCCGCCCGGAGTGTATGTGCGCGACTACAACGTGCTCTATTACGCGGACCGGCTGAATGACACTCGCGGAAACGAGGTCATTTCTCCGATGTTCAAACGGGTCTTCGTGTACGCAAATGTTCCGCGCGTAATCTGGATCACCGACTATCAGTTGTTTGGAGGCTACATTGGCATCGATGGTTTGCTGCCGGTGCAATACACGGAGTCACGAACCCGGGGTCTTGGCGGCACTGACGACTTCGGCATCGGAGATTTTTTTGGCGAAGTCACGTGGTCCAAACACACGCCAGCGTGGGACTTTTCGCTGGGATACGGCCTTTGGATGCCGACCGCGGATTCCAGCATTGGCGCCAATGGGAGCGGTTTTTGGGGGCACATGTTCACGGCGGGGGCCACCTGGCATCTTGACGACGACCGGCGCTGGTCGATTTCCGCCTTGAACCGGTACGAGATCAGTCACGAGTATCAAGGAAGAACTCCGGGACAATACTACACTGTGGAGGGCGGTGTGAGCTATGCGCTGAGCAAGACCATCGACTTTGGCGGGGTGGGTTACTTTCAACAGGAGGTGGTCCCCGCTGAGGGAGTTCCGGCCTCCCGGCGATCGCGGGTGGCGGGAGTCGGCCCTGAACTCAGCGTGTTGTGGCCGGCGATCGGCGTGAATACATCGCTGCGTTACCTGTATGAGTTTGACTCTCAAAACCGGCCCCAGGGGCACACGGTCGCGTTGACGCTCACCAAACGTTTTTAAGCGAACTCTGGCGCCTGGCCGGTTAGCTGCCGGCCGGCGCTGGCGCGGCAAAGCCGCGGGTGATCAGGCGGCGGGCCTCGGCATCCCGGACCTTCATCTCAGCGCTGCCGAGCACCACCGCGATCACCCGCCGGCCGTTTCGTTGGGCGGTGGCGGAAATCGAGTAACCGGCGGAGGCGGTGTAGCCGGTTTTCAGGCCGTCACAACCCTCGACGCTGGCCAGCAGGTGGTTGTGAGTGCGCATCTGAATCACCCTGGGCCCGGGCCGAAACTGGCGCTGCCGCGCGGAAGTATAGCGAAAAATCTCCGGATGCTTGACGAGTTCGCGGCAGAGCCGGGCGAAGTCCCTGGCGGTGGTGACGTCAGCTTGTTGCCCAGCCGCGGGCGGCAAACCATGCACCGAAGTGAATTTCGTGCTGGCCATGCCCAGCGCGCGCGCTTTTTGATTCATCAGTTCCACGAAGGCGTCCGTCGAGCCGGCCACCTTTTCCGCAATGGCTACCGCTGCATCGTTGGCGGATTGAATCATCAGGGCATAGAGCATGTCCTCGAGCGTGAAGGATTCCTTGTGCGCCAGCCAGACTTGCGAGCCGCCGGTCTGGGCGGATTTAGCGCTGACCGGCACCTGATCCTGCAGCTTGAGCTGGCCGGCCTCGAGTTTCTCCTGAACGATGAGCAAATCCATTAACTTCAACATGCTGGCGGGATACCCTTTGGTGTCGGCGCGATCCTCGACCAACACTTTGCCAGTGGCGGCGTCAATGACGATGGCTCCGAGGTAGGGGTTTTTGGATATTTTCGCCCGATGGGTGTTGGCGGCGGGCGCGGGCCTGGCAGCGCCTCGGCGGGCGGCCGCGAATGAGTTTGACGCGACTCCGGCGAGCAACGCTCCGACGAAAAGAAATGCAACAATTCGGTTCATCTTAAAATCGAACAGGCAGCTTCGGAAGATGGGCCCGGCGGGTCAAGCTCGCAGCGAGGCCATTCGAAAAAATCCCGGAGGACACCGTCGCGCGGGAGGGCGGGTAGTGAGAAACTGGCTCGGGCGGCGAGGTGTTCGCCGCCCGAGATGGGGGTTTTCCCGGCTTCGATCAATATTCGAGCCGGAAGAATAACTGGCCCGCCGAGAGGTTCGGCAGCGGGTAAGGAGAGGTGGCGCCGATCACGTTCGTGAAAGAGCCGGTGACGTTGCCGGACGCCTGGAGGACGCCGCCGCCGCTCCACGAGAGTTGCCATTGGCCGGGGGCGACCTGAGTGATCTGAAGCGCCTCGCGAACCAAGACCGGCGGGGCGAAGCTGACCTTGTTGCTGGCTCCCGCCAAGTACATGCCGCTGATTTCCAGGGGTGTCAGAGCGCGACGCCATATTCCGAGGTCATCAATGTCGGCTGAGGCGGTGACCGGGTAGGCGCCGGTGGAATCCTGGCCAATATTCACCGGGGTGGTGGTGCTGAGGCTGCCAAGGAAACCGATGGCCTGGGAATCCACCTGCGCGCCGTCCAGGTAGGTGATGATGTTCGCGGTCCGGGTGGCGCTGTGCGCCAGATGATGCCAGGTTCCGTCATTGATGAGGTTTGCATCCGGGAAGCTGGTGAAGGCGCTGGGGGAGGTCATGCTGCCGATGGCCTCGAACCAGCCGCCAAAGGTGGAATCATCCTGCTGGTAGGGAGCAAACATCCATCCGGCGGTTGCCCCGACCGGCTCGTTGGCGATGAACGGCAGGTTGGTAAAGCTCGATCCGGCCGGTTGCCGCACCCAATAGGCCACCGTGAAATCGCTGCTCGTGCCGAACTGCAGATCCGCCGGAATGCCCAGCGTCACATAATTCGTGCTGGCCGCGCCGGTGTCAGTGTAATAGTGCAGGGCTTTGCCGATGGCGCCGTCGTTGATCAGTGCGGTGGCTCCGATGTTCGCCCCGTGGTTGTTGCGCCCGGAGATGTCGTTGTAATCAGAGTCAAACGGCAGGTGCAGCACCAGCAGATTAGTGAGGTTGATCTGGTCCGCGCTGGACGGAATGGGCAAAACGGCGACATGCGCCGTCGGGCTGTTGCTGCTGATGCCGCCCAGCCCGCTCACGCGCACGTAATAATCACCCGCGTCGCCCGTTTGCAGAGGCGAGAGAGTGAGGGTGGATTTGGTTGCGCCGGGGATCAGGGCCGAGGGGGCCTTGAACCATTGGTAGGCGAGGTTCTGCCCGGCGGCGTTCTCCTGCAGGGTGGTGGCCAGGCCGGCATAATTGGTCGCCGGAGTCACCACCGGCGTCGCCGGCACCGGGGCGGGCGCGCCGGCGTAGCGGGCGGAATAGTGATTGGAGACCTGCTCGCCGCTGAGCGCGTAGCTGTAAACGGCCATTTCGTCGAGGCGGCCTTTGATTTGCTCGGCCAGAGGATCGCCGGTGTTGTTATTGGTGTAGGCCAGCGGGTTGCACCCGAGGGTGAGCGGCTGGGAAATCCCGTTCGGGTTGGACATATTCTTTCCCGCGCCCTGCTCGACCCCGTTGACGTAAAAGTGATATTGGAACCCGTCGCTGAGGCAGACGAGGTGATACCAGGCGCCGGCAATCAGGGCCGGGCTGATGGGCTGGTCAATATCGGCGACCGACCCGGTGGTGAACCGCAGGGCATTGTTGCCGTTGATGCCGAAGCGCCAGCCGTTTCCGCCACTGAGCGCAAAGGTGGAGAACAGGGATTGCACCCCGGTGAGATTGGTAAAATAAGCCCAGGCTTCGAGCGTGAAGGAGGAGCCATAGGGAAAGAGAAAGGGTTGATTATTGGTGATGGACACATAGCCGCGCCCAACCGCCGCGCCGGGCAGACCGATGGCGGGATCCGAATCGACCAGCGAATACCCCGGCTGGTCGAGCAGGACGTTGCGGTACAGGCCAACGAAGCCGCCGGTGGGGTCGTAAGCCAGCGAGCCGTTGGTTTCGCCCAGGCGCCAGTAGGCCGTGGGAAAGTCGCCGCGGATCGTCTCGGTATAAGTATTCGTGGAAACGATGTTCAGGGCCGCGCCGGCGCTGCCGGCCCAGCCAAAGGCGTTGGTCACCCAGCAGGTATAAGTGCCCGCATCGGCGGACCGGGCCGGGTAAATGAAGAGAGTGTCGGCGTTGGCTCCGGGAAGGTCATGACCGTTCAGTTTCCATTGATAGGTCAGGGTGGAAAGATCGCCGTCCACCACGATGTGGAAGCTGAAATCCCCGTTCGGAAAGACCGCGCCGGATACGGGTTGCTGGAGGATCACTGGCTTGCCCAGGATGTTGATAAAGCCGGTGGTGCCAGCGAAAATGGCGCTTTTATTGGGAGCGGTCGAGCCGGGCGCGCCCCAAACGCCGGAGATCTGGGGGATCCCATCGATGATCAGGCTATTGAGCACATTGGTGCCGGAGTAGTTCAGATGCACCGTGTTCCCGGAGTTTACCGCCAGGGTGGAGGAGGCGGCCATGGCGGCGGGATGGTCCAATCGAAGCGTCCCGCCGGTGTTGGTGATGTTCCCGGCGACCGAGCCGGAAATCTCGAGGGTGCCACCGGCCACGGTTGTTCCTCCGGAGTAAGTATTGATGCCGGTGAGGATCCAGACGCCGGTTTGCGCCTTGGTCACCGCGGTCGGTCCGCCAGCGCTGTCGGGGATGGCCCCGATGCTGTTTCCGGCGGAGTTGGCCCCCTGCAAGGTCAGGGTCTTGGCGCCTGAACCGGTGGCGGTGTTGGCCGCGGTCAAAAGGAGGGCGCCGGCGCCGTCCGCCTGCAAGACCGCGCCGCCCGTGGCGCCCGCCAGGTTAATGACCCGATCGCTGGTTTCGCCGGGACCGGTATAAATCAGCCGGGAGGCGGAAGCGGCCGTGCCGATGTGGATGGTTCCAGCCGCCACAGTGGTAGGATGACCCAGGTTGCTGGTTGGGCTGCCGCCCACGACCCGGTTCAAGGAATCCACACTCACCGCCAGGTTCACACCGGCGAGAATGGTCTGGCCGCTATAGGTGCTGGCGCCTCGCAGGATGATGGTTCCGCCATTGTTGCCGCTGAAAGTCAAGGAACCGGTGCCGTTGATCGCCCCTTCGAGCGTCAGGGGCGCGGTGGTGTCGCCGTTGTTTCGGATCTGCGAGTTGAAAGCCTGCAAATACCACGGGCCGGCGCAAACCACCGGCGTGTAGGCGGCGGAGCCAAAGTTGACGTATCCACCGCTGAAGTTGGTGAAGGTATTGGGGAGGGTGATCGTGAGCGGATTCCCGGCCGAGCCTCCCATGCTGAGGAGACTGGCAAAGCTACCGGCCGAACTGTTGAGGTTGATCGGGCCTGTCCCGAACGAGCTATTATTGTTGAAGGACGTCAAGGTAGCGCTGGAGCTCAAGGCGGTGCCCCCGCTGTAAGTGTTATTGCCAAAAAGCTGGATGTTGCCCCCGCCGACGGGGATTTGAATCGCCCCGGCGCCGACGATGGGGGCGTAGATGGCCGCGGTGGCATTCTGGCCGAAAAACCCCTGGGCTGGCAGGCCGGCCGTTAGGCCGGCGTTGGCCAGCAGGTCCAGTTTTCCCGTGCCTGTGGCATTGATGGTGATTGTGCTCGCGCCGGCGCTGTCGGTGTTCAGCAGCAGGCCGGCAAATTGTTCGGAGCTGGTCACCGTAACGGTGTAGTTCACTCCGCCGGGAAACCGCGGGAAGCTGCCCTGCACCCAGCCTGCGGTGGCGTTGCCGCCACCAGCCGCGGATGCCCAGTTGGGATCCTCCCAGGTGTAGTTGCCGCCTTCATTGACCCCGTAGCCGGAATCGGCGCCGTTCACGTCGAAATACAGATTCGCGGCGCCCGCGCTGTGGGCCAAGGCAAGGGCGGAACCGAGGACGGCGGCCAGCGCTCGAGACGGGAGCCTGGCGGCGAAGAATCGAGTAGATTTCATAGAGGCAGGGAATTTTGGCAGAATGATGCAGTGATAGTCTTCAAAGACTGTGGGCCAGCTTAACCGACAAGGGCGCGACGCGCCACCACAATTTTGTGTGTCACTGCGGCCTTAAAAAGGGGGCGACGAACGAGCGTGATGGCTTTCGGCTAATTCAGAATGTCCGGTTCGCCGTACAGTGTGAATGAACCGGCGCGGATGATCTTGACGTCCATTATCTGGCCAAGATGGCGGCTGGAGCCGTTGAAGACGACGATTTTGTTGCAGCGGGTGCGGCCGCTGAGACGTTCGCGGTTTCGCTTGCTGGGGCCTTCGACCAGGATCTGGGCGAGTTTGCCGACCAGAGCTTCGTAACGCCTGGCGGCCGTTTCATTGATGAGCCGCAGGAGTCGCTCGTTTCGTTCCTCGCGAATTTCCCGGGGGCATTGATTCGGCATCACGGCGGCGGGCGTATCGCGCCGCTCGGAATACTTGAAGATGTAGGCCTGGTCGAACTGCGCCGCCCGAGCCAGCTCGAGTGTCTCCTGAAAATTCTGTTCGGTTTCGCCCGGGAAGCCTACAATGAAGTCAGTGGAGATGCCCATGCCGGGCCGGATGGCGCGCAACTTGCCGATAATTTCGAGATAGCGTTCGACCGTGTAACCGCGATGCATCAACTTCAGCACCCGATTGCTGCCGCTTTGAACCGGGATGTGCGCGCTCTCGACCAGTTTCGGCAGCCGCCCGTAGGCTTCGACCAGATCCTCGCCATAGCCCTTGGGATGAGGTGAGGTGAAACGGATCCGCTCGAGACCGTCGATTTCATGGACGGCTTCAAGTAACTGCACAAAAGGCGTCTTACGCTCGCGCACCGGCAGCTCGCGTCTGGCGTAGCTGGTGGCGATCTGGCCGAGCAGGGTGACTTCCTTGACGCCGCGCGCGGCGAGTTCGCGGCATTCCGCCACGATGTCATGGATGGTGCGGCTGCGCTCCGCGCCGCGGGTGTAAGGCACGATGCAAAAGGTGCAGTATTGATTGCAGCCCTGCATGATGCTCACGAAGGCCGTCACCGATTTGCCGCCCTGGCCAGTGAGCAGATGCTCGCGGATGGAGGCCTCGCTTTTTGATTCCGGCGCGACATCCACCACCTTGTCCCGCCGGCCAGCCAGGATTTCATCCAGGTATTCCGCCGCACGATGAAATTTCTGGGTGCCGAGCACGAGGTCCACGTCAGGCAGGCGGTCGATCAACTCGCGGCCGCGGCTTTGCGCCATACAACCGAGGAATCCGAGCACCACGTTGGGGCGGCGCTTGCGATTCTCGTGCATCATCACCTCCATTTTGCGCAGGGCTTTTTGCTCGGCCAGGTCGCGCACGCTGCAGGTGTTCAGGAGGACGACATCCGCGGCCGCTTCGGATCCCGCCAGGGTGTATCCTTTGGCGAGCAGTTGGGCGGCGACCGCCTCGCTGTCGCGCGCGTTCATTTGGCAACCGTAAGTTTTGATGAATACACTCGGCATCTTTACTGATTCTGGCATAAATCCCGGCGTCGCGATAGCCTGGGTTTGCGGGGGTCGGAACGACGAGTTCGCAAAAAGGGGTGCGGCGGGGAGTGTCGAGGTGGTATGTTGCGGGCGGGAGTCAGGTTACATAAACGGACATGCAAATATTGACTTGGATCTGGGTGGCGGTGGCGGTGCTGTTGCTTTTTGGCGCGGCGGTCTTCGTCCATGAGTTCGGCCATTTTTGGATGGCGCGCCGGCGCGGTCTCAAAGTGGAGGGTTTTTCCATCGGGTTTGGGCCGAAACTGTTCGGCTGGCGCCGGGATGGCATTGACTACGCCTGGCGGCTCATCCCAGCGGGCGGCTACGTGAAGCTGCCGCAGATGGTGACTTCAGAGGCGCTCGAGGGAAAAACCGGGAGCACCGAGCCCTTGGCGCCGGCCAGCCCCTGGTCCAAAATTCTGGTGGCGATTGCCGGGCCGGCGATGAACGGGGTGTTCGCGGTTGTGATCGCCATCGTTATCTGGGCGGTAGGATTGCCGGTGCTGGTAAACCCGGCCATCATCGGCGACGTGGATCCGGCCTCGCCCGAGGGAAAGCTGGGCATCCACACCGGCGATCGGATTGTGGCCGTGAACGGAAAGCCGGTGAAATCCTGGGAGGACGCGCAGATGATCGCGGCGATGGCGCCAACGAATTTGATGCCAGTGGAGATCGAGCGCGGAGCCACGCGCAACACCTACTGGGTGCATACCGAGGTGAATCCGGAGCTGGGCCTCAAGCTGTTGCCGTTTGATCCTCTGACGCACGCGCAAATTCAGGAGGTGCTGCCCGGCGGGGCAGGCGAGGAGGCGGGGTTGAAAGCCGGCGACCAGGTGCTTTCCTTTGCGGGCACCCCCATCGTGGGCGAGGAGCAACTGATCCGGCTGATCCGCGCCCGCGCCAATCACGCGTCCACCATGACAGTGGCGCGCGGAAAGGAACATTTGCGATTGACCGTCACCCCGCGCCTGGATCCGGTGAGGCAGACCGGCGCGCTGGGGGTGATGATCGCGCCGAGCACGACCAGTGTTTACCAGGTGCAATGGCCGGGGCCGCCACCGTGGGTTTTGATTGGAGACGTTTGCCGCCAAACCTTTGGCACCATTGCCGCCCTGACACACAGCAAGCAGACCGGCGTGGGGGTGAAGGACTTGAGCGGCCCGCCTGGCATCCTCGCCATGCTCGCGGTGCAGATCAAAGCCGATTTCCGGCTGGCGTTGAAATTCATGGTGCTGCTGAACGTCAGCCTGGCGGTGCTGAACTTGCTGCCACTGCCGGTGCTGGATGGAGGGCATATCACCCTGTCGCTGATTGAGAAGCTGCGTGGGCGCCCGCTCAGCGCGCGCTTTCAGGAGTACGCCACAACCGTTTTTGCCGTTCTGCTGATTTCATTCATGGTGTACGTCTCCTACAACGACGTGGTGAAACGATTCCCGTTGTTTCGCACGATGTTCAAACAACAGGTGCAGATCGAGCCGGGCCCGGGCGCGAACGGGCCGTAGGATAAACCGGAACATAACCATCTGGAATCGGCCGCCTTTCGAGTCAACCTTCCTGACCCGAACGATCGGGTGTATAATCCAGGTATGGCCCGAGCCAGCGTTCCATGGTGGAAACGCTGGCTCCCTTGCGCCGGGCGTAGTCCATCACCTGGTCCTGACCGATTTTCCCCACGCCGAAATACTTGGCTTCGGGATGAGCGAAATAGAGGCCGCTGACACTGGCGCCGGGCCACATGGCGCGGCTCTCGGTCAATTTGATGCCGGCGCTGGCCTCCACCCGCAGGAGGTCCCAGAGGGTGCTCTTTTCGGTATGATCGGGGCAGGCCGGATAGCCGGCGGCGGGACGGATGCCGCGGTATTTTTCGCGGATGAGTTCCTCGCGAGAGAGGTTTTCGTCTTGCCCATAGCCCCAGTCACAGCGCGCGCGGTGATGGAGGAATTCAGCAAAAGCTTCAGCCAACCGATCGGCGAGCGCCTTCGTCATGATAGAGTTGTAATCGTCGTGGTCGCGCTCGAATTGGGCGCAGAGTTGCTCGGCGCCGAAGCCGGCGCTGACGGCAAACACGCCCAGGTGGTCCGGCAACAGGCGGTCGTTGGAGGTTTTCGGCGCGACGTAATCCGCCAGGCAATGATTGAACTGACCGGCCGGCTTGTCCATTTGCTGACGGAGAAAGTGGAAAGTCGCCAGCACGGAGCGCCGATCGGCTCCGGTATAAAGCTCCACGTCATCGCCCGTGGCGTTGGCGGGGAAGAAGCCGTACACCCCGCGAGCCTGAAGCAGTTCCCGCGAGACGATGCGCTCGAGCAACCGTTGGGCATCGTCGAAAAGCGCCCGCGCTTCCGGTTGGTTGAGGATCTCGGGATAGCGTCCGCGCAGTTCCCAGGTGTGAAAAAACGGCGACCAATCCAGGAAGGGAACCAGATCCGACAGCGTGACGCGGTCCCGCGGAGGGGCATGGAGGCCGAGGGCGCGGACACCGGTAAATCCGGGCTGCGGCAGCTCTTCCGGCGACCATGAAAAGACTGGCCGCCTGGCGCGGGCCTCCTCGAGCGCCAGCAAGGGCTTGCCTTTCCGTTCGCCGTGTTGGGCGCGGAGCGTGTGGTAATCCTTCGCGAGTTGCTCCAGAAAGGGCGCGCGCAGTTGCTCGCTCAGCAGGCTCCCGGCCACCCCCACGGCGCGGGAGGCATCCAGCACATGCACCACGGGGCGGGAGTAATGCGGGGCGATTTTCACCGCAGTATGCGCTTTGCTGGTGGTGGCGCCGCCGATCAGCAGGGGGACCTGGAATCCAGTGCGCTCCATCTCCCTGGCGACATGCGCCATCTCGTCGAGCGAGGGGGTGATCAAGCCGCTCAGGCCGATCAGATCCGCTCGTTTCTCCCTCGCTGTTTCCAGGATTTGGTCCGCCGGAACCATCACGCCAAGATCAATCACTTCATAGCTGTTGCAGCCCAGGACGACGCCGACGATGTTTTTGCCGATGTCGTGGACATCCCCCTTGACGGTGGCCATGACGATGCGCCCCCGGGCCTGGTAGTGGGCGGCGGCGTTGCGTTCGGCCTCCATGAAAGGCAGCAGGTGGGCCACGGCTTTCTTCATGACCCGCGCGCTCTTGACCACTTGGGGGAGGAACATGCGGCCGGAGCCGAACAAATCTCCGACAACATTCATGCCGTCCATCAGGGGGCCTTCAATGATCGCGAGGGGACGGCCGTATTTTTGACGCGCCTCCTCGGTGTCTGCCTCGATGAAATCGGCCACCCCTTTCACCAGCGCATGGGACAGGCGCTCCTCGACAGTCCCTTTGCGCCACTCCGCCTCGGTCGGATCTTCCCGGTCTTTCCGCTTGATTGATTCGGCGAACGCAACCAGCCGCTCGGTGGCGTCGGGCCGGCGGTTGAGCAGCACATCCTCGACGCGCTCCAGCAAATCCTTCGGGATCTCCTCGTACACCGCCAGCAGGCCGGCGTTCACGATGCCCATGTCCAACCCGGCTTTGATGGCGTGGTACAAAAAGGCCGCGTGCATCGCCTCCCGCACGGTGTTGTTTCCGCGGAACGAAAACGAAACGTTGCTGATGCCGCCGCTGACTCGCGCGCCCGGCAGGTGTTCCTTGATCCAGCGCGTGGCGCGGATGAAATCCAGCGCATACCGGGCGTGCTCCTCCATCCCGGTCCCGACCGTGAGCACGTTGGGGTCGAAAATGATATCCTCGGCGGGGAAGCCGAGGTCCCGGGTGAGGATGCGGTAGGATCGCTCGCAAACCTCAATTCGGCGCTCCAAGTTGTCCGCCTGGCCTTTTTCGTCGAACGCCATGACCACCACCGCCGCGCCGTAGCGCCGGACCAGCCGCGCCTGCCGCTTGAAATTCTCCTCGCCCTCTTTGAGGCTGATGGAATTGACGACGCCTTTGCCCTGCACGCATTTGAGGCCGGCCTCGAGTACGGGCCACCTCGAGCTGTCGATCATCACTGGCACGCGGGCGATGTCCGGCTCGGAGGCGACCAGGTGCAAAAAGGTTGTCATGGCCTGCTCGGAGTCCAGCATGCCTTCGTCCATGTTGACGTCGATCATCTGCGCTCCGTTTTCGACCTGTTGCCGCGCGATCGCCAGGGCCGCCTCGTAATCTCCGGCCAGAATCAGTTTGGCGAATTTCGGCGAGCCGGTGACGTTGGTCCGCTCGCCGATGTTCACGAAGTTGGTCTCCGGCCGAAGGTTCAGCGGCTCCAGTCCGCTGAGCCGCGTCAAGCGGGGGATTTCGGGCGGGCGCCGGGGCGGAAGCGGGCGGACCGCCTCCGCGATGGCCTGGATGTGCGCCGGTGTGGTGCCGCAGCAGCCGCCCAGGATATTGAGCCAGCCCTGGCGCGCCCAGTCGGCAACCTGCGGCGCCAGGCTCTCCGGAGTTTCCGGAAAACCGGTGGGCAGCATGGGGTTGGGCAGGCCGGCATTCGGGTAGGCGCTGACGTATATGTCCGCCAGCCCGGCGAGCTCCTCAATGAAGGGCCGCATTTCCTTCGGGCCCAGGGCGCAGTTGATGCCGATGCTGAGCAGGTTCGCGTGGCGAACCGAATTCCAGTAGGCCTCGACCGTCTGGCCGGATAGCGTGCGCCCGCTCAGATCGGTGATCGTGAAGGACAGCATGAGCGGAAGCCGGCGTCCGATTTCCTCGAAATAGCTTTCAACCGCAAACAAGGCCGCTTTGGAGTTGAGCGAGTCGAAGACGGTCTCGATCAGCAGCAAGTCCACACCTCCTGCGATCAGGCCGCGAATCTGCGTCCGGTAGGCCTCCACCAGGTCGTCGTAGGTAACCGCGCGGAAAGCGGGGTTCTGGACATCGGGTGAAATCGAGGCGGTCTTGCTGGTTGGCCCGAGCGCGCCAGCGACAAAGCAAAGCCGGCTCGGATTCGCTTTGGTGAAAGCCTCCACCGCGACTCGGGCATTGCGCGCTCCGGCCCGGCTCAGTTCCTCGGAGTACGAAGCGAGCTGGTAATCCGCCAACGAGAGGGAGGTGGCGTTGAAGGTATTGGTCTCGATGATGTCCGCCCCCGCTTCGAGGTACTGGCGGTGAACGTCCTGAATGATCTCGGGCTGGGTGAGATTGAGGACGTCGTGGTTGCCCCGGAGATGGCCGGGGTGATCCCGGAAGCGGTCTCCGCGAAAATCAGCTTCTCCCAGGCCCCGGGCCTGAATCATCGTGCCCATCGCCCCATCGAGAACGAGGATGCGCTGCCGTAGCAGTTTTTCGAGCGCAGTGGCCGTGTCTGAAACCATACTTGTCATAAAAAGCGAAACCGCCCGCGGCGGCATGGGGCCAACCTAGAGGAGAGTCATGCGAAATTCAAACATAAAAATCAACGCATCATGATGCGTTGATATGTGGGGGTTTAAGCGTTGACTGTGGCATCGGTTGTTTACGGCGAAATTCCCAGAATCCCCAGCGGGCGGCGTATTTGAAACTTGACCTTCCATTTCGGATCGGAAATGAATGGAGGCCCAGTGGAAGTCTCCGCTCCCAAGAAAGCCGCTGCCGCGGAATCAATCGACCGAGCCATCGCGCAAGCCATGGACTGGCTGGCGCGTGATCAGCGTCCCGAGGGATTCTGGGTTGGCATGCTGGAATCGAACTGTTGCATGGAGGCGCAGTGGTTGCTGGCCATGCACTTCCTCGGCGTCACCGAGGATCCCAAGCGGGACGGGGTGATTCGAGCGATTTTGCGCGAGCAGCGCGCCGACGGTTCCTGGGAGGTTTACCATCAGGCGTCCATGGGGGACATCAACACGACCGTCGAGTGCTACGCCGCGCTGCGGTGCAGCGGATTTCGCCCGGATGAGGAGCCGTTGCGGAAAGCCCGGGCTTGGATTTTGGAGCACGGAGGGCTGAAGCGGACGCGTAATTTTACACGAATCTGGCTGGCGCTAATCGGCGAGTGGCCCTGGGAGCAGACTCCGGTGGTGCCGCCGGAGCTGATTGCCATCCCCATCTGGATGCCCTTTAATTTATACTGGTTCGCCAGTTGGGCGCGGGCCACCATTGTGCCGCTGGCGATTGTCTCGGCCCGGCGACCGACCCGCCCATTGCCGCCGGATCGGCGGCTGGACGAGCTTTTTCCCGGCGGCAGGGATGGTTTTGACTATTCGCTTCCCAAAACCAAAAGCGGGTTCTGGGCAAATTTCTTCTGGCTGAACGAACGCGTTCTGCGGGCCTATGGTTCGCTGCCTTGGCAGCCCGGGCGCGAGGCTTGCGTGAAATTGTGTTTGGAATGGATCATTCGCCATCAGGACGCCGATGGCGCGTGGGGGGGGATTCAACCCCCTTGGATTTACAGCCTGATGGCGTTGCACACGGAGGGCTATCCGCTGGATCACGCCGTGCTCCACAAGGGGTTGGATGCCTGGAACCACCACTGGTCCTATGAGCGGGGCGGCGCCACGTATCTGCAGGCCAGCGAATCCCCCATCTGGGATACTTTGCTGACCTTGCAAGCGCTGTTGGATTGCGGGGCCACCCTCGAGACTTTCCCGGGCATGCTGCCCGCGCTTGACTGGATTCTTAAGAAACAAATACTCGTGAAGGGCGACTGGGCGATGACCGTCAAAGGGGTCGAATGCGGCGGTTGGGCCTTTGAGCGCGCCAACACGCTCTACCCGGATCTGGACGACACCGCTGTGGCCATGACGGTGCTGGTGCAGATGGGGAAAGTGGCTCCGGCCAGCTTTCGGCAGCGGATCGCCAACGCGATTCACCGCGCCGAGATCTGGGTGCGCGCCATGCAGTGTTCAAACGGCGGGTGGGGCGCCTTTGACAAGGACAATAACAAATGGATCCTCACGCGCATTCCGTTCTGCGATTTCGGCGAAGTGCTGGATCCGCCCAGCGCGGATCTCACGGGCCACAAGCTCGAGGCCCTGGGCTTGATGGGTTACGATCTGAAAGACCCCGCAGTGCGCAAAGCGGTGGATTTTATCCTGCGCGAGCAGGAACCCGACGGCAGTTGGTTTGGCCGTTGGGGAGTGAATTACATTTACGGAACCGGCCTGGTGCTTCCGGGGTTGCGCGCGGTCGGTTTTGAGATGAGCGATCCGCGCATCCGCCGCGCCGCCGATTGGATTGTTTCCAAACAGAGCCCGGACGGGGGCTGGGGCGAATGTTGCGGTTCGTACATGGACGATTCGCTTCGGGCTTCGGGGCAGAACACCCCGTCGCAAACCGCTTGGGCGCTGATCGGGTTGCTGGCGGTGGATGGACGAAGGTATGAGACGGCCATCTCCCGGGGAGTCGATTGGCTGCTGCGACGCCAATCCAACGGCACCTGGGATGAATCCCACTACGTGGGCTGCGGTTTTCCCGGCTACGGCATTGGCGAGCGCATCGATTTGGGCCGGGACACGGCGCGGCTGGCTCAGGGCCGCGAGTTAGCCCGCGGTTTCATGATCAATTACAATCTCTACCGCCACTACTTTCCGCTCCAGGCGCTCGGGCGCGCCCGCCGCCAGCTCTACGGATCGTCGTGAATTTCGCCTGAAGGCCAGAGTTTGCCCGGCTCCCAGTTCGGATTGGGCGTGGGCATGTCGGCTTTCACGCTTTGGCGCCAGTCATGAAGGATCCGCCGCAGTTCCTCCGCTTTCGCCGGCTCCGCGGCGGCTAAGTCGCGCTGTTCGCCGGGGTCGCTTTTTAAATTGAAAAGTTGCACCGCGTAATTCTCATAGTATTCGATCAGCTTGTAATCGCCCTGTCGGATCGCGCCGCACGGGCTCTGCGCTCCGTGGTTGCTGTAGTGTGGGAAATGCCAGAACAGCGCGCGCTTCGAGAGTTGCTCGGGGACCGGGGCTTCGCCCCGCACCAGAGGCGCCAGGCTCACGCCGTCCACGCCGTTGTCCCGGCGCGTCAGCGGGTGCAGCCCGGCCATGTCCAGAATCGTGGAATAGAAGTCGGTGCTGATCACCGGCACGTCGCAGACCGCTCCCGCCCGGCCTTCGCCCGGCCAATAAATGATGAGTGGCTCGCGAATGCCCCCTTCGTACAACCAGCCTTTTCCGCCGCGCAGGGGCAGGTTCGAGGTGGCGTATGCCCGGTTCAAATCACAACGCGGAATGTTCCGGCGCGGATTGAAAAAATTCGCGGCCGACATTCCGCCATTATCCGCGAAGAAAATGACGATCGTGTTTTCCGCGAGGCCCAGCTCCTTGAGCTTGCCCAGCACGCGGCCCAGGCTTTCGTCCATGCTTTCGACCATGGCGGCAAATTGGGTGTTGTCCTGGAATTGCTTGATTTTGGTCGTTCGCTCCGGGAGCAGGCTAAAACCCTGATACCGGGGTTCCCGCAGCCGGGCAGTCAGTTCGCCTCGCGAAAGGGGGTTCGGATCATCCGGGTTGTCCTCCAGAATATAAGGCAATCCCTGGGGCAGTTCGCCCGCCTTTTTCAGCCTTCCCCATTTGTTCTCGTACTTTACCGTCAAATCGCCGCGGCCTTGAATTGGATCGTGGACCGCAAAATGGGAGAGATACAGAAAAAAAGGCTGCTCCCGATTTGTTTCCACCCATTTCAAAGCCTCCTCGGTTAATCGATCCGTCAGGTACTGTCCGTTGGGGCCGCCCTCCAGGCCCTTCATTCCATAAGGCGAAAAATACGTGCCGTTGGGCCAGCCTTTGTTCCACTCCGGAACTTGCAGGTCGAAACCCTGGCGCACGGTGGAATTTTCATCCTCGCCCAGGTGCCATTTGCCGAAAATGGCGGTGCGGTAGCCATTTTCCTTGAGCACGGCCGGCAAAGTTGGCTGACCGTAAGGCAGGTGCTGTTGATTCGGCGCGTTGTTCAGCTTTTGGAAGGGTTTGTTGGGCCGCCCCGGAAGATAATCGGTCATCCTTAGCCGGGCGGGGTATTCGCCGGTGATAATGCTGGCGCGCGAGGGTGAGCACACCGAACAGGCCGCGTAGGCCTGGGAAAAACTCACCCCTTGCCGGGCGAATCGATCCACATTCGGCGTTTCATAAAAACGGCTGCCTTGATAACCCACGTCGCTCCAGCCCATGTCGTCCACGAGAAAAAAGATCACGTTTGGCTTGCGTTTGGAGGAGTTGGGCGAGGAGGGTTGGCCAACGGCGGCAAAACTGAAGGCCGCAACGGCTAGAACACAAAGGAATTTGGCGGATTTGGTCATAAAAGGTCGCTTTGATCTTTTCGACCTTCACATCTACATAGACTCAATCGTTTGCGCAAGCGGCACGTTTCGGACTTCAAGTCCTCAGGTTTGCCCGTTGGTGGCGGACAGCGGGGTCTGTGAAAGGTTCTGGAGAGAATCTCTCCGCCAACCAAGCCGGAGCAGACCCCGGAAGCCGGCAGGACCGCATCGAGATCACGGGGCCTGGAGCGATGCAAAGCCGCCCATCGAAAATTGAGTGCCGACGAAATTTTTCATTTGACAGCATGGCGGCGGGTGGTTAGTCTGCGCAAACGATTGAGTTCAATGACTGTTTAATGCCTCAACCCTCAAATTCATCTCAGAACTATGAAGAAGCTAAATGTGTTGGTTTCGATCTGCCTGGCGGCTTTGCCGGCGATGGCGCAGCAACAGTTGACAGGCGATCAGAATGTTTACGAGCCATTTTCAGACGCAACTGCGACAGGGGGAACCAGCTATGCCGTCGGCCAATCGTTGGCGCTCAATAGCCTGACCCTTCCTTTGAGCACGCTGCAAACCGCAGCAAACGCCAACGATGTCGGGGTGGGCATCCAGTCCTGGTGGGCTTTCACCAATAATACCACAAGGAGCGGTTCGCCTTCACCGGGCATCGTCGCGGGAGATTTGTTTTATCCCGGGCTGGCCAGCTCGGGTGGCGGCCAAAAAGCCCAGTTTCACGGGAATGGAGTGAGCGCGCTGATGAATGTGACGAGCAAGGGAACGGCCGCTTATGAGGCCGGGACTGTTTATTATTCCTTCACTCTCAACTTGTCCGACATCAACTCTTTGCCCGCCAATCAAAGCCAAGCGAACATCATCGCGGGATTCACCAAAATTCAGAGTTACAAGTCCTCCATTTGGGCTCCGACTTCGGTGGGGGCGCAGTTATGGATTCGGAGCGACGGCGGCACCGGCTTTCAACTTGGCCTCGAGGGAGGGGCCCAGAACAATGCGGTGGCAGCAACGCCCACGTATGGCAGCGTCTCGTACCAGACCGGCGATACCCTGTTCATTGTTGGGGCCTACGATTTTAGTTCTACCAGCGCCTCCCTCTGGATTAACCCCGCGATCGGCGGAGCGGAACCGGCCGCGGATGTCACCGATACAGGAGTCGGCAAATTGGCGCGCGTGGCGAGTTTCACTCTCTTCGGCGACAACCCCAACATCGGAAGCGCGGGTCTTCCGATTGAAGGGGCCATTGATGATTTGCGGGTGGGGCTGACTTGGGCGTCGGTGACGCCCGTTCCGGAGCCGACCACCGCGGCGCTGGGCGCTCTCGGGTTGTTTGGCTTCCTGACGATGCGCTGGCGTCGGAACGAACGTTGAACCGCAGATTCGATCTCCCTCGGCTCCCCTTGTTGGGGGAGCTTTTTTTGACCGGTTAAGCTGCTTAGAGGGTCAAACCCGGAGACGTTGGTCATGCGCTGTGAATGCGGTATCGTGATATGAAAGGAATACTCCGGTATTTGGCAATATGCGCCGCGCTGGCGGCCGCCCAGGCGAACGCCCTGGCCGCTCAACGGCCCAACGTGATCATTATCTTATCCGACGACCAGGGTTACGGTGACTTCTCCTGCCACGGCAATCCCGTTCTTAAAACGCCCGCGCTGGACAAATTGCACGATGAGAGTGTGCGATTCGCAAACTTTCACGTGGCGCCACAATGCACGCCCACCCGGGGCGAATTGCTGACGGGACTGGATGCCTTGCGGAACAAGGCGTCTTCGGTGGGGGCCGGACGCGGCATCCCACGCCGGGACAGGGCGTCCATGGCGGAGGTTTTCAAAGCCAACGGTTATCGCACCGGCATTTTTGGGAAATGGCATTTGGGCGACGGCTATCCCGACCGCCCCATGGATCGGGGGTTTGAGAAATGTGTGTGGTTTCGGGGGTGGGGGTTGTTGTCAGAAGCGGAATACGATAACGACTATTACCGGACCCGCTACCTCGATGGTTTGCAGGCGGTGCAATCGGAGAAGTATTGCACCGATCTGTGGTTTGATGAGGCGATGGAATGGATGGGCGAGCGGGCGCAAAAAAAAGAGCCGTTTTTCCTCTACTTGCCGCTCAATGCTGTCCACGGGCCGTTTTACGCGCCGCCGGAGGATTTCAAATTTTACCACGATCAGGGGCTGGAAAAGTCCGTGGCGGCATTTTTCGGGATGATCCGGAACCTGGATAAAAACATGGCCCGCCTGGATGACTGGCTGGCAGCCCACCGTTTGAAAGAAAACACCATTGTGGTTTTCATGAATGATAACGGCGGCACCGGCGGCGTGGAGGTTTACAACGCGGGGATGAAGGGCAAGAAGGGGAGCAATTATGACGGCGGCCACCGGGCAGCTTGTTTCATTCGTTGGCCGGCCGGCTTTGGCGCGCCGCGCACGATCCACGACGCCGCCGAGATTCAGGATTTATTGCCGTCGTTCATCGACGTGCTTGGGTTGAAACTCAAGCGAAAGCAGAGCTTCGATGGCGTCAGCCTGCGCCCGGTGCTGCTCGAGGGGAGGCCGCTGCCAGACCGCATGTTTGTCGTGCAGTTTGGAAACAACAAGCAGCCGGACAAATACTTTGGCTCGGTGATTTGGAACCATTGGCGGCTGGTGGGAAAGGATGAGTTATACAATCTGGGCGAAGATCCCGGTCAGGAGCATGATGTGGCCGGTCAGCATCCCGAAATCTTTCAGAAACTGCGGGATTTTTACGAGGATTGGTGGGATCAAGTAGAGCCGGAGACCCGTGAATTGGTGCCGGTCCTAATCGGCTCGGAGCGGGAAAATCCGGTGGTTCTGTTCGCGAACGACTGGACGGAAGAATATGTGAATACCCAATGGGCGGTGGCGCAGGCCAAGGGCGAGGCGAACGGGGGGCGCTGGCAAATCCGCGCCGAGAGGAGTGGGAAATATTTGCTCGAATTGAGCCGTTGGCCCTTCCACCTGAACCGTGAGTTGACGCTGGCCGGGCCGGCTGAGGCCGTCGGCGGGACCGGTTTGCGCGCGGGTAAAGGCCTGGATATCGCTGAGGGTTGCGTCTCCTTGAATGGCGGAGCGCCGGCTCGGGCGGTGAGCCGCCCGGGCGCAACCAGCATCGCCTTGGAGATTCCCATTGCGGCCGGCGCGAACACGTTGCGCGCCTGGTTTAAGGACCGGCAGGGCCGGGATGTTTGTGGCGCCTATTACGTGCGGGTCACCCGGCTGAAGCGCTGATCAAGACCAAGCGTCTGAGGAGCGAGACTCGGGGAGATTACTCGGTTTCCCCACGGCTATAGAGGCCGTATTCCTTCAATTTTTCGCGCATTTTGAGGCGGGTGACTCCGAGCCAGGCGGCGGCCTTGGTTAGATTGCCGTGGGCGCGCTGCATGACCTGCCGGTAAAGTTCGGGTTCGAGATCCGCCAGCATTTTCGCGAAGGCACTCTCGATTTCCCCCCGCTCGACCTGGTCGAGGAGATTGGAAATGTAGGCGGACATCGACTGCGCGGTGGCGGCCAAAGGCTGGCGCGATTTTGCCAGCACTTCGCGCAAATGCTCGATGTTGATCGTGAATTCCCCCGCCAGGACGAGAGCCTGCCGCACCGTGTTTTCCAACTCGCGCACGTTGCCCGGCCAGCTCTGATTTTGAAGAAAGGCGATGGCTTCCGGTTGGATGGAAGGCGTGGAGACTCCCGCTTCGCGGCTGTATTTGCGCAGGAAGTATTTCACCATGTCGGGGATGTCCTCGGTGCGCTCATTCAGGGCTGGAATGCTGATCGTTGCGACCCGCAGGCGGTAGAAGAGATCCTCCCGGAACTGCTGGTCCTGGATGGCGGCCTCGAGGTTGCGGTGGGTGGCGGCAATGATGCGGACATCGACCGGCACCGGTTCCCGTCCGCCGACGCGCTGGATGGCATTTTCCTGCAACACGCGCAGCAGTTTGGCTTGTAAATTCAGGTTCATGTCCCCGATTTCATCGAGGAACAGGGTTCCGCCGCTGGCCTGCTCGAAGCGGCCGATGCGGCGCGCGTCGGCTCCGGTGAAGGCGCCGCGCTCGTGACCGAAAAGTTCGCTTTCCAGCAGCGTCTCGGGAATGGCCGCGCAGTTGATCGCGATGAACGGCGCCGAGGAGCGGTCACTGTGTTGATAGATGGCCCGGGCGATAAGTTCCTTGCCGGTGCCGGTGGCGCCCCGGATCAGTACGGTCATGGGCGTGGCGGCTACCCGTCCGATCTCCTTGTAGATGGCCTGCATCACACGGCTGTTGCCCACAATGGCGGTGCGCGCGGTCGTTCCCTCGCCAATTTCCACGACGTCGGACATCAGGCGACTGGCTTCGCGCGCCTTGGCGATGACGTCGAGCAACTGATCGACTTCAAACGGTTTCAGGATGTAATCGAAGGCGCCGCGTTTCGTGGCCTCGATCGCGGTTTCCGTGGTGCCATGAGCGGTGATCAGCACGATCGGCAGTTTCGGTTTCGCCTGGTGCAACTCCCGGATCAACTCCAGACCGTCGATGCCGGGAAGCCTCAAATCCGTGACCACGATGTCAAACGATTCGCCCAGAGCACGGGCCAGGCCCTCATCGCCGCGGGTCAGCAAATCGACTTCGTAACCGTCGCGCCGCATGATTTTGCGCAGGCCGGTGGCGATGTTCACATCATCCTCAATCAAGAGCACCCTGGGGTTGGTCATATCGCGTGTTTCGATGCGGTCTAAAGGTTGCGACTGCGGGCGCGGGATGCAACCCAAAGGTTGAGCGGAGGCGCAGGGACTGGCTCAGCTCCGGGCCGGGGGCAGCAGGATACTGAAGGTGGTCCCCTGGCCGACTTGGGAATGGTATTGAATCAAGCCGCCATGCTTCTCGACGATTCTGGCGGCGATGGGCAGGCCCAATCCGGTCCCTTGTTCCTTGGTTGTGAAGAAGGGATCGAACAGCCGTTGTTGGACCTCGGCCGGCACGCCCTTCCCGGTGTCGGAGATTTCGATTGCCACAACCGGCAGCGCGCGACCATCCACCTTTTGCCGGTCGTGACGGGAGCGAACGGTGACGGCGCCTTCGCCTTCAATGCTATCCGCCGCGTTTTGGACAAAATTCAGCAACACCTGCTTCATTTTCTCCGGGTCGATACGAACGGGGTCGTCCGCGCCAAGATCGAGCTCAAAACGGATGCCCCGCTTGGCCAGAACCGGGCGCAACAGACCGTGGATTTCGCGCAGAAAGGAATCGACCGGCAGGGTCACCAGATCGGGTTCCGCCGGGCGGGCGAAATTCAGGAACTCCTGGACGATCCGTTCCAAGCGATCGATCTCGCTCTCGATGACTTGCAAATCCTCATGCTCCTCGCTGCCGGCGGGGTGGCAGCCTTGCAGCGTGAAGAGCCGCACTTTGATCGCGGTGATCGGGTTGCGAATTTCGTGGGCAATGCCGGCGGCGAACACGCCGAGAGAGGCCAGTTTCTCTTGCCGTTCGATCAGCGTGCGGCTCTCCCGCAGGCTGCTGCGGAGCGGCCGCACCATGCGGCGGTAGGTCAATACCAGAACCACGGCGCCGCAGAGGAGCAGGCCCAACAGCGACAGAAAGAGGAACCGTTGCAGCCGGGTGAGGCTGCGATCGGCTTCCCTCAGAATCGCGCCGGCTGCCGCGTCGTTGGCCACCCGCAATTCATTGCCAAGCTCCAGCATGCGGGCGAGTTGCGGCCCGATCCTGGCGGTGCCGGATGTCATGGAGGGGTTTTGGATGAGGCGGCTCAGGCTGTCGAACTCGGCTTGGAGCTTTTCCAGCAGAGCCCGCGCCGGAGGGGCGGGATCGCTCTCCAGTTGGTTGCTTATCAACTGACGCAGGTCGTTTTCGACCTGCGTGAGCGATGCTCGCTGGTTGGGATTGGGGTCTTCCGCGGCGAGGCGCCACGCTTCGCGCAGGTCGAGGATCGACGCGTGCAGGCGATAAGCGGAGCCAGCCTGCTCGATGACCTCAGATCGCAACCCGGCGCGCAATCGAGCGATTTGCCGCCAGGCGATCCGCTCAGTGAAGATAAGGACCACGACCACCGCCGCGACGGCGATCAGGAACTCGGTCATGCGAATGCGCACCGGAGGTTTCACAGGCTTAGTGTAGGATTAATCAACGTCGAAAAACGAGATTTCTTGGCCAAGCCAGGGTCGATGCCAAGGTTCGAGGTGGAAATCCCGGCCAGGACGCCCCCGGGGATGAGACCCGGGGGTATGGTTATCTTTCCACGTTCGCCGTGGCGGAGGCCAGGCCTTGCCGGCCTATTCCGGTGACGTATTTGGCGAAATTTCTCCGCCGCAGGCCGAACTTTCGGATGATCTCGAGCATCCAGGCCGGCGATCCGGCGGCACATTTGACTTCCAGGACAACGGCTTCGCCGCACAGCGGGGCAGGATTGCGCAATTCTGTGGAAAGGCTCAAATCGGCGGTCGATTCGGCGCGCACGTCGCGATCCAGCGTCAAGCGTACCGAGTTGTTGTCCGCCGAAACGTAGGCTTCCCGGCGATAGGCGATTCGCAATTTTGGTTTGGCGTTCAGGTGCCGTGCCTTCTCGAGGAAATGATGAAGCGCAGCAAATTCTGAGGAACCCTTCGGATGGTCCAGCCCGCCGGCGGCCTCGGCTGGGCGCGCGGAGGTCAGCAGGGAATCCAATTCACCGCGCGGCACGGCGCAGCGCTGTTTCAGTGTGTGCCCGTTGACCCGCTGCTTGATTTCCACAAAGGCGGGCGTTTCAGGAACGTCATCATAGCAGCGGATGCGCAGCTTGAAACGGCCGTCCTTGCCGCGGACGGTGGCCCAGTAAGAGTGAAGGTCGTCCGAATCGAGATAAAGGCTCAGGACTGGATAGCTGAAATCGGGCCGTCCCCGGCTGTGGCGATCCAACTCGAGACGGTGGTGGACGAAGTCCCGGATGGCCCGGGCCGTCTCCTCCGAAATGAGGTATTTCGATTCGGCCCGGCGCTGCTGCATTTGATCTCGGTTCATCGTTCGCTCCCAATTAAGCCACCTGCGGGCGTAAGAACGCCGGCGCGCCCGCAGGTGGGGCGGGCTTGGCGGCGCCAACCTGGCGGCAGACTGCCCTGTGCAGCCCCGACTCGCGTTTGTCGGTTGCGGTGTGACGCCGCTGCCTCGCCAAAATCCATCCTTCACCTGGCCGGATCCGGGGGCTCCGCTGGCGCGCGCCGCGCCGACTTGGCGGAGTGTTTGTTCCCGTGTCCGCCTGTCCCTTACGCTAGAACTGTGCCAAGCCTGTCCATCCGCTGCAGCTCATGATTCTCCGGCGCAAGACGCGGTTTCCCGTTGCAACCGGGCATAGTGTGCCGGAACATTTTGTATCACTGCCGGTGTGGAAAAGACCGCTGGGCCGGTCCATTTGCCAGAGTGGCCGGGGGGATGGATTTCACTTGGTTTTGACGAGCCAATCCCTCTCTGGGGCTGCCGTTAGGTTTGCGGTCGGCGGGGCCGAGTTCGGCGATGGTGCGTTGGAAGCGAAATCCCCGCCGAGCCATGCCCCGGAGAACGGCTTCCCGCACTGCTTTGGGCAGCGCCTCGGGTGGGAAAACACCTGCCAGGGGTGCGGGAAAATGTTCGACGAAGACGGCCGCGCTTTGAGCGGCCGCAAACGCCACAGGGGTGGCAGGCAAAGATTTTTGCCGCAACTGGTAAAGACTGGGGAAGGAGCAGCAAAAGTGCAGTTGGTGGAGGTGATCTTCCTTCGTTCCCGTGACGATCACGCAGGCGGCGAATCGGGCGTTCGTCAGCTTGCCGCCGCGCATGAGGCGAGCCACCTCTTGGGGGGAGGCGGTCGCGGGGAAGCGGGTTCCGCTGCGATCAGCCGAAGGGCGGAGTTTGCCCTGCCGCTGCCAGCGGCGCAAACGTTCCATTTCATTCCCGCCAATTTTGACGTCCATGTCCTTCATGGGGATGAAGTGGGGCAGGGTGCCCACTTCGTCCTGGGCGGCCAGCATGACCCGGGTGGCCCCCATGGGCTGGGGAAAACGAAATCGCTCCAGGCCGCTGAATCGGCGCGCGAATTGGAACCGGCCGCGACGATAGACTCGAGGCTTGGAAATCGCCTCATCAAAGGCCACTTCCGCCGACCAGGAGGAGACCGGAGCGGTGCTCTCGGTCTCCTCGAAAAGACGAATCCGCACCTGATCCACCACGTCGAGGGAATCCGCTCCGCGCGCGACCAGCAGATTCGTGAGGCCGGGGGCCGCGCCGGCGCAGATCAGACCCAGGCGCTTCCGGCGCGCAAACGCCTGGTGGAATTCGAGTTGTTCCGCCCGAAACGGATCACGATCCAGATGAGCCGCCATATCGAGGTAATGCGCCTTCAAAGACAGCGCGGCGCGGATGACTCTTTCGTTGAACTCCGCCGGCACGCAGTTGATGACTATTTCACAACCGCGGGCGGCTTCCACGAGACTGCGAACGCGCCGGGCGTTCACGGGGCGGCATTCGATATGCCGCCCTAGAAACGCCCGGGCCCGCTTCGGATCGGAGTCTCCGCACACGACCTCGTGGCCTCGCCGGCGTAGAATCTGCGCCAGCAGGCCGCCGGTGGCTCCGGCTCCAAGAATAAACACCCGCATAAATTTTGGTGACGATTCCGCGCCTAGGCGCCCTTTGGGGTTTTCGGCGGGTTCGTCCCGGGCGTCCCCTCGCGCTCCCGCAGGAGCGCATCCAGCCGTTGGCCCAGCGCGGTCACGTTCATGACCCCATTTTCCACTTTCACCAGGCCGGAGTCGATCAGGGAACCGGCTACCCGCCGCGCCACGACGGCGGGCAGCGGCGGGCGCTCCCGTTCCGCCAGGCGGCGATTGATGCTGGCCAGCAAGGCGGGATGGGTGAGGCCGCCGCGGCTGGCGAGCGAGCTCAAAATCTGGCGGGAGGTGGCGGAGTGCTCAAAATGCCGCAGCAATGATTCCTGCAAGTCCGATCCCACCGCGGCGGCTGGCCGCGGGGGATTTGCCTCGCCCTCGTTTTCAGGCTCCATCAGATGATCCAGCAACTCGCCGACAAACCGATCCCGTCGGCGGGGTGAGATAACCAATCTCACCCAGGCGTCCACCCCAACCACCACCGCGGCGATCGCGAGCAGCAGGATCACAATACCGATCTCAGGATGACTCATTTTACCCTCCTTTCATTACTACGGGTGATTGGCCGAGCTTGCTCAGGAGGCCAGCCATAACCCCATTTCGATGATTTGTTGTTGAGTTCCCAACACCAGGAGCCGGTCTCCGGCCTGAATGATGTCAAATTTTCCGGCGATGGCCCGTTCGCTGTCGTTGCGCTCGATCCCCACGATCTGAACGCCCAACCGTTGCGGGGGCTGCAGTTCGCCCAGCGACTTGCCGATCTGCCGCGAATCCTGAGGCACCGTGAGTTGCTCCAGGCACAGGTCAGCCAGGCTGGGGTGGCCATTGGCCCGGGTTCCCGCGCTGTCCGGCGCGCCCAACCAGCGCTCCGCCTCGCGCAGTTCTGAACCTGGCCCCAACAGCAGCAATTTATCGCTGGGGTAAAGAACCGTGTCGGCCGCGGGATTGGGCAAATGAAAGCCCTGCCGCTCGATGCCCACGACGGTGCAGGCGAACATCTGGCGAAGGCGCAAATCGCGAATCGATTTCCCCGCGGCCCGCGTCTGCTCACCGACGGCGTGCTCGCGCGCGCTCAGGCGCCATTGTTGGCCAGGATGCTCCAGACGATGGCCGGCCCCTCGGGGATCCGCGAAGGAGGAGGTCTGCAAATGCTCGCGCAGATCAATCTCAAAGCGGCTGTGCCAGCGCACCAGCTTGCGCCAGAAAAGCACCGCGAGGGCCACGGCCGTCCCGAGCAAGGCGAGCACCCCCCAGCGCGACAGCCCCTCGAACGGAACGAACATCGAGAGCCACACCAACACCGCGACATAGGCGGCGCCCCGAAGCAGGGTTTCAAAAGCCGATTTTAATCGGGTCCGGTGCCGGCGCCCGCGCGTGGCGGCCTCCGCACAGATCATCGCCACCGCCTCGATCATCCGCCAAAGGGCCACCAGCGGCATGATCAGCAAGCCCAGGTAAGCGCCCCAGAACAACGCCGGCAGTCCCACAGGTCCGGCCCAGTCCGGCGAAAGCCACTTCTCAGCCAGCCGGTAGGCCGGCGGGGCAAGAATCAACAAGCCGGAAATGAACAACACCTGGATCACGATTTGCGCCCAGCGCGGCCCGGTCAGTTTCCAGAACAGGCTGGAGCGTTGCCGATGCCGGAAGCTCTCGATCCAATCGTGATAAAAACGCGCCGCTTTCACCGCAAATTCGGGCTGGAGCCGCTCGAATTGGACGCTGAACCACTCCGGACGGCGGATGAGGACGGGCGTGGCGACGGTGCTGAGCAGGCAGAGCGCGATGGCCAGTGCGTAAAACCAATCCGGCACCAGGGCGGCCTGGACTGCCACCAGGGCGATCACGAGCGAGAACTCGCCGATTGGCGTCAGGCAAACGCTGGAGCGGACCGCGTCTCCCGCGCGACGTCCGATCAGCAGCAGAGCCAGGGTGGAGGAGAGGCTTCGCCCCGCCAACGCGAGGCCAAACACCAACAGCGCCACGGGCCAGATGGTTCCCAGCAGCTTGAGATCCAGCAACATGCCGACGGCGACAAAGAAGAGCGCGCCAAACACTTCGCACAGGCCGCCCAGGGAACGATCGATGCCGGCCTGGTGACCGGTGCTCGCAATCACGCTGCCCAGCAGGAATGCGCCAATCGCCGCGGGAAAGCCGTTCCGCGACGAGAGCCAGGCCATTGCCAGCAGCAGTCCGACAAGGAACAGCGGGCGCAACTCCCCCGGGGTGGGGCGATTCAGGCGTTTGAGCAGGGGAGGAACCAACAACACCGCAATGATCAGCATCGCCGCCATGACCGCAACCAGGCGCAGGCTGGTCTCCACCAGCGCCGCGGCGCCCATGGACGCCGAGCGGTGGACCAGCGTCAGCACCGTCAACATGATCACCGCCACGAGATCGTCCAGGGCGGTCAGGCTCAGCGCCGCCTGGCCATAACCGCTGTGGATGGCGTTGTTCTCCCGCAGGGTTTTGCCGATGATGGCCGTGCTGGAGACCATCAGCATGCTCGCGAGCACCAGGCCGTAAATTGCGGGCCAGCCCAAGGCATGCCCGAGCAGGCGGCTGCCATTGAACACCAGTACGGCAATGACCAGGGCGGCCAACACCAGCGGCAAGCCGACGGACTTGAGCTTTTGCAGCGGGAGACCCTGGCCGATCTGAAAAACCAGAAAGACCAGACCCACCTGAGCCAGGGAATGAATCTGGCTGGTGTCTTTGATCAGCGCGAAAAGCGGCGTATGCGGGCCCAGCAGAATGCCGGCGGAAATATAACCGAGGAGAAGCGGCAGGCCCAACCGCCGGCAAATCCAGCCGGCAGCCGTGGCCGCCAGCATCACCAGCCCTAAATCCTGGATGAAATCGATGCCAACCATAATTGGAAGCAAGCCGTCGCCCCCTCACCTTAGCGAATGTGATGCCAATCGGCCAGTCCGCAGGAAACGTTCGGAAACCACAGCGACTCAGAGCTTTTATCGGCCGGCGGTGATTTCCAGCGGAATCTTTTATGCCGGCGTTGGTTAACATTGTGCCGTCCGGGAAGGGGTGATTACCGATAAGCCGAGGAAAAACAAGAGGGCAGGCCGTGATCAGTGAATCTCTTGACGCAAGTCAAGGATTCTGGCGCGGCGACCTCTACAGTGGCGGGCATGCGAACTCCGCGCCGACTCATGGACTGGCTGAGCTTGACGGTGGTATGCGCCTCCGCGCCTGGTTTGATGGCGACGAGTGTGACGGCTGCGTCGCTCGAGGCTGGCAAAACGATTTATCTCCAGCACTGCGCCGCCTGTCACGGTGATGGCGGCGACGGCAACGGGCCGGCCTCGGTCTGGCTTTTTCCCCGGCCGCGCAACTTCAGCGCCGGCCTGTTCAAAATCAAATCAACACCCGGAATGGAGTTGCCGTCCGACCAGGACCTCCTGGATACGGTCACGCGCGGCATGCCGGGCAGTTCCATGCCGAGCTTCACCTATCTGGCCGAGCGCGAACGCCGGGATGCCGTGGAATACGTCAAATTTCTCACCGCTTACACCAATGACGCAGGCAACCGGGTGAATCGGTTCGAACAGGCCCAGGCCGGCGGCGTCAGTTCGCAAGCGATCCAGATCCCGCCGGAACCGCCGGTAACGGTGCAATCGCTGGCCGACGGAGCCCACCTTTTTACCAAGCTGAATTGCGTGATGTGCCACGGCGAGACCGGCGCCGGCGATGGGCCCAATGCTTCGACCTTAAAAGACACTCAGGGCCTCTATTTGCCGCCGCGGGACTTTAGCACCGGAGCGTTTCGTGGCGGCCATACCGGCCGGGATTTGTTCACGCGGATCGCGGTGGGTCTGCCGGGAACTCCGATGGTGGCTTTTGACAATCAGGTCATGACAGATCGGGAGCGCTGGTCGCTGGTGCATTACATTCAATCCCTCCGGCGGAAGGACGTGGAAATCAACGACCTTTTGGCGCCCGTGGACGACCGCATACGCGCCCCGCGAGTTCGGGGCAAGTTGCCGGTCGAGTTGACTGATCCGGCCTGGGAGCGGATGGATCCCGTTCGCGTGGCTCTGAATCCACTGTGGCCGGAAAAAGATACGATTTACGCGGTGGCGGTGCGCGCGGCGCATGACGGCAAGCGCCTGGCGGTGCTTTGCACGTGGAAAGATCCGATTCCCGACGGGGCGCCGGTGCGAGTGCAGGATTTTCAGGATGCCATGGCATTGCAATTCGCGATGGATGGGAGCCCCTCGTTCCTGGGCATGGGGGACGCGACTCACCTGGTCAATATCTGGCAATGGAAAGCCGGATGGCAGCAGGAGGCGGACGGGAGGCGCGCGGACATGGCCGAGTTGTACCCCGCGATGCACACGGACACCTATTTCGCCACCAGCTACCGGACGGCGCGTGACGCGGGAAACGCGGTTTCCCGCCCGCATCTCTCGCCGGTCGAGGATGCCAATGCGCGCGGCTTCGGCACCTTCAAATCCCAATCGCCCGCCGGGCAGAACGTCAGCGGGCGGGGTGTTTGGCGGGACGGCTCCTGGAGCGTGGTGTTTGTGCGGACGTTGAAGTCCCGGGAGGCGGAGGACGTGAAGCTCGCCATCGGCAAGCCGGTCCCCGTCGCTTTCGCCGTATGGGATGGACAAAACCGCGACCGTAATGGGCGCAAAGTCGTCAGCAACTGGCATCAACTTATTCTGGAACCCTGAGAACTCCCCCCAAACCATGAACCATAATCTTTCCCGCCGTGACTTCATCCAGCGCAGCGGCCTCGCGGGCGCCGGCATCGCCGCCGCGCAAATGCTGCCCCTTCGTTTTTTGCAGGCCCAGACGGCCGAAGAACTGGCGAACCCGCTGGCGCATTACCCCAGCCGGGATTGGGAGAAGCTTTACCGGAACCAATACGCCTACGACCACACCTTCTCCTGGGTGTGCGCCCCCAACGACACGCATAATTGCCGCATCACGGCGCAGGTGCGGAACGGCGTCATCGTCCGGCTGGGCGAGGAGTACGACGTCGATACCTACTCGGACATTTATGGCAATCACGCCACAGCCAACTGGGGCAACCGGCATTGCGCCAAAGGCTATACTTTCCATCGCATTCTTTACGGTCCTTACCGGCTCAAGCACCCCATCGTGCGCCGGGGATGGAAGCGCTGGGCCGACGCGGGTTTTCCGGAACTGACCCCCGAGGTCAAGGCCAAGTACCTTTTTGATTCGCGGGGGACGGACAAATTTGAGCGGATTTCCTGGGACGACGCCCTCTCCTATATCGCCCGGGCCATGAAGGCCATCGCCGTGAGATACAGTGGCGAGGCGGGCGCCCAACGGCTTGAGGCGCAAGGCTACCCCAAGGAGATGATCGAAGACATGGGCGGGGCCGGCACCCGCACCATTAAAATGCGCGGCGGGATGGGATTGCTCGGCGTGCTGGGCAAATACGGCATGTACCGGCTCTGCAACTCGCTGGCGTTGCTGGACGTCCACGTCCGCGGGGTGAAACCGGAGGAGGCCAGGGCGGGCCGCATCTGGTCCAATTACACCTGGCATGGCGATCAGGCGCCCGGCCATCCCTGGGTGCATGGGCTGCAGAATAGCGAATGTGATTTCAATGATCTGCGCAACGCCAAGCTGATCATCATGAACGGCAAGAACCTGGTGGAGAACAAAATGGCGGATGCCCACTGGTTCATCGAGTGCATGGAGCGCGGGGCTAAAATTGTCGTGATCGCGCCTGAATATGGCGCCCCCTCCACCAAGGCCGATTACTGGATCCCGGTGCGGCCGTCCACCGATGCCGCGCTGTGGCTTGGAGTGACGCGTTTGATGATCGACAAGGGCTGGTATGACGCGGTGTTCGTGAAACAATTCACCGATTTTCCGCTCCTGATCCGCACCGACAATCTTCAGCGGCTGCGCGCCGCCGAGGTGTTCCCGAACTACACCAGCCGACTGCCGGAGGACAGTCCCAGCAAGAAAGTCCAGGGATTGACGGATGAGCAGCATCAGAAGCTGGGAGATTTCGTGGTCTGGGATGCCGCCGAGGACGCGCCGAAGGCGTTGACTCGGGACATGGTCGGCAAGACCCTCGCGCAATCCGGCATTGATCCGAGGTTGGACTTCCGCGGCCGGGTGAAGCTGGCGGACGGCAGCGAGGTTGAGGCGGCCACAGCCTGGAGCTTGTATCAGGTGCATCTCAAAGATTACGATCTGGACACGGTTGCCGAGATCACCTCCGCGCCCAAAGAGTTGGTGGAACAACTGGCCCGGGATCTCGCCACCATCAAGCCGGCGGCGATTCACCAGGGGGAAGGCATTAATCACTGGTTCCATGCGACCGAGGCCAATCGTGCGGCTTATCTGCCGCTGATGCTGACGGGGAACATCGGCAAACCCGGGACCGGCTGCCACGGGTGGGCAGGCAATTATAAGGCGGCGCTGTTCCAAGGCAGCAAACTGACCGGTTGGGGCTTCAAAGGCTGGGTGGCGGAGGATCCCTTCGAGCAAAATCTGGATCCGCGGGCGCATGGACGCGAGGTGAAAGCGCACGCTTACACGAAGGACGAGGAACCGGCCTACTGGAACCATGGCGACCGTCCGTTGATTGTGGATACGCCCAAGGAGGGACGGAAGTGTTTCACGGGCAAATCCCACATGCCCACGCCCACCAAGGCGATTTTCACCACCAACGTGAATCTGATCAACAACGCCAAATGGGCGTATGGGATGATCAAAAACGTCAACCCCAACGTGGAACTGATTGTCACGATGGATACTCAGATGACCGCGTCGGTGGAGTATTCCGATTTTGGTTTGCCGGCCAATTCCTGGGTGGAATTTCAGGACCTCGAGGTGACGGCGAGCTGCTCGAATCCGTTTCTGCAAATCTGGAAGGGCGGCATCAAGCCGCTTTACGATTCGCGGGATGACCTGTCGATTCTCGCGGGAATCGCGGCGGCTCTGGGCAAGCTGACCGGCGACAAGCGGTTCCACTCGCACTTCAAGTTCGAGCACGAAGGCAAGCGCGGGATATATATCCAGCGGCTGCTGGATACCTCGACGACGACCGCCGGCTACCAGCTTGATGACATCATGGCAGGGAAGTATGGGCCGCCCGGCGGCGCCCTGATGCTTTTCCGCTCCTATCCGCGGATTCCCTTCTACGAGCAGGTCCAGGATGCGTATCCTTTCTATACCGACACCGGCCGGCTGCATTCGTACAGCGATGATCCAACGGCGCTTGCCTGCGGGGAAAACTTCATCGTTCATCGCGAAGGACCCGAGGCGACCCCGTATTTGCCAAATGTCATTATCAGCTCGAACCCGCTGGTGCGGCCCAATGATTACGGAATTCCTCTCGATGCCGAGCATTGGGACGAGCGAACGGTGCGCAATGTGAAGCTGCCCTGGGCGGAGGCCAGGAAGACCACCAACTTCCTTTGGAAGGACGGCTATCAGTTCTATTGCCTGACCCCCAAATCACGCCATAGTGTTCACTCTTCCTGGGCGAATGTGGACTGGCATCTGATCTGGAACTCCAATTTCGGCGATCCGTATCGGTTGGACAAGCGCCTGCCGAATGTCGGCGAGCACCAGATCCATATGAACCCGCAGGCGGCTCGCGACCTGGGCATCAAAGATGGAGATTACGTATATGTGGACGCCAATCCGGCGGATCGTCCCTACCTCGGCGCGACCCCTTCCGATCCGTTTTACAAGGTCAGCCGGCTGATGCTGCGCTGCACCTATAACTCGGCTTATCCGTATAACGTCGTGATGATGAAGCACGGTTCGTTCATCGCCACGGAGAAGACGGTGAAGGCGCAGCAGACGCGGCCGGACGGACTCTCCCTGACCGAAGAGGGCTACATCTCGAATTTTCGCTTCGGCTCCCAGCAGTCGGTTACCCGCAACTGGCACATGCCCATGCACCAAACCGATACCTTGTTTCACAAAACCAAGGCCATGATGGGCTTTATTTTCGGCGGGGAAGCCGATAACCACGCGGTAAACACAGTGCCCAAGGAATGTTTGATCAGCGTCACCAAGGCGGAGGATGGCGGCCTGGGCGGCAAAGGCCCCTGGAAACCCGGCCTGAACGGCATGGCTCCCGACGCCGAGAATGAAACCATGAAAAAGTACCTCGCGGGCGACTTCACCGGAACCGGCGGTCCCGCGGCGCAAGGTTTCGAGTAGCGCCGCCCAGCCCTGGATGCTTATGCCCAAAGACGAATTTGATTTCGAGGATCCGCTGGAATTGAACGGCGTGGCGTTCCTGACCGGCGAGGATACCACGGATGCCATGTGCGAATGTTTCATCGAGGAATTCATGCGCCTGGGGCACAGTCCGGAGCAACTTCTGGCGCTCTTTCGCAATCCATACTACCTCGGCCTGCACATGGTGCTGGAGCAGCGCGGCGAAGCGTTTGTCCGTGAGCGCATCACGGAAGTCTTCGCGCGATGGGGCAGGGCGCACAGCAATCAGCAATCACAAAACAAAGCATGAGCAACGTACTCAACTGGCAACTGGGCCGCGACATGGACTATCCCTATGAGGCGGCCTACCCGGATCAGCAGTTTGCCTTTGTGTTCAACCTGAACCGCTGCATCGGTTGCCAGAGTTGCACAATGGCCTGCAAATCGACGTGGACCTTCTCCCGCGGGCAGGAGAACATGTGGTGGAACAACGTCGAGACCAAACCCTACGGCGGCTATCCGCATCATTGGGATGTGAAGATCCTGGATCTTCTCGAACGGGCCAACCCGGGCGGCCAAACCTGGGATCCGGACGCCAAAGACGCGAAAGGGCCTTACGGCAAATTCAACGGCAAGACGATTTTTGAAGCCGCCCGGATGAATGTCAGCCCCGAAGGCGCGCAGCGGGCGCTGGGGTACCTGCCCGCGGATGAAGAGTGGTCCGCACCGAATCGGTATGAGGATCATCCGGTCGGAGCGGAGAAGGGTGTGAAGGGGCAGGGCTTTAAAGGCGGCGAGGCGCTGCCGCAGCACAAGACCTGGTTTTTCTATCTGGCGCGCATTTGCAACCACTGCTCCTACCCCGCCTGCCTGGCGGCGTGTCCGCGGAACGCGATCTACAAGCGGCCCGAGGACGGCATTGTCTTGATCGATCAGGAGCGCTGTCGCGGCTATCGCAAGTGCATGGAGGCCTGCCCTTATAAGAAAAGTCTTTACCGAGGCACCACTCGAACCAGCGAAAAGTGCATTGGTTGCTTCCCGCGGGTCGAGGGCCGGGATCAGCAGGGCGGCGGTTTGCCCATGCAGACCCGCTGCATGGCAGCTTGCATCGGCCACATCCGGCTCCAGGGGCTGGTGGAAATGAACCGGGATGGCACTTGGAAAGAGAATCGCCAAAGCCCGCTCTACTATCTGGTGCATGTGGCCAAGGTGGCCTTGCCCATCTATCCGCAGTTCGGCACCGAACCCAACGGTTATTACATTCCCCCGCGGTGGGTGCCGCGCGGGTATCTCCGGCAGATGTTCGGCCCGGGGGTGGATGCGGCCGTGGAGAAATACAGTGCGCCCGACCGCGAACTACTTGCGGTTTTGCAGCTTTTTGGCAAAGATCATCGCATCTGCCACCACTACGAAATCAAGGAGGGGCCGAAGGTGTTTGAAACCGAGATTCGCGGAAAGAAGTTCGAGATGTACAACGACACCATCATCGGCTACGCGAAAGATGGAACGAAAATCATTGAAACCACCGTGGAAGAACCCATCCACATTCGGCCGGATAAGCATGCGAACTCCATCTGAGGAACCGGATCGCACAGTGGAAGGGCCAAGCCGCGAGTGGGCCGCGCGTCCGGCCAGGGCGGCGCGCTCCATCTTCGGAAATTACACCGCACCGGAGGAGAGTACCCAGGACGAATCGCCAGCGGCGCCGGCCAATCCCTTTCCGGGTTCAGGGCCGCTGCAAGCCGGTATTGATTCAGCGATGGCTCGGGCGTTTATCTATCGTTTTCTCGCCCAGGCCTTCGCCGACCCCACAGAGGGAAATTGGGCGTGGCTGAGTGCGACGGAGAACCGCCGCTCGCTCCAGAGCGCCGTTCGAGTTCTGGCCGGGGGCGCCCCAGCGCTGGCTGAGGCTGCGGACGCGTGGTTGGCCCGGCTGGAGCCGAAGGAGTTCGAGACGTTCCTGGAGTCCTACCTCGCGGCGTTCGGCCATGCGGCTCGGGGCCGCTGCCCGTTGAACGAAATCGAATACGGAGATATCAAGGCGGATCCGCTGTTTCAACCGCATCGGCTGGCGGATTTGGCCGCATTTTATCGGGCCTTTGGTCTCGAGGTGGCGGACGGGGCGGACGAACGCCAGGATCATCTCTGTCTCGAATTGGAGTTCATGTGCGTCCTGGCGGCCAAGGAGGCCTACGCGCTCGAGCATCAGCTCGAACCCGGCGAGTTGGCCACTTGCCACGATGCCCAAAGGAGATTCTTGCGGGAACATCTCGGCCGTTGGACGCCGGCGTTTTCGCGGCGCCTGGCGCGACTGGCCGGCGATAGCGCGCTGGGCAGCCTCGCGAATTTGCTGCAAGCGCTGATCGAGGCGGAATGCGAGCGTCAGGGAATTCCACCCGGCAGCGAGGATCTGCTGCTGCGACCGGTCGATGAGGCGGCCGAGAGCCTCTGCCAATCTTGCGGACTGGCCAACCTGCCGCCGGGAGCGGCGCCGACGGCCTAGCTATATGCGCCTGCGCTACGACGAAGATTTTGTGGAAGCGGTCGTTCTCGGCGCGGCGGGTGCCGGGCAGAGGAACATTCCGGCGCTCCAGATCAGCCGGTTCCACCGGCACCGGGAGCGGCTCTACACCATACTCGATCCAGACGAGCGCAACGCCGCTTTTTTCAAACTCCATCTGGAGTGGTTTCGCGAATGGGGATTGGAGCAGCGTTTGATTGGGCCTTTGCGGCATTTTCCTTTACTCGCCACCGGGCTGGCGGCGTTGGCGGTGCGTCAGGCGCGCGGTCGGGATGACGAGGGATCCGAACTCTACGTCAATGAGCAGGGCGTCCGGACCGGCGTTCTGGCCATGCGCCCGGAACGATTGATCCGCGATCTGGAGCTGCCGACATTTTTGCGCCATGAGCTCACTCATCTGAACGATATGCTTGCCCCGGCCTTTGGTTATCGTCCTGAGCTGGCGGGAGCAGGCGAATTTCTGGGATCCCAACGACTGGCGCGCGAGCGGTATCGCCTGCTGTGGGATGTGACCATCGACGGGCGCGCGGCGCGCGACGGCCATCCAACCCTCGCCACCCGGGAGCAGCGCTGGGTGGCTTTCATCCGGGGTTTTCCTTTTTGGGACGATACTCAACAACGGGAAATTTTTGACTCGCTTTGGAGTGATCCCCGCCCCACTCACGCGCGATTGGAGGAACTCGTTCGCGATCCGCGCCAATTGCTGCGCGCCGGACCCGGCCCGGGGTCGCCATGTCCTTTGTGCGGCTTCCCCAGTTTTGCCTGGGCGGAAGCGGCGAGTCTTGCGGACGAAACCCTGAAAGCCATCCAAGCCGAATTTCCGGCGTGGTCTCCGAGGCGGGGTGTTTGCCGCAGGTGCGCCGAGATCTATCGGCGCGGATCACCGGCCGTGGCCGGCGAATCGGTTCGCCGCCACAACGAGGTTCAGCCTTCGCTCCCATGATTGCGATCCGCCAGCTTTTTCTTTCTCCCGGCCACAATTTTTTCGGGCATCACGGCCAACCCGCAGGACAACATCCGGCCTTGGAAGTGGATGAACTGGACTGCCGCGCCAACCGCGGCATCCGTGGCGACCGCTTTTTCGATTACCAGCCGGATTATAAGGGGCAGATCACGTTTTTTTCCGAGGAGATCTTCGACGCCATGCGGCGTGAGCTTGGCCTGGCGGACGCGCAACCGGTCGCGGCCCGGCGCAATGTGCTGGTTCGGGGGGTGGACCTGGACACCCTGATCGGAAAGGAATTTGAGATTCAAGGGGTGCGGTTCGCCGGGGTGGAGCAGTGCAAGCCTTGTTACTGGATGAACTCCGCCCTGGGCCCCGGAGCGGAGGATTGGATGCAAGGGCGGGGCGGCTTGCGGGCGCGGATTCTGACCGATGGGATTTTAAGGCGCACGGCATGAACCTGGGCGCAGTCATCCTGGCGGGCGGTGAATCAAGCCGGATGGGGCGAGATAAGGCTTGGGTGACGGTGGCGGGCCAGCCGTTGATGGTCCGGGCCAACCGGGCCATTCGCGAGGCGGGTGTCTGTGAAGTCTATATCTCCGGCCATGGCGGACGGGACTATTCGTCGCTGGGCTGCCCGGTGTTGGTGGATCGGGAACCCGGTTTCGGTCCGCTGGCCGGAATGGATCGCGCGCTGGAAGAGGTGCGGGCGCCGTTGTTATTGGTGCTGGCGGTGGATTTGCCGCGTCTGGATGCCGAATTCATCCGCCTGCTGGCCGCGCAGTGCGATCCGCTCACGGGCGCCATTCCCAGAGTGCGCGGCCAATTAGAGCCATTGGCGGCGATTTACCCCAAACGTTGCCGGTATTTGGCCCGGGATTGCCTGTTGCGACGCCAGTTGGCGGCGCGCGAATTTGCCAATGCCTGCCTGCGCGAGCGCGCCGTCAAGGCCTTTCCGGTGGGGCGTCGGCATGTCCGCTGCTTTGACAATTGCAACACGCCTGCCGATCTCGCCGCTGTCGGAATTGGAGCCGGAGCCGGCGAGTACCCTTAATCAAATCTGGGCATTCCACCCCACGCCGGCGACGCGGCGCCGCGCGGCGTTTCGTGGTAGGTTCAACTCGCAGAGTATGAACATCCAACTTACCGGACGTCGGGCGCTGGTCACTGGCGGCAACTCAGGCATAGGCGCGGCCATTGCGCTGGGTTTAGCGGAAGCGGGCGCCAAGGTAGCCGTCAACTATCTCACGCATCCCGAAGCAGCCCAAGACCTCGTCAAGAAAATCCAGGAACGTCAAACCGACGCCTTGGCGTATGAGGCGGACATCGCCAATCCGGAAGCGGTGCGCGCCATGTTTGCCAGGTTGGATGAGGCGTGGGGCGGCGTGGACATCCTGGTGAACAACGCTGGTGTTGATGGAGCGCGCCAACTGGGCTGGGAAGCCGATCCGGTTGCCTGGCGGCGGGTCATCGAGATCAACCTGTTCGGCGCTTTCTACTGCGCGCGCGAAGCCTTGCGGCGCATGATTCCGCAAAAAATGGGCGTGGTGCTTAGCATCAGTTCGGTCCACGAGGTAATCGCCTGGTCCGGCTACAGCGCCTACACCGCCAGCAAGGCCGCGGTGGGGATGATGACCAAGACCCTCGCCCAGGAGGCGGCGCCTTTCGGCGTGCGCGTGCTGGCCCTCGGCCCAGGCGCCATCCAAACCCCGATTAATCAGAGCGTCTGGAGCAATCCCGCCAGTCTGAAAGACTTGCTGGACAAAATCCCACTGAATCGGCTGGGCCGCCCCGAAGACATCGCCCGGATGGCCGTAGTGCTGGTGTCGGATGCCGCCTCCTATGTTACCGCCCGCACGATCTACGTGGACGGCGGGATGACGAACTATCCCAGCTTCGCCCACGGCGGCTGAAGCACGGACGGGCCTTCCAGCGAGAACCGATCCGATGGCCGTTTCCGGCCGGGCGGCTATTTTGCGATGGGTTCGATGACGCCGCAGGCCACGCGCGCGCCCGCGTTGCCGGTGGGCTGCGTCGCCAGATCGTCCGGTTGCGCGTGAACGATGACCGATCTCCCGAGAATCGAGTTTGGCCCCTGGAAAGCCATGCGGGTATCGACAAAGTCCAGCCGGGCATGGCCAGATTTGTCGGCCACCAGATTCCCCATGTCGCCCACGTGCGATTGCGGAGAGTTCGGCGCGCCATGCGGCATGCCGGTGGGATTAAAATGTCCACCCGCTGAACTGGCATCCGGGGCGGAGCAATCACCATGCTCGTGAATATGGAATCCGTGCTGGCCGGGAGTGAGATCCCTGACGTCAGCGACGATTCGGAGCCCGCCGGCCACGCGCGTGAATTTCACCGTGCCATTGGCCTGGTTGCCTTGAGTTGGTTTGAGCACCGCGATGGCACGCTTAGGCGCGGTCTCTGGCGAGCCCGACCGCTCATGAGTCGCGCAACCCGACATCCCCATGATCAACGCCGCCAGTGGCAGCACCGTGCCGCCGTTCCATCCTTTCGCCTCGTTCCGAACCTTTTGCTCCCGCATATTGTATATCCCTCGGTTGACCCATCCATTGGGTGCGGGCCGAATCTAGGCCGGATCTCCGCCGAATGCAACCCGGCGCGCGCGCGGGCGCGCGGAAATCCACCCTCGATCACACTTTGCCGACTTTGGCCATCCGGGCGAGGGTATCATCTACTTCCTCCGTCGAGAGCATTCCGACGGTGATGGCATCGACCAGATCATTTTTAAAAACGAAGTTCAGGGATTGGTCTTTTTCTTCGGGTTGGCGCAGTTTGCCCGCGCCAAAGATTTTCATGCCGACCACGGCCTTTCCGTTTTTGCGGGCCGTCTTGAGCACCTCGGAAACCTCTTCGACCGGGCCGTCCATGCTGTATTGCGAGCCGCCTTTGTGGTTGATCCGGGCAAAAATGACATCCACCCAAGGATGGGTGGAGGCAGTTTTGAGCGCGCCGAGGCTGTGGCAGGAAACACCCACAGCCCGGATGGCGCCCTTTTGCTTCAGGCTGGAAAGCTCGTCACGCACGCGTTTTTGAGCCTCGGTCCACCGCGGGTCGGTCATGCAATGTATCAGGCAGATGTCAATCACCTCCACCCCTAATTCGGCGCGAAAACGATCCACTTCCTCGACCGCGCCACCGGATGGCTGGTTCCAATCCTCCTTGCCCACCCAGATTTTGCTGAGCAGGGTGCAGCGATCACGCGCGATGCCTCTGATCGCTTCCCGAACGTAAGGATGTGTGCCATACAGGTCGGCCATATCGAAAAATCGGATTCCTTCATCCAACCCGCGGCGTACTAACCGGTCGAAGGCCTCATGCCCCAGCCGGGTATGATCGGAGGCGCGGCGGCTGCCGTTGAAGCCGGTGCCCTGGGCCAGTCGTGATGTTTTGATGCCGGTTTTTCCGAGCGCGACGGTATCGGAGCCCTTCCAGGACCGCGTCGTCGGTTCACCGCCAAAGAGGCCGGGGGTCGCGGCCAAAGCTCCGGCGCCAGCCAGGGAGTAGTAGAGGAAGTCACGTCGATTGCAGTTCTTCATATAGGTTGATTTGAATTTGCGCCGCGTCGATTCTCAGGCAGCAGCATAGCTTACCCGGGTGCGCGTTCAAGCAACGTTTGCGCTGAGGAACTTTGTTCGGGTTGGTCAAAAATCGACAACGTCAACCACGCGGCCGGGTAGCTGTTCTAATATGCAAGTGACTGATAATGTGGGAGCTACATCGGTGTGGCGGACAATGGCATCTAGGCTGCTTAGAGTTCGCAGCGACGTGACGTGCAATCGAAAAATGCGGCGCGCAGATGCTGAATCATTATGAAAAAAATCGAAGCGATCATCAAGCCTTTTAAGTTGGAAGAGGTCAAGGATGCCCTTAATGAAGTGGGCATCCAGGGCATGACGGTGTCCGAGGTTAAGGGGTTCGGGCGCCAGAAAGGGCACACAGAGATTTATCGCGGGAGCGAGTACACGGTGGACTTTCTGCCAAAAATCAAGATCGAACTCGTCATCCCCAGCGACAAACTTGAGGAGGCGATCAACGCAATCGTCAAGTCGGCGCGCACGGGGAAAATAGGGGATGGCAAGGTGTTTGTAGCGAATGTCGATGAGGCGATCCGGATTCGAACCGAGGAGAAAGGGGTGGAAGCGGTCTAGGGCCGAGCGCGTTTGGCTGCCAGGAATTCTCGTATGCGAACCGTCGTTTTATGGGTCGCGCTGCTGATGGCGACAGGACTGAGTCAGCCGGTGGTGGCGGCGGAAGCCACGCTGGTTCCGGAGCGCACCGTTGAGGAACGGCTGGATGATCTGGAGGCCTACTTTCACAACGCTCCCCGTCATGCCGACCCGAGCGCGACCAGCCGGATTTTCGTCGCCGGCCCCGGGCATAACAGTTGGATGATGACTGCGTCCGGCCTGGTGCTTTTCATGACCCTGCCCGGACTCGCGCTGTTTTATGGCGGTCTGGTGCGGCGGAAAAATGTTTTGTCCGTTCTGGCCCAATGTTTGGGCATTGCCGGGCTGGTCACCATCCTTTGGTGGGCGGTGGGCTATAGCATCGCTTTTCATCCGGGCCGTCCCGCCTGGGGATCACTGGCGTGGGCATTTCTCGGGCATGTGGGCGGCGCGCCGAACCCTGATTACGGAGCGTGGGTTTCGCAGAGCGTGTTTGCCATGTACCAGCTTATGTTCGCGATCATTACCCCGGCCTTGATCGTCGGGTCGGTCGCTGAACGGATGAAGTTTTCGGCCCTGCTGTTATTCATCACTCTCTGGATGTTTGTGGTGTATTTTCCACTGGCGCACATGGTGTGGGGGGTGGATGGGCTGATGAACGGCGCGGGCAACGCCCACGCGAGGATCAAGGCAATTGATTTCGCGGGGGGCACGGTGGTTCACATGTCCTCGGGGTGGTCGGCGTTGATTCTCTGCCTGCTGCTGGGCAAGCGCCTCGGCTTTGGGCGGGAGCCGATGCGCCCGCACAACATGGTGCTCTGCATGGTGGGCACGGGCATGCTTTGGGTGGGTTGGTATGGTTTCAACGCCGGCAGCGCCATGGCGGCTGATGGGATTGCCGCCAACGCGTTCATGACCACCACGCTGGCCGCCGCCACGGGCTCGATTGTTTGGGCGCTGGCGGAATACGCTTTCCGTGGCAAGCCCAGCACGCTGGGATTTTGCTCGGGGGCGGTGGCAGGTCTGGTAACCATTACGCCGGCCTGCGGGTTTGTCACTGCCAATGGCGCCATGGCAATTGGTGTCGCGGCGGGCCTGGTGCCCTTTTTTGCCTGCTGGAAGCTCAAGAACTGGATTGGTTATGATGACGCTCTGGATACGTTCGGGATTCATGCAATTGGCGGGACTCTGGGCGCGCTCCTGACGGGATGCCTGGCGCGGACGACGGCAAACCCAAATCTCGAGTTGAACCTCAGGGCTTATGTCACCAATTCCTTTTTCCAACCGCTGGTGCTGGAGCAGCTCAAGGCGATTGCGCTCACCTTGCTGCTGGCGACCCTTTCCACGGCTATCCTGGCGATGCTCGTCCGCGCCTTCGTTGGCTTGCGGGTTTCGGCGGAGGTGGAGACTTCGGGCCTGGATCTGGCTGAGCACGGAGAAGAAGGCTATCATGCGCAAGCGCATTTATGATTTCGATCGCCGGGCACGTTGTTGGCAAGGGGCCGAGAACAGGCCAGGCTGGACATTGCTAAAACAAAACATCTGATAGACCCAAATAGACCCAAATGAACACACCCAAGAGCGTAATCGATCTGGCCAAAAAAACCGGGGCCCGCATGGTCGATCTCAAATTTGTGGATACCTTCGGCGCCTGGCAGCATTTCAGTTGCCCCATTCGAGAGTTGACGGAGGAGGTTTTTGAAGAGGGCTTCGGCTTTGATGGCTCGAGCATTCGCGGCTGGAAGAGCGTGGAAGCTTCGGACATGCTGGCGATTCCTGATCCGACGACCGCCTTTCTGGATCCGTTCTGCGCCGAGCCCACGCTGTCCCTGACCTGTGCGATCGCGGAAACCGGCGCGAAAGTGGCCTATATCCGGGATCCCCGCGGAATCGCGCAGAAGGCGGAGAGATATCTGGCCGGCACCGGCCAGGCGGACACGGCTTATTTCGGCCCGGAAGCCGAATTCTTCGTGTTCGACAATGTCCAGTACGACAACAAGAGCAACGGCGCGTTTTACAGTGTCGAATCCGAGGAGGGAATCTGGAACAGCGGACGCGAGGAAATGCCAAATCTTGGCTACAAGATTCGGCACAAGGAGGGCTACTTTCCCGTCGCTCCGACGGATCAGCAACAGGATCTGCGCACCGAGATGAGCCTGGTGATGGAGCGCCTCGGTCTGGTCATCGAGCGCCAACACCACGAGGTGGCGACGGCCGGGCAGGCGGAAATTGATTATCGCTATGACACGCTCGTCAGGGCGGCGGATGCCATGATGGTGTTCAAATATGTGGTCAAGAACGTCGCTCGCCGCCACGGCAAAACGGCCTGTTTCATGCCCAAGCCGCTTTTCGGCGACAATGGCTCCGGCATGCACACGCACATCAGCTTGTGGAAAAAGGGCAAGCCGCTATTCGCGGGAAACGAGTACGCCGGCCTTTCCCGGATGGCGTTGTATTTTATCGGCGGGCTGCTGAAACATGCCCGGGCGCTGTGCGCAATCTGCAATCCCACAACGAACAGCTACAAGCGGCTTGTGCCGGGCTACGAAGCGCCGGTGAACCTCGCGTATTCCGGGCGGAATCGCTCGGCGGCGGTGCGCATTCCGATGTACAGCGAGAATCCGAAATCCAAGCGTATCGAGTACCGCCCGCCCGATCCGGCCGCGAATCCGTACTTGGCGTTCGCCGCGCTTTTGATGGCGGGCCTGGACGGAGTGCTGAACAAAATCGATCCCGGCGAGCCGCTGGACAAAAACATCTACGAATTGCCGCCCGAAGAGCTGAAGAAAGTGCCGAGTGCCGCCGGCAGCCTGGCCGAGGCGCTCGATGCGCTCGAAAAGGACCATGAGTTTCTGCTCAAGGGCGACGTCTTCACCATGGACTTTCTCGACATGTGGATGGCGAGCAAGCGCAAAGAGCAGGACGCCCTGCGGTTGCGGCCGCATCCCTACGAGTTCTTCCTCTACTATGATGTTTGAAACGTAAATTTTGATGGTTGCCCCGGGCGGCTCCGGCTATGCTGCGGGCCGCACGATGCGATCGATACACGTATTCCAATCGGGGCGCCCGTTGAGGCGCGCTACAGCCCGCGCAGCGGCAGGTATTCTTCTCCTCGCCTTTTGCGGGGCCGTTCTGGCCGGAGAGACATACCTTCGCCCGGGGCGTCCGGATGGCATCGCCCTGCTGCCGCCGCCTCCGGCCGCGGGATCGGCCTGGGAAAAGGCGGATTTGAATACCGTTCGCGAGGTGTTGAAGGCGCGCACCCCGGCGCAGGAGGAGAGGGCGTTTCGGAGCGCGAGCCTGCGTTTTGAATATTTCACCAACGCCGTCGGCCCGGTGCTCGATCTTTCCCGTTTGCCACGCACGGACGCGCTGCTCAAGGCGGTCAAAAAGGAGACGGGCGAGGTTATCAATATCCCGAAGGATCATTGGGAACGAAATCGTCCTTACGTGCTGGATCCCGAGTTGAACGTTGGCCGCCCCGAACGCAGCTTCAGTTATCCCAGCGGGCACTCGACCCGCGGCACGCTGTATTCCCTGGTCATGGCGGAACTCTTTCCCGAGCAGCGCGAAGCGGTGCTGGAAATCGGGCGGAACATTGGCTGGGACCGCATCGTCATTGGCAAGCATTTTCCGACCGATGTGTTCGCGGGACGGGTTCTCGGAAAGGCGATTTTCCGGGAGTTCATGGCCAATCCGGACTTCCAGCGAGATTTGAAGGAGGCCCGGGAGGAGATCGCCGCCGCTCGCCGCCGCGCCGCCGCTCAATCGGTAACGGAGGAGGCGGCTCTCCGGTAGCAATCGTGCTCGCGGATCACGCGGGCTGGCAGCTACTCGCTGCCTTGAACTTCGCTTTGTTGTTCGCAGGCGCCGCGCGGTCCGGGCACCTTGCTGCCCGCCAACTTGCGGCTGTAGTTTTGCCGGCATCGCAACCGGCGCCGTTTCGCCTCGGCGTCCGGTTTTGTGACTCGCAATCGAACCGCGGACTGGTCCGGCGCGCTTGAATTTCTCATCCGGCAAATTCGTCTCGGCCCGGCCAGTGGACAACCGGGGAAAAAGCAGCGCCGAGTTCCGTCCGGCTAGCTCACAAGCGGAAGACCTTGCGCACGTACTCCCGGCTCAGGCGGTGGTTCTCCGCCATGGATCGGGTGACCGCAGTGCCAGGCTCGAAGGCGAGTTCCACGACGAAGCGCCGGGACAGCTTGTGTTTGCGCGCGTAGCGTGCAATGGCGGGATAGTCGATGTCTCCTTCCTCAAGGCTCTCCACCCAGACGCCTTTCCGGCTTTGCCGCAGGTGCCAGGTGACGATCCGCTCCCCGTACTGCTGGAGCGCTTCCAGCGGCGGCAGGCCGCCCTTCCAAACCCAGTGTACGTCGTAGCAAAAGCCTACCCACTCGGGGCGGGTACGCTGAAAATTGGAATGAAATTCCCTGGCCTGGCTCGCCATTTCCGGCAAATGTTGGTGGACACCCAATTGCAGTCCCAGGCGCCGCAGGCCTTTCCCCAGATCCGACAAGGATTCGGCCTGGGACTTGAGTTCTTCGTCTGTCTTCTCGCGTCCGATCGGGTCGGCATTGCAGTTGATGATTTCAAAGCCTGCTTTGGCGCACACCTCCGCCGCGGCAAGAATTTTCTCGATCCGGGCCTTCGCTTTCTCCCGCTCGTGCAATTGGGCGCCCACATACAGGCTGACCGGACGCAGGCCTTGGGCGCGGAGCTGATCAGCGAAACGGGCGTTTTCCGCGGGCTGGTCCACATTCAAAAAATTTTCGAGATAGTCATAGCCGCAATCGCCCAAGGACTTGATGACGGCGGCCACCTCCAGCGGCTTCCGCTCCCGCGCGGCGGATTGCATCCAGCCGTAGATGTTGGAACCGACCAGTCCGCCGGATTTTGCTGCGCCAAGGGCCTGGGGGGGTAAGGAACCGAGCGTCGCCCCGGCGAGCAGGGCAGCCTGGCGGATGAATTGGCGGCGTGGAAATTTTCTGGAAAAAAGCGGGCTGGGCATGGTGGTTCGTTTCCGCTGGGCTAAATGTTGGGCGGCACCAGGGCGCCCTGGCCATTGAAGTACGGGAAATGATCCCAGTGATCATCATCCCGGACCGCGCGGGGATCCGCGGTTTCCTTCATCCAGGCGTCCAGCCGCTGGCGCAATTCCCGCCGGGTTGTAGCATACGCGGGGTCGTCCGCGACGTTGTGCATTTGCTGGGGGTCGCGCCGCAGATCGTAGAGCTCCTCGGCCGGGCGCTTGCCGAAACAGAGCTCGAAACTCCGGCTAACGGACGGATCGGCACGGCGCGCCAGGATGTCGCGTTTGGTGGGGCCGTCGTCGCAATCGCCGAAGATGCGGGGTGGATCGGTCTCGATAGCCGGGGCGCCCGCCGGCCAGCGATCCGCTCGCAAATTGCGAATATAGAGGAAACCGGGGGTGCGAATGGCGCGCATGGGATAGCTGGTGTTGCCCGGCCGCACGTAGGCGTGGCGCTCCCGTTCGAGAAACACCGTGTCGCGCAATCCGGATTTTTCCGCGCCTGTCAATAAACCGAAAAAGCTTTTGCCGGTCATGGCGGCGGGAGGTCGCAGGCCGGCGGCTTCGAGGAACGTCGGGGCGAGATCCATCAAGTTGATAAAGTCCTCGCTGACCTGGCCGGGTTTGATTTTCGCCGGCCAACAGGCCGCCAACGGCTGGCGGGTTCCGCCGTCGTAAAGGTTGGCCTTGCCGCGGGGGAAAGGCCAGCCGTTGTCGCCCGTCATCACCACCAAGGTGTTGGTCCGGCGGCCGTTTTCATCAAGCTGCCTCAAGAGTTCGCCGACCTCGCGGTCAAATCGCTCGACCTCGTGGTAATAATCGAGGATATCCGCCCGGGTGGTCGCCGTATCCGGCCAGTAGGGGGGCACCTTGATCTGCTCCGCTTTATCCGGACGGGCGCCGGAACCTGGCTTGTAAGGGCGGTGGGGATCATGGCTGCCGAACCAGAAGCAGAACGGCTGGGAGGCGGGAACCGTCTTCAGAAACTCGGCGAAATTCGGGAAGGCCGGGCCCGCCGGGTTGCGCGTAAATCCGCCGGCCTGGAAATTGCCAGGAGCCCAACCCTTCCGGGTGCAGCCGACGGCGTAGCCCGCTTTCTCCAATAGATCCGGATAGACGGGGAAGTCGCTGGGCAAAAGCCCCCAGAGGCAACTGCCTTCCCGAAGCCGGTGGGGATATTGGCCAGTCAGCATGGCAGCTCGCGAGGGAGTGCAGCTCGGGGCTGCGCTGAACGCGTGATGAAAGAGGATGCCCTCTCGGGCGAGGCGATCAAAAGTGGGCGTGCGAACCACCGCATCGCCATAAGCGCCCGCATGCGGCCAGGCCCAATCATCCGCCACACAATAGAGAATATTGGGGCGGCCTTCCGCACCATTCGCGGCCAGGGCAAGCGTCCAGGCGAAGATCCAACCGAGCCGGCTCTTCATGATCCCAGTAAAGCAAACGACGCCAGAGAAGAAATCACTATTTTGGGGTTTTTTCCTCGTCTTGGCCCGTGGGTTATGTTTGTCTTCATGGAGGACATGCGCTGGCGAAGCTTCACTTGGCTGCTGGTTGGCCTGGCCTGGCTGGCAAGGACGTCAGCGGCGGAGTTCGCCGCAGTCACCGAGCTGGCCAACATCTTGCCGGGCACGGATCAGGTTGGGGCGCTGGCTGCCGGCGAAACGTTCGCGCCCTTCCGCTCCTACGAGACCAACACCGTGGCGCTCGCTGCCCAGACCTTTCTCACGCGGGGAGATCCGGAGCAGTGGCGTTTCTTTTCTTTTTCAAACTCGCTTCCCCTGAGCTATCTGGTATTTGCCACGTTTCCGGCCGGGCGCATCCCGCCCAAGGGGCCGCCTTTGAACTGCCCGGGTCTCGAACCGGAACCGGATTTGGATCTGTACGTCTCCACGGATCCGGGGTTGACGAATCTGGAGGCTGGCGCTCTCGTCGAGGCCGGCCGGTCCACCAGCCGGGGTGGAACGGAATTGGTCCTTTTGACCAATGTCCAGCCCGGGCAATTTTACCTTGCGATCAAATGCGAGTCGCCGGAAGGGGCGGAGTTCGGCGTGCTGGCGTATGGACGCAACGCGCCCTTCACTACCGCGGATCCCGAGGGGCCGCTGAATGCGGAAGGATTTGTGATCTCGCCCGAGGCCGCGCCCAGCGGGCAGGCCACGGTGGCGTATGCTTTCGCGGTCGTGCCGGAACCGGGGCTGATCCGGCGGCTGGTCGTCTCGAACACGGTTTCCGGGACCGGGGAGGGATTGACGCTTTCCCTCGTCCATGGCCCGCGGTGTGTGGTGTTAAAGGATCGCACCGGGGTGGGTGAATGGATCCACGAAGCGCTGGTCTTTGACGATTCCCCGGAAGCGGATCTTTCATCCGCAGCGCGCGCAGACGGCCCTGGCTCGTTGCGCGATCTGGGGGGAAGGGAGGGGCAAGGTCTGTGGGTGGCGGCGTTATCGACGACCAACCTGCCAGCCCGGTTGGAGCGATTCAGTTTCCAGCTCCAACCCCAAGCGCCACTGGATGGCGCCACCGTCATCGTGCCAGCTCACGGGTGCAGGGAAGACTTTTTCAAAATCTCGCCGGAGAGCGCGGGTCTTCTGATGGACTTCTGGCTTTGCCCCGGCCCCGGCCCGGTGACAGTTCAGCTTTGCCGCCCCGGGTGGGCGGGGCAAAGCCAATGGTTGGGACTGGACGAGGCGCGCAGCCGAGGCGCGCTTGAGCTCAGTCCGTCCTCTTACCCGCCGTTGAATCCAGGCATCTGGTCGATTATACTGACCAACTCCGGAGCTGAAGACGGACAGATCTCGCTCTCCATCTCGAGGCATCCGGGCGAGGCGGTGTTGCCATCCGTTGCCGTTCAAACGATGGCGCCGGCGGTAATTTCTGATAACGCGGTTTCCTCGGCAGTTCTCGAGGTGAGCCAAACCGGGACCGTGGCGTCGGCCCAAGTGGCGGTGCTCATCCATCATCCCCGACCGAACGATCTGGAGCTGCGTCTCGTCAGCCCCTCGGGCCGGAGTGGTCTCTTGTCGGCTCAACGCGGCGGCAGTGCCTCAGGTGGGCTGGGCTGCGATCTGCTGGTCACGAATCCAGTCCCCGTGTTCACGTCCGGCGGCCCTGAGGCTTCCACCAATCTCGTCGAAACCGGGCGGCCCTCCGGGACACTGCTCATCGATTACGATTTTCTCGGCGAAGCGGACCGCATGACGATTTATCACGATGGCCGGTTGATTCTCGACACCGGCCCGGTCAGCGGCGCGGGACACACCAACGTGGATTATGGGCCGGGAGGCTCGACGGCGGTCTTGATCGTGATGAATGAAGGAGGCGCCGTGAGCGAAGATACGGTCTGGCTCTACACGGCGCGCTCCGTTTACACCATCCCAATTCCGCTGCGTTTCACCGACCAGCCGCTGCTCGCCGAGCCGGTCAAGTTCGCCGGCCCGCGTTTGACCAATATTACATGGTCCCTGGACGACGGGACGGCGCAGGGCATTTGTTATCTGCCGGAGCAGTCGCTGAGCGCCTTTCACGGTGAGCCGTCGGCGGGTTCCTGGCGCCTGGAGATTCAGGACACCCGCGCGGGTCCCGCGGGGGCTGCCCCGGCGCTGGCCGCCGCGGAGTTGAGCTTGTGCCTGGAGCGGGCGAATCCGGCGCCGTCGGTGGTGACGCTGACCAACTGGATCGCTTTCCAGCCGCAAGCGGTCCTGGCGCCCGGGGGGGTGAACTACTACCGTTTCGAGGTTCCGGAGGGGTCCGTTCGCGCCCAGTTTGAGGTTGAGCAACCCACCTCAGATCTGACTTTAGCCGTCCGGCGTGGGTTGCCTTTGCCGACGATTGAAAACTGGGATTACCTCAGCTCCAACGCGAGTTCTAACTCCGAGCTGACGGTAGTTTATGATTTTTCGCGACCCGTGCCTCTGACCAGCGGGGAATGGTATCTGGCGGTGCTGAATGAATCCGCCTCGCCGGCCCTTTACAGCGTCAGGGCCGGAGTTGGTGTCGAGTACGGGACGAACACGGAAATCGTCGATCTCGAGATCGTCAACTCGAATTTATGCCTCACTTGGGCCTCGCTGCCGGGGGCGCATTATTACGTGCTGGGACGAGCGGATGGTGAGGTCGGCGATTGGCTTCCCATTAGCGCGGAGATCATCGCCGAGGGGCTGACGACTCGGTGGTGCGGTCCGCTCAGCGGCGGCTCAGGCTTTTTCCGCGTAGTCGAGGGGCTGTTGCTTTTTCCGCCGCCGTTGATGATCACCAGGGTGGGGGAGACAGAGAACGGGCCGCAACTGGCGTGGAACGCGCCCGCCAACACCCGTTTTCGAGTCGAGTGGTCGCCGAGTCTGGAAGCTCCGCGCTGGCAAACTTTTACCAACCCCATTCCGAGCACGGGCACAAATTATTTGTTTCTGGATGACGGCCTGGGCGCCGGCGGTTTCGAGGCGCAACGGTTTTATCGCCTTCGCTGGCTCCCGGGACCGGCGGCGCTGGACGCGCGTTGATCGAATGTTTGCTGGGCAAACGAATCAGCCGCCTTCCGGGGTTATTTGCGCCGGATCGATTTAGGATTTACATTGGCGCCCATGGGAATTTTCCCGGGAGGGCACGATAATGGGAACGGGCATGACGACGAAGGATCATCCGGAGCCGACGGTATTTATCATTTTTGGCGGTGGAGGCGATTTGACCTGGCGCAAATTGGTGCCGGCACTCTTCAGCCTCCATCTGGAGAAGAGCCTGCCGGAGCAGGTGGCCATTCTCGCAGTGGACGCGGCCGAACTTACGGATGCGGCGTTGCGTCACCGGTTGCACGACGGGGCGAAACAGTTTGGCCGCGCCCAAGGCTGGAAGGCTGCCGATTGGGCTGCTTTCGCCGAGGACATCCACTATTGTCATGGGGATTTTAACAATCCCAAGACTTACGCGGCCTTGGCGAAGCGGTTGGAGGAAATCGACCGCGACTGGGGGAAGCGAGCCGAGCATATTTTTTATCTGGCCACGCCGCCCGCCTTTTTTGGGGTGATTCCCGATCGGCTGGGGGAGGCCGGATTGGCGCGGGAACGGGAACGCGCTCGAATTGTCATCGAAAAGCCGATCGGCCGCGATCTGGAATCGGCGCGGGCGCTGAATGCTACCCTGGGCGGAAACTTTCATGAAACGCAAATTTTTCGCATCGACCATTACCTGGGCAAGGAGACGGTGCGGAACATTCTGGCTTTTCGATTTGCCAACCCGCTGTTCGAGCCGATCTGGAATCGACGTTACGTAGATCATGTCGCCATTACGGTGGCCGAAGAGGTGGGCGTGGAACATCGCGGGAGTTATTACGAGCATGCCGGAGCCTTGCGGGACATGGTGCAGAATCACCTCCTCCAGTTGCTTTGCCTGGTTGCCATGGAGCCCCCGGTCTCGTTTCAACCCGATGAAATTCGCAACCGCAAAGTCGATGTGCAGCACGCCATCCGTCCCATCCGCCATGAAGAGGTGCATGAAACCACCGTGCGCGGGCAATACGGCGCTGGTTGGATTCGCGGCCAGCGCGTCCGAGCTTATCGCGAGGAGGTTGGCGTTTCCCACGACTCCATCACTCCCACTTTTGCCGCCATCAAGCTCTTCGTGGACAACTGGCGCTGGCAGGGAGTTCCTTTTTATCTGCGCACCGGCAAGCGCTTGGGCCGGCATGTGTCAGAAATCTCGATCCGCTTCCGCGCCGTGCCGCATCAAGCCTTTCCTCCCGAGGCCACCTTCAATTGGCAACCGGCGCGCCTGGTGATCTGCATCCAGCCGGATGAGGGCATCGTGCTCAAGTTTCAAGCTAAGCAGCCGGGCCCCAAGATTCGCCTGCGGCCCGTGGACATGCGTTTCAGCTACCAGGAGTCATTCAAGGCCCCGTCACCGGACGCGTACGAAACCCTGCTGTGGGACGTGATGGCTCGCGACACGACGCTGTTCATGCGCGTGGACCAGGTGGAGGCTGCCTGGTCGTTATTGGCGCCCGTGCTGGAAGTGTGGGCGGCCAGTTCACCGAATGATTTTCCCAATTATGCTTCGGGTTCCTGGGGGCCGGAGACCGCCGAGGGGCTCATTGCGCGGGATGGCCGGACTTGGACCCTGCCGACCTTGTTGCATGAGCCTCCCATTGACGAGAAGATGTGACTACCGCCCGAAGATCCCGGCGAACCGCCAAGCCGAAGTCCGCCCGATCAGGGCCGGTGATTTTCACGGTGGGGCATTCGACGCGCTCGATTGAGGATTTCATTCACCTGCTTCAGGCCCACGCGGTGACCCGGGTCGTGGACGTGCGAACCGTCCCACGCTCCCGGCATAACCCGCAGTTCAATCGCGAGTTTCTGCCGGAATCGTTGAAAACCGCCGGTATCGGCTACACTCACGATCCCGCCTTGGGGGGACTGCGACGCACCTCGAGCGCGTCGATCAACACTGGGTGGAGAAACAGTTCCTTTCGCGGATTCGCCGATTACATGCAAACGCCCGAGTTTGGGGCCGCCCTGACTGAGCTGATTGCGCTGGCGCAAAAGGATCAGCTCGCGCTGATGTGCGCCGAGGCGGTGCCCTGGCGCTGCCATCGTTCGCTGATCGCTGACGCCCTGCTGGCGCGCGGCCTGCGCGCGGAACATATCATGAGCCCGACCAGTCGCCGCGCCCACACTCTGACGCCGTTTGCCCGGGTGCGGGGCGTCCAGGTAACCTATCCAGCCCCGGAACCCATCGCGCTTTCCTATGAACAATGATTATTCTTACGCGCGTTGCCTCGCCTATCTGGACAACCAGAAGCGCCTTCAAGATCAACCGGCGGCAGTCCCTGGCCCCCCGCCTCCGGCGGTGGCTATATCCCGTCAGAGCGGTTCGGGCGCGATTATCATCGCCGACAAACTGGCGGAATACCTGAAGGCTCGCGGCCCCTCCAGCGATCGGCCCTGGACGGTTTTTGATAAAAATCTGCTGGCCAGGGTATTGGAGGACCATCACTTGCCCGCGCGGCTCCAAAAGTTTTTGCCAGAGGATAAAGTGAATGCCATCAGCGACACGGTGGATGAGATTTTAGGCCTGCATCCGCCCTCGTGGCTCATTGTCCGGCAATCCACGGAGACCATTCTGCGCCTCGCCGAGCTGGGCAATGTGATTCTCGTCGGACGGGGGGCCAACGCCATCACCAGCGGGCTGCCGAATGTTTTGCGCGTTCGGTTGATCGGATCGGTGGAACGACGCCTGGAACGGTTGCGGCAAAGGGAGAGCCTGGATCATGCGCGGGCACTGGAGCTGCTTCAACGCACCGACCGTGGGCGGGCCCGATACGTCCGAACCTACTTTCACCGAAACATCGCCGATCCGCTCCATTACGATCTGACGGTAAACACCGATCATCTGGCTGAAGAGGAGGTGGCGCGTTTGTTGGGGGAGGCGCTGCTGGCGCGCCTTGATTGGATTCGCCGCGAACCCGAGCGGCAGGTTGCCTGATTTCAGGAAGCGGGCGAAGCGCCCGCATGCCGGGAAAGCGCGGCCTCGAGCTCATCCGCCAGGCCGCCCACGGCCCGGCTCAACGCGTGGGCGAGAGCTCCATAATCCTCCCCGCTCCAAGCCGCGGATCTCGGCGAAAAGCGGCCTCGTTCAAGAACCCGGCCAGCCACGCTCAACCGCCAAATGGCGGCGAATTCCGCGGCGCCGCCGCCGGGCCCGCGCGCGCCCTGGCAGGCCAACACCCGAATGGAAATCACCAAGGCTGGCGGTGAACCCTGCGGAATGGGGCTCGTCACCACCTCCGGTCTGCCCGGAAGAGCGCGCAAGTTCTCGGCCAGGACGCGACGCAGGCCATCGCTCAACGGTTCCGCCCATTGATGGAATTCAGCGAACCTTACCTCATTGGTTCCGGTGCGTACCACCATCTTTCGGGTATTGAGGAATTCCGCGAGTTCGATGGGCTCCAGCCGCACTCGCATGCCGCGCCGGGAGACCGCTCCTGCCGGGTGGGCGGCGATTGGGGTGAGAAAATAATAGCGCCCAGTGCTGCGGACCGGTTGGAAGGGCGCGCAGCCGTCGCCCAGCAATAAAATCGCCGTGAGCAACCCTACGAGCGAGCGGGCGCCGGACCAGAGAAAAAGCTGAGTTTTCATGAAGGTCATTGTGCTGAGGGCGGCTGCTGCCGTCCGCTGAGCAGCGCCTTGGGATGGCGCTCCAGATAATCAGCCAGGCTTTCGATCGTCCGCGCGGTCCGAGTGAGTTGTTGCACCAGGTCCCGAGTGTCCTCGCCCAATTGGTTGCGCAACGCGAGAAAATCCCGCACTTCCAAAGCGGTCTGGTTCACCGAGCTGAGAGCGATTTTCCCTTGCGCCACGGTCGTTTCAAATTGTCCGCTCAAAGGAACCACCTGCGCGTTCAAATTGGTTAACAGACCGTCCAGGGACACGGCGGCGCCTTCTATTCCAGCAATGGCCGATTGCAAATTCGTCGAGGCGGCCAGTCGTTCGATCGAACCAGCGGCGGCCGAGAGGTGATCGGTCAGCCGGTTGGTTTGGAGCTGGCTGACCTGCCGGTCCACCTTTGCGATCACCTCGCCGACCTGGCGGCCGATTCCCGCCAGATCCAACTGGCGAAGCTCGTCCAAAATCCGCGAGCCCGCTTTGGTGAGCTCGGCCATGGTCGAAGGGACGGTCGGCACGACGGGGTAGGGGGAGGCTGGCAGATTCGTGGCGGGCGGATGCTCGCGCGGGTTGTAAAAGTCCAGTTCCACAAATTTTGATCCCACGATGCCGGCGGTTTGAATTTGCGCCCGCAACCCCTCCGTGACCAACTGGGAAATTACCCGATCATCGTTCAGGTGAATCGGTTTGCCGTCCGGGGTCGAGACGCGGCCGCGGCTTACCTGGCAAAGCGCGCGCACCAGGGATTCATGGCTTCGGCGATCGTAGAGGACGCCGACCTCGACAATCTGGCCAACCCGGACTCCATTGAGGCTGACCGTGGTGCCCTTGTCCAGGCCCTGGGCCGAGCCGGACAGATAAAACACGAAGTGACCGGAGGGCCGGAACCCATTGCCGGACGCCAGGGTCAGCAAGGCAATCACCGCTAAAATGAGGGCGCCCAGAATGAAAGCGCCCAGCAGCAGAGGGTTGAGCCGCACTCTCATTTAAGCTCCGCTCTCCGTGGTCCGGCGGATGGAGTCGGCGTGGAAAAACTCCCTCGCTAACGGTGGTTCCGTTTGGCGCGCGATTTCGTCGGGGGGGCCCATAGCGACAATGCCTTTGATGTCCGCGTCCAAAAGGATCATGCGGTCCGCGATGCTGAAAATGCTTGGCAATCGGTGGGAGACGACCACCACGGTGGCGCCGACGGTTTGCCGAATCCGGAGGATCAACTGGTTGATCTGGCGGGCGGTGATCGGGTCGAGGCCCGCGGTGGGTTCATCGAAAAACAGGATTTGGGGATCGAGCGCCAGCGCCCGCGCCAGGGCGGCCCGTTTCTGCATTCCGCCACTCAGTTCCCCTGGGTAGCGGTCTTGGCAGCCCGCCAGGCCGACCTGGGCCAGTTTCAGCGCGACAATTTCGGCGCGCGTCGCCCTCGGCAGCCTCGTGTACAGCACCAGCGGCAGGCTGATATTTTCAAACAGCGACATGTCGCTCCACAAAGCGTGATCCTGGAATAAAACTCCGAACGCCTCAAAAAACTCGCGCCGATCAAACGATTCGGCTCCGGGGAACGGTTTGCCGAAGTATTTGATTGCACCTCCGGCGGGCATCTGCAGCCCGACCAGGTGGCGCAACAGAGTGCTCTTGCCGCACCCGCTGCGCCCGGCCACAAAGAAAATCTCGTTGCGGCGCACGGAAAAGGAGACCTCGCGCAGCACCACATGGCCACCGTAACGGCATTCGAGGCGCTCGACTTGGATGATTTCCTCGCTCCGGGCCGGTGTCATGATTTTAGAATCCGAGATTATCCAGGATGGGGGCAAACAAGGTGTCCGCAACAATGATAGCGGTGATGCCGGTCACCACCGCCGAGGTCGCGGCTCGCCCCACTCCGGCGGACGATCGCTCGCATTGCAATCCGCGCAAGGTGCCCGCAAGGCCAATCAGCACACCAAACACCGCGCCCTTCACCACGCCGACAATGACGTCCGCCAGCGACACCGCCGCTTGCAGCCGCACCCAGAATTCCGTGCTCGAGATATCGATCGAGGAAAGCGTGACCATGAACCCGCCCAGGATGCCGAGCAGATCCGAGTACAGGGTGATCAACGGCATCATGCAGAAAAGCGCGCCCAATCGGGGCAGCACCAGAAAAGAGATCGGGGAGACCCCCAGCACCTCCAGCGCGTCAATTTCGCCGCTCAAACGCATGTTCCCGAGGTGAGCCGCAAACGCCGCGCCGGTGCGCCCGGCCAGAATCACGGCGGCCAGCACCGGGCCGATTTGTCGGACCACCGCCTGACCCAGACCGTTGATGACATACATTTCGGCGCCGAACTGCCGGAGCTGGGATACGGTTTCGTAAGCAAACACCACTCCGATTAAAAAGCTGAGCAACCCCACGATCGGCAGCGCCTTGGGCCCCGCCTGAACCATTTCCCCCACAAAATCCCGCCAGTGAACCTGGCGCGGATCCGCCGGAGCCTCAACGGTTCCCACGGCGCATTCACCGATGAAACGGATCGAGTTTTTCAGCCGGTCGGCGGTGCGCTTGCCCCACCGTCGGAGGATGCGCCCGAGGCGTTCCGGCGTTCGGGGCGGGGGCGCGCTCTCCTCGCTTTCCCGCAGGTGACGCAAGAGCGCCTGGAGAGGCTCTGGAAGCGCTTCCAGACTAAGCGAGGTCTGGTGCTCGGCGCACCAGTTGCGCAAATGCAGGAGAAAGAGCGGGAGCGAACTGTCCCATGCCATCAAGTTCCGAGGGATTACGCGGATTCGGCGCGTGGCCGGGTGAGCTGCCATCAGCTCGCCGGGTCCCGGCAAAACTTCCGTGAGACGCCAGCATCCGCCCACGCGCAGCACCACGTCATGATTGTTCGGTTCGATTTCAGCTACTGGGCTTGCTGGTTCCATACGAGTCGCGCTCAGGGTGAGGCGCCCGGCAGCCCCGGCTCCGAGGCCAGGGTTGGATGGCGCACATCCGCCGGTGTGTCCCTTGTTCCCGCGTATACATCTTTCCCCGTCCCCGCTTTTGCGGCTTTCGGAAACGGGTCGTTTTTGCCAGCCGCCGCCGGTTGACATGACAGCTTCCACCGGCTTGAGCGGGCCGCAATTGGGGTCTTGACCTTCCCTCGAGAATTGGATCCGGGCGAGTACAAAGGTTGATCCGGATCGCGCCGCTCCAGTAGGTTGTTCATCGAGTATGGCAGAGACCAAGCACGTTTACGATGAGAGCAAGATCAAGACGCTCTCCTCGCTGGAGCATATCCGACTGCGCACCGGCATGTACATCGGGCGCATCGGCGATGGATCCCATTATGACGACGGCTGTTATATATTATTGAAAGAGGTGATCGACAACGCCATTGATGAGTTCATCATGGGCGCTGGACGCGAAGTGCGGGTGACCCTTCAGGACCAGGCGGTCACGGTGCGGGATTTTGGCCGTGGAATCCCGCTGGGCAAGGTCATCGAGTGCGTTTCGCAGATCAATACCGGCGCGAAATACAACGATGACGTCTTCCAGTTCAGTGTGGGATTAAACGGCGTTGGCACGAAAGCGGTCAACGCCCTCTCGCGCGAGTTTTTGGTCCGCAGCCATCGGGAAGGCCAATTCGTTGAGGCGATTTTTAAACAGGGCAAGCTCAAAGGGGAAAAGAAAGGCAAAACCAGCGAACCGGATGGCACCCTCATTCGTTTCGAGCCGGACCCCGCCATTTTCAAGTCCTACGGCTATCGGCCTGAGCATATTGAACGGCGGTTGCGGCATTATAGTTATCTCAATTCGGGGTTGAAATTGTTCTTCAACGACCAGGTGTTTCAATCCCGCAACGGCTTGCTGGATCTGGTGATGGAGGACCTTCGCGCCGACGGCAGCGAGCCGATCTACGCTCCACTGCACTACGGGGAAAAGACCCTCGAATTCTGCTTTACGCACAGCAACAGCCGCTATGGCGAGACGTTTTACTCGTTCGTGAACGGACAATTCACCAGCGACGGCGGCACGCATTTGAGCGCCTTTCGCGAGGGCCTGCTCAAGGCGGTCAATGAACACGGCCGGGAAAAGTTCGAGGGCGACGACGTGCGCGAGAGCATGGTCGGCGCGGTCGCGATTCGATTGAAAGAGCCGGTTTTTGAGTCCCAAACCAAGAACAAGTTGGGCAACACCGAAATTCGCGCCGACCTCGTGAATCGCGTCCGCGAGGAATTGTTGCATTTTTTCAACCGAAACAAAGAGGTGGCCGATCGGATTATCGCCAAGGTTCAGGACACCCGGCAGTTGCGCAAGGAATTGCAGGAGGTGAAGAAGCTTGCGCGGGAGCGAGCCAAGGCCATTACCATCCGCATCCCGCAGCTCAAGGATTGCAAGGAACATTTCAACCGAGCTCGCGGCAAAGGCAAGGGCACCATGATTTTCATCACCGAAGGCCAGTCCGCCGCCGGCTCGATCGTAAGCTGCCGCGAGGTGGCCACCCAGGCGATTTTCGTGCTGAAGGGCAAGCCCTTGAACGTCTGGGATCTCAAGCGGGACATCGTTTATAAAAATGATGAGATGTACAATCTCATGCGCAGTCTCGATATCGAAGACACCCTCGAGAATCTCCGCTATGAAAAAGTGATTTTGGCCACCGACGCGGACGTGGACGGCCTTCACATCCGCAATCTGATGATCACCTATTTCTACAAATTCTTTGATCAGTTGATCCATGACGGACATTTGTACGTGCTCGAAACCCCGTTGTTCCGGGTGCGCAACAAGGAGCAAACTTGTTACTGTTATTCCGAGTTCGAGCGCGACGAAGCGGCGCGGAAACTGGGCAAAAATTGCGAGATCACCCGGTTCAAGGGGCTGGGAGAAATCTCCCCCGCCGAATTCAAGCAGTTTATTGGCAAAGAAATGCGGCTGAGCAAAGTCGAGTACGCGCCGCGTCCGGACGCGGCGGGAATCCTTGGGTTTTACATGGGCAAAAATACTCCCGAGCGGAAAGATTACATCATGGAAAACCTGGTGGTCGCGATGGAGGAGTAAGCCTCCATGACCGGCTGTGGTTCCACCCGCCGAAAAATCGCGCTTCCAGTTTGACGCAAATTTCACATGGCTCGCAAACGCAAAATCCAGCCGGCTCAGCCGGAATTACCCATGAGCGAATCGCCGGGCACGGCGGGATCGGCGCCTGCCGCGCCGGCTCCGAACAATGGCAATGGCATTGTCCACGTCCACGATGAACCGCAGGCGCTTCCGGCGGCGCGCCGCCCGTTTGCGCCGGGGAAAATCGAATTACCCCTGCACTCGCGGGTCAACCGCGGCTTCCTGGACTACGCTTCCTACGTCATCCGTGACCGGGCCATCCCCAATTTAGCGGATGGTCTCAAGCCAGTGCAGCGCCGGATTTTATGGGCTCTGCATGAGAAAGATGACGGGCGGTTCATCAAGGTCGCCAACATCGTCGGCCACGCCATGCAGTATCATCCGCACGGCGATGCCTCGATCGGCGACGCGCTGGTGGTGCTGGCCAACAAACGGTATCTGATCGAAGGACAGGGGAATTTCGGGAATCTCTTCACCGGCGACGTGGCTGCCGCGCCGCGCTACATTGAATGCCGCCTGACGCCGCTCGCGCGCGAAGAGATTTTTCATGATGAGATCACGGAGTTTGTGCCCAGCTACGACAGCCGCAACCGGGAGCCGATCGTCCTGCCCTCGAAATTGCCGCTGTTGTTGATGCTCGGCACCGAAGGCATCGCCGTGGGCATGGCCTCGCGCATTCTGCCCCATAATTTCCCGGAGTTGCTCGAGGCGCAGATTGCCATCCTGAAAAATCAACCTTTTAAGTGCCTCCCGGATTTTCCCACCGGCGGGCTTATGGACGCCCGCAGTTACCAGGATGGCGCGGGCGAAATCAAAGTTCGCGCCCGGATCAAGGCGAAGGATGAATCCACCGTCCTGATCAAGGAAATCCCGCCCACGACGACGACGGACGCGTTGATTGGCTCGATCGAGAACGCCTCCCGCAAAGGCAAGATCAAGGTGAAGAGCATCAACGATTTCACCGCGGAGGAGGTGGAGATCGAGGTGAAAGCGCCCGCGGGAGTGAGCGCCGCGCAACTCATCGACGCGCTTTACGCTTTCACCGATTGTGAGGTCACTATTGTCAGTCGGATCATTGTCATCAAGAACAACCGACCGGTGGAGATGACCGTGTCGGAAGTGCTGCGAGAGAACACCGCGCAGCTCACCCGGATCATTCAGCGCGAGCTCGAGCTTCAGGCCGCCAAACTTCAGGACGAACTGCACTTCCGCACCCTGGAGCGCATCTTTATCGAGGAGCGCCTTTACAAGCGCATCGAGCAGTGCAAAACCAACGAGGCGGTGATGGCGGCGGTTTACGACAGTTTCCAACCCTTCCGCAAACAGCTTGTCCGCGAACTGGCTGATCCGGACATCGAGCGTTTGTTGCAGGTGCGCATTCGCCGGATTTCGCTGTTCGACATCCAGAAGCACCGGGAAGAGATGGAGAAGGCCAGAGCCGAGTTGGGGGCGGTGCGCCAGAGCCTCAAAAACCTGTCTGCCTATGTTATCCGCCATCTTCAAGGTTTGCTCGCCAAGTACGGTCCGCAATATCCGCGGCTGACCAAATCCAGCCGTTATGACGAGGTGGATGCCCGGGAAGTCGCCTTCAAGGCTTTCAAAGTCGCTTACGACCGGGGATCAGGTTATCTCGGGCACAAGATCTCGGGGGAGGAATTCCGGATCGATTGTACGAAGTTTGACAAGCTGCTGGTGCTCTTCCGTGACGGGCACTATCAGGTCCTGGAGCTGCCGGAAAAGCAATTCGTCGGCCCGGATGTGATCTTTTGCGGATTACCCGAGCGCGACCGGGTTTTCACGCTCGCCTACACCAACCGGGAGGCCACTTATCTGAAACGGTTCACTTTCGGAGGAACCATTCTCAACAAGATCTATCATTGCATCCCGCCGAAATCGAAGATCTTGTTTTTTGAGCCGGACACACCGGCGGAAATCTTTATCAAATATAAGCCGGCCCCCTACCAAAAGGTCAATCAGCAGACCTGTCAACCGTCGCAAGTCGAGGTGAAAGGGCCGAAAACCCGGGGCCGTCAGATCTCGATCAAGGACGTCTCGACGATCAACAGCAAACCGCCGCGCGGTTGGGACGCCGAAGCGCCCACTACCCGGCTTCAGTTCGCCTGAGAGCGGCTTTGGCATTGCCCCGCCCCCTGGCCGCAAACTACGCTGGCGCGATGAATGGCTTGCGGATTTGGCTGCTATTGGGCTTGTGCGCGCCCGTGGCGTGGGCCGGCACACTCGCTCAGATACGAACCGTTTACGGCACACTCGAGGTGGAACTCTATGATCACGAAAAGCCTGCGACGGTGGCTAATTTCAAGAAGTTGGCGCAAGCCGGCGCCTGGCAGAATTCATTTTTCCACCGGTTGGTGCCGGGCTTCGTGCTGCAAGGCGGCGGGTTTGTCGGCTATAGCCCACAGGCGACCAATGAACTGGCACCCCCATGGTATGGCCTGGGGGCGGCCATCAGCTTTGGGAGCGTGACCAACGAGTACGCCGTCGGCCCGCGGCTCAGCAACACCAATGGCACCCTGGCCATGGCCAAGGTGGGGAGCGACCCCGATTCCGCCTCGAATCAATGGTTCATCAACCTCGGCAATAATGCCGCAAATCTGGACAACCAGAATGGGGGCTTCACCGTGTTCGGGCGCGTCATCCATGACCCGGATGGGGTGCTGCCGTTTCTCAATACTCTTCGGCCCGGTTACGGCCAGGTGAACATGGGCTACTGGTACCCGGGCGATTCGGTGGCCACGGGGCTGTTCAGCGAGCTGCCCGTCACCTACGCGGGCAATGTCCCGCCGCGGCACCGGGATCTGCTTTACTTCGACGTCTCCTTTCTTTCGGTGCAAGTCAGCGCCGCCAATCACCAGCCGTTGATTTCATGGAATTCGGTGGCTGGCCGCGCGAACGTGATCGAGTTCACCACGAACTTTCCCCCGATTTGGAGGACGCTGGTTTCCACCAATGGCAACGGCCAGCGACTGGCCGTCGCCGATCCCGCCGCCACCAACGGGTTCCGATTCTATCGCGCGCGCGTACTTTATTGATTGAGCGCAGTCGGGGGGTGATTAAAATCGCCTTTATGAAACGGAACTCGACCGCGTCACTTAAACCGAAACAAGTCTATCTGGTTTCCAGTGGAGATCTGCGCCTCTCCGCCAATCAGCAGTGTTGGCCTGAGCAGGCTAAAATGGAGGCCGCGCTGGCGAAGGCCCTCCAGGCGCAGGGCTGGAAGCCGGTCCGCGCCCATCCTTACGACAGGGCGAAGAAGCACGGCTTCATCGATTCCCAGAAAATGGGCCTCGCGGTGTTCCGCCAAATGGATCCGCGCGCTCCGGTCATTGTGGCCGAGAGTGTCTGGCAATATAGCCATCATGTGCTCGCCGGGTTGACGACTCACCAGGGACCAATTCTCACCCTCGCCAATTGGAGCGGCACCTGGCCGGGACTGGTCGGATTGTTGAATCTGAATGCCTCCCTCACCAAAGCCGGCGTCCACTACAGCACCCTCTGGAGCGAGGATTTTCAGGACTCGTTTTTCAAGGCCGGGCTGAGCGAATGGCTGACCACTGGCGAGTTGCGGCATGATCTGAGCCACGTCCGGGATTTCAAACGCTTGAAGATCGCCGCGGAAGACGAGGCTCTGGGGCGGGAGGCAGGACGCCGGTTACGCCAGGAGAAGGCCATCATCGGAGTGTTCGATGAAGGCTGCATGGGGATGTTTAACGCCATCATTCCCGATGATCTTTTGCATGCCACCGGGGTTTTCAAAGAGCGCCTGAGCCAATCCACTCTGTACGCGGCCATGCGGGAGGTCCGTGACGAGGAGGCGCGCGGGGTTCTCGAGTGGCTGCGGCGGAAAGGGATGCAATTTGATTGGGGCAGGGATGAGGCCAGTGAGCTGACCGAGAGCCAGACCTTGGATCAATGCAAGATGTACGTGGCGGCGGTGCGCTTGGCGGCTGAATTCGGCTGCGCCGCCATTGGCATCCAGTATCAACAAGGATTGAAGGATCTTGCCCCGGCCAGCGACCTGGCCGAAGGCTTGCTCAATAACGTGGATCGTCCTCCGGTGCGCTGCCCGCAAAGCGGCAGAGTATTGTTTGAAGGCGAAGCCGTGCCGCATTTCAACGAAGTGGACGAGTGCGCCGGCTTGGACGGATTGGTAACCTATCGGTTATGGCGTGAATTGGGCTTTGCCCCCGAGAACACGCTTCACGATCTGCGGTGGGGCCAGAGTTTTCGCGCTAACGGACGCGAGGATTATGTCTGGGTTTTGCTCATCTCGGGTGCGGTCCCGCCAGCGCATCTTGCCGGCGGGTACAAGGGCGCCCGCAGCCAAAGGCAGCCGCCCATGTTCTTCCGGCTTGGCGGCGGCACCATCAAGGGCATCTCCAAGCCCGGCCATGTCGTCTGGAGCCGTGTTTTCGTGGGTGGCGGGAAACTTCACTGCGACCTCGGGGTGCTCGAGTCGGTTAAGTTGCCCGAGGCTGAAACCGAGCGACGCTGGCGGGCCACCACGCCACAATGGCCCATGATGCACGCGGTTTTTGACGGCATCACTCGGGACCAGATGATGGCTCGGCATCAGGCCAATCATATTCAGGTGGCCTACGCCCCCAATCGCGCGCAGGCGCATCGCGCTTGCCGCATCAAAGCCGCCATGCTCGAGGCCATGGGGGTCGAGACGCATTTTTGCGGCCGCGTGGACTTGAAGTAGGTGGGAGATCACCCGCGCCAAAACGAGAACAACACCCTACGCCGGGACGGTTCAACCGCCTGCTCAGGACACTTGTTTTTTGTGAGGCACGGCCATAAAGTGTACTGGTTATGAAGAACGATCTGGTGTCTGTTCAGATCCGCGGGATTCTGCCCGCGAACAGCGGCTGCGCGCTGTTTGTGGGGAATGACGACAAGGTCTTCGTCATCAACGTGGAACCGAATATGGGCGCCATCATCGGCATGTTTCTGCGCGACACTCCCAAGGAACGTCCGTTGACCCACGATCTCATCCAGAGCATTTTCAAGGGGTTCAGCATTAGCGTCGAGCGGGTCGTCATCACCGAATTGCGTAATTCCACCTACTTCGCCCGGCTGGTGCTCCAGCAGCAGAACGAGATCGCGCGCAAAATTGTCGAAATTGATGCCCGGCCCAGCGATTGCCTGGCGCTGGCCACCGCGCAAAAGCGCCCCATCTACGTGGCCAACGCGCTCTTTGACCAGGTCGAGGACATGAGCGAAGTCCTTGATCGCATCAACGAGGGCGGCACGAGCGAGCTCGAGTAAATGCCCCGTGCCGACTCCAGCCGGCCTGCCGCTCCCCTGTTTTTGATTTGCGGGGAGGACGAATTCGCCGTTCAACAACGGACGCGGCGGCTGTATGGTGAATGGACGGAGGAGGTGGGGGGCGCAGATCACGAAATCATCGACGCCGCGGTCACCAACAGCGGCGAGGCGATCAAGGCCATTTCACGGCTGCAAGAGGCGCTGCAGACTCTGCCTTTCTTCGGCTCCGGCAAGGTCATCTGGTTCAAGAACTGCTCTTTTCTGGGGGACGAACGCGCTGCCGATACCCAGGCGGTGACGGACTCCCTGGCAGCACTGGCCCAGGAGTTGAAAGATTTTTCATGGGGGAATGTGCGGCTGCTGATCAGCGCCGGGAAGGTCGATAAACGAAAGACATTTTTCAAAACCCTCGACAAGCTGGGCACGGTCGAGACGTTGAATGGTTGGAGCGCCGAGACCAGGGACTGGGCCACCCAGGCGCAGGCATGGGTCTTGCAGGCAATCCGAGAGCGCGGGAAAGCAATCGCGCGCGATGCTGCGGCCGAGTTGGTAGAGCGCGTGGGGCCGAATGCGCGCCAATTGGACAGCGAGCTGGAAAAACTGGCTCTTTACGCGGAAGGCCCGATCGTCGAGCGGGAGGACGTCGAGGCGGTGTGCGTCCGGAATAAGACCGCGCGGGCTTTCGCCTTGGGCGAGGCGTTGGGGAATCGAGATCTGCCCGAACTCCTGCGGCGTTTGGATGAGGAGCTCTGGGACCAGGCGAGTTCGCAAAAATCGGGCATCCGTGTGTTGTACGGCCTGATTTCTAAAATCCGCGCTCTCTTGTTGCTCAAGGAGATGCTACGCGAAGGCTGGGTGCAGCCGACGGGGTCTTTCCCAGGCTTCAAAGGGCAACTGGAGCGAGTGCCCGTCGCCCGACTTCCCGCGGATCGCCGCTACAACCCCCTGACGATCAATGCCTATGTTTTGTTCAAGGCCTTGGGTCAGGCGGGGCGTTATACGGAAGCGGAGCTGATTCGCGCCATGGAACTCCTTTTGGAATGTAATCTGCGGCTCGTTACCAGCGCCTTGGATGAGACCCTGGTATTGCAGCAAGCTTTGGTGCAGATTGTCGGAGAAGCCGGTCCATCCGCGGGCAGGGCGGGGTGATTGATTCCGGCCACATGATATGAAGCGCCCCGTGATCAATTCGTCGGCCAGAATGTGGGTTCTGGCGGGCGATCGCTTTGCCTCGATCAAGATCAGCGGGCGGGCCAATTTCTCCTCGAGCATCGATTTTCGAACGGTGTTGAACGAACTCGCGGTCAAAGGATACCGCTACTTTGTGGTCGATCTTTCTGAGTGTCTGTTAATGGATAGCACGTTTTTGGGCGTGCTGGCGGGTTTCGGATTGAAGATGAATCCGCAAAAGCCGGGCGGGAGCAGCCAGGCGATCGAGTTGCACAATCCCAACGAGCGCATTCTGGACCTGTTGGAAAATCTCGGGGTGTTGCATCTGTTCCACATCAGCCAGGGCACGCCCGCCCAACGGCATTTAGTCGAGGCCATCCCGGGCGCCCCTGATACCAAAGAGGAACTGGCGCAGGCCTGCCTCGAGGCGCACCATGCCTTGATGGAGGCGAATCCACAGAACGTATCGCGCTTCAAGGATCTCACGCGATTTCTGGCCGAGGATTTGAAGCATCTGAAATCTCAGCCGTAGCCGCGCAAGTTCCACTCCTCGAGCAACTCGCCCGGAATTTCCCGCAGGAACCTCGAGGGATGCTGCATCGCGTCCTGGCCGCCGGTGAATTGCGCGCGGAGCAGGGGAAAGGCCAGGTACAGCTCGTTGCGCGCGCGAGTAATCGCCACGTACAATAATCGTCGTTCCTCCTCGATGGCGTCCGGCTGTTCCAAGGACCGTTGCGAGGGGAACAGCCCGTCGCAGAGCATGATGAGGAAGACCACGTCGAACTCCAACCCTTTGGCCTGATGGATGGTGGAGAGGCGCATCTGCTCGTCATCTCTCCCCGCCCCCGGCTGGCCATCCTCAGCCTCGACATTGGTCAGCAGCGCCAATTGCGCCAGGAACTCATCCAGGGCGGAGAATTGCCGGGCAAACACCCCGAGTTGCTCCAGATCCTCCAGGCGCGAGCGGTGGTTCGCGTAGTTCTCCCTTAAATGCTCGTCATACCCGGCCTCGAGCACGATCCGGATCATCTCGGCGGCGTTGCTTCGGGTCGAGGGCGCCTCAAGCTGGGCCACGGTAGCCGCCATTTGCGCCCATGCGACCGCTGTCTTTCTGCTCACCGAACCGGCGCAGGCTTGCAGCGCCGTGGCCACCGGATTCTTCGCCTCGCGGGCGGGCGCTTCCCCCGCCGGGGGGCGGGGCGGCAGATACTCCGAGTAAATCTTCCAGAGCTTGCCGGCTCCCTTGTCGCCCACACCGGGCAGGAGTTGAGCCAGACGCTTGAACGAGAGTTCATCCCGGGAATTAAGCACCAATTTGAGATAAGCGGTCACATCCTTGATGTGTGCCTGTTCAAAAAAACGGATGCCGCTGGTGATCGAGAATGGGATGTTGCGCCGCGTCAGCTCGAGTTGCAGCTCGAGCGCGTGAAAATGCGAGCGATACAGCACCGCCATTTGGCGAAGCGGCACCCCTTCCTCCCGCAATTCCAGCACGCGTTGGGCCACGAACGACGCCTGTTCACCGGCATCATGGCAGGCGAGCAAGACTGGCTTGGAGCCGGATTTTCGGTCCGGCGCGAGCCGTTTCTCGTATTGCGAGAGATTGGCCTGGATGGCCGCGTTGGCCACGCTCAGGATTTCGGGCGTGCTGCGGTAATTCGTCTCGATCTTGTACACCCGGGCGCCTGGGTAACGCTCGGGAAAGCGAATGATGTTTTGGTAATTGGCGCCGCGCCAGGCATAAATGCTTTGCGCATCATCGCCGACCACCATCACATTTTTGTGCCGCTCGGCTAACCGGTCAATCAATTCCCCCTGGAGCTGGTTGGTGTCCTGGTATTCATCGACCAGGATGAACTGAAATCGGCGCTGGTATGATTCGCGCGCCTCCTCGTGCTCCCGCAACAGCTTCAGCCAAAGCGCCAATAAATCATCGAAATCCATGGCGTTGCTCGCCCGTTTCCGCTCGGCGTAGCTTTCCCACAGAGCGGTGATCTCGCGGGTCTGCTCGGCGAAATACGGGAATTGCTGGTCGATCACCCGCGCCGCCGGCTGGCCGGTATTCAAGGCCAGCGAAAAAATCTCGCCCAGCACCTCTGGTTTGGGAAAGCGCCGGGACTTGATGTCGATGCCGGAATCGGCCACGCAGGTGGCTACCAGATGCCGGGCGTCCTCGCGATCCATGATCGTAAAGTCACGTTGAAAACCCAGCCGCGGCGCATGCTGGCGCAAAATCCGGTTTCCGATCGCGTGAAAGGTGCCGCCCCAGAGTTCCGAGAGCCCTTGTCCCAGCAAATCAGCCACTCGGCGCATCATTTCCCGGGCGGCCTTGTTGGTGAAGGTCAACAGCAACATGCGCTCGGGAGGGATTCCCTGCTCGAGCAAAAAGGCCACACGGTAAGTAAGCGTGCGCGTTTTGCCCGAGCCCGCCCCCGCCAGTACGAGCGCAGGACCAGGGGGCGCAGTCACCGCCTCGAGTTGTTGTTCATTCAGCTCGCGCGCGTAATCGATCTGGAGGTGGACTGGCGCCCGGAAAGGCTGCAACACGTAATCCCGCGACATCCCCGCCACCCTATTACGCAACTCGCGTGATGGCAATCGAGCCGTCACGTCGTCAACAAAACAAGTTGCTTTCTTTGCGCGAGGCCGGTATTGCTCTGAGCGGTTCGTGAATTATTAAATCTTTGTATATCCTCAACGAATATGGCTGAAAATTGTTTCCATCCCAGCATCGAAGGGGCGCAGCACGGCGCCAAGAGCCTTCCGGAATTCCTGAGCTATGCCAAGCGCTCCGGCGCTCGCGGAGCACAACCCTCAAACTTCATGCTTCAGGGGGACAAGGGCCTCAAGAGCGCGAAAGAAATCAAAGCCGCCTTCGCCAGGGCCAAATTGTCGCTCGACGGCGTTTCCGCCCACTGTCCGTTCTGGGTGCATACCACCGCCTGGACCGGCAGTCCGACAGTCCGACCTTTCATCCCGGGCGACGTGGCCAAGAAATCGCTGTCGGACATCGAGAAGTGGGCGGAGGACTACATTCTTCGGCTGCTGGATTTATGCGCCGAGCTGAAGGTGAAAATTGTCCCGATGTTCTGGGGGGTGGCCTTTGGGTGGGAAGCCGCGACCGGGTATCCCTGGGGATTCTGGGCCGGTCCGAATTATGATTTGATCAAGGAAGGACAGGAGCGGTTTGTAACCAAAACGGCCAGGATCCGCCAGCACGCCAATAAGCTGGGCATCTATCTCGCCCATGAAATTCACCCCGGCACCGGAGCCATGTGCGCGGATGATTTCAACCTGCTCGTCAAGATTTGCGACGGGGACAAATGCCTCACCGTCAACGCGGATCCGTCGCATTGCTGGGAGGGCGAGAATTGGGAGACGCGGTTTCTCAAGGTGGCCTCGCGCATTTACGCCTGCCATGTGAAGAATTACGTGATCCGCCCTGGCTTGCCGCTGCGCATGATGGAGCCGTCCTGGCAAAAGCGCGCTATGCAATTTGTGGACATTCCCACGGGCGACCTGAACATGACCCGCTACGTCGAATTGCTGATTCACACTGGGTTTCCCAAACGATATTGCGAGATCATGGGCGCCAAGAGCGCTCCATTAGTCGTCGAGGCGGAGAGCGCTTACCGGGATCTCGATGCCACCAGCGCCAACGCCATCCAGTACGTTCGCGATCACCTCTGCTTCCCTCTGGCCTCCGGCTCATTCGAAGAGGGAATGGGCGAGTAAAAACGGCTTAAGCCTTAGATTTGGCAGCGGGCAGCCAGTCTTTTGGGGCTGGTTGCCCGTTTGATTTCGGATGCGAAGCCGCGCCTCGACACAGTCAATCTCGTGTCGTGGCGGGCAGCTTGCCTGCCTTGTAACTCTCCAAAACTTTTCGCAACTCCTTTTTCAGGCTCTCATCCTGCGCCACTTCGATTGCGGCCTCTTGCGTGGAGACCGCTTCGGTTGCCTTGCCTAGCAGGAACTGGAGCCGCGCGAGCGTATCCAGAATGGCGGATTCCTTCCGCCCGGAAAGTTCGTTGGCGCGTTCAGCGGCTTTGATCGCCGCGGCCACCGCCTCCTTTTTGGCGCCTTCGTGCGTGGCCACCATCCAGGCAATCTGATTCTGCACCTGGGCATTATCTTTGTACTCCTCGCCCAATTTATCAATTAATTGGGCGGCTTGGGGAGCGTCTCCCTTCCCGAGCAGCACCTGCAAGCGGGCAGGCTCGAGACCCCGCTGATGTGGCTCCGGAATGGCCCGGGTCAGTTCGTCCAACACCTTTTCGGCTTCGTCCCAATGCTTGCCCTGTATCGCCTCGCCCAGTTTTTTTCCCAAGGCCGAGAGTTTCTCCTCCTGTTCGCGGTCCTTGGCGGCCTCGGCGGATGCCTTTTGCACGTCGTAGGTTCCGGCCAGTACCTCATCAATCGTCTGGGTTTTGAGGCTCAGGGGATGTCCGATCCAGGCAATGCGCCCCTTCTTGTCCACTAAAAAGGCGGTGGGAATGCCGTTTTGATCTGCGGCTTCCATCCAAGTGGTGGCCATGGCGCCCTTTTTGTCTTTGGATTTGTCATCCAGCGCGACCCGGTAAGTCATCTTGTCGCCCATTTTTTTGACGAAGGGGGTGACTTCCGCCTCGTCTCGTTCCCAGACATCCTGTCCGATGATGATCAGGTCTTTGGCTTTGTACTTTTGCCAGAGTTCGTTCAAATGGGGAATGGTTTGGCGGCATGGGCCGCACCAAGTCGCCCAAAACTCGACCAGGTAAGCTTTGTTGGCTGCGAATTCTTTCACCGGTTCGCCTTGCACCCATTTGCCCGTTTGGAGTTTGGGCGCCGGATCACCCACTTTTAGAGTCGCGGCCGACAGCCAGGACGTCGAGGCGGCGAGCGCGGTGATCAGGCAGGATACCATCAGTTTTTTCATAAGCAGTGATTTTTCCCAATGTAACCATAAATGCCGACCGCGCCAGCAACAAAAAAACGCCCCGAGCAAGCGGAGCGTTCGCGATCAGCGGGCGGGTGCGCCGGGTGGCTAGCCGATCCGGCTGCGGCGGTTGAGCCGGGAAAGCATGACGTTCCGGACGGTCCGCTTCAGAATGCGGTGAGCCCGAGCCAGGGCATCGTCCAGGCGGGCGCACTCTTCGAGCTCATTTTCATCTAGAGGCTTTTTATTGGCGATGATCTGGGCGGCGCGGCTGCAAGCGGCGCGCATGGCGTCAATTTCATAAGCAATCCGGGCAGTGCGCCCGATTGGCAGAGCTGCGTTGCGTTTGGTTGATCTCACGCTTACAGGATGCCGCCGCGCGGCTCGGGGGACATTCGGCGGGTGTCCGAATGTGTTATCCGTGTTTGTCTGACAAGCACCCCAGGCGGTTTACGATTTTTTCTGAAGCTTATGGCCGTACTTCCGGCTGAAGCGATGGCAATCGGCGAATTTGCTCCGGCCTTCGTCATTTTCCCAGACTTCGTCGTAGCCGGGGGTGGTGGGCGCCGCCCGCAACGGCTTTTCGCTCAAGACGGTGCCCTGTTCGTCGCACTGGATTTCCAGATGCCGCGCTTTGGCGGCGCGGTTCCATCGGTTCGACAAAATAATCAGCACTTTGCGCGTGGTCTTCGTTTTCAACGCCCCAGCATTTCGAACTTCCGCCCCGGGCGTCAATACGGTTTCAAAAGATCGATTTGCGTTTGAATGCTGAAGTTGCCGCGTCGTCTGTATAATTGTAAAGTCGTGCTGGTTGCAGTGCTTATGAATGATGTGAATGCGTCCGTCCCCGGTCAAACCCGTCGTGTCTTCATCAAGAACGCCGCCACCGCCGCAGTCGCGGTGGGCGCTTCCGGCGTGTCGAGAACACCCGTGTACGGCCAAACCCAGGCCCCTGCCGCCGGTCCGGTGCCGGGCGCCAATGACCGCCTCACGGTCGCCTATATCGGCACCGGACACCAGGGGATGAATCACATCAAGATCCAGAAGAAATTCGCGGCTGACAACAACATCGCGCAGGCGGCGGCCTGCGATGTGTATCAACCGCGGCTGGAGCAGGCGCGCGCGTTCATGGGTTTGGCGGCGGGCGACACCTACCGGGACCATCGAAAGCTGCTCGAGCGAAAAGATATCGATGCGGTCGTGATTTCGACCGTGGACAACTGGCATGCGCAGATCTCGATCGATGCCATGGAGGCGGGGAAGCATGTTTTTTGCGAGAAGCCCATGAGCCGTTATTTCGCGGAGGCATTTGGGGTCTACGATACCGCGAAACGGACTAAAAGGACCTACGTCGTCGGATCCCAGGGTTGCATGGATCCGAAGTGGCACAAAGCCGCCGAGTGGATTAGAGCGGGAAAGCTCGGTCCGCTGGTTTGGGGGCAGGGTTCGTATTGCCGGAATAATCCGAAGAACAGCGAATGGACGTTCCCGATCGATCCGGCCGCGAACGAAGGCAACCTGGATTGGAACCGTTGGCTCGGGCGGGCGCCCCGGATTCCTTTCAACCCTGAGCATTTTTGCAGTTGGCACAAGTATTACGCCTATAACTCGGGGATCATTGGGAATCTGCTGCCGCACCGCTTCATGCCCATGATGCTGGGCACCGGGAATCCGGAGTTCCCCCGCCGGGTCGTCTGCACCGGAACCCGCAAAGTATCCACCGACCGCGAAATCACCGACACCACGCACCTGCTTGTGGAATTTCCGAGCGGATTGACACTGGTGATGGCGGGCACAACCGTGAACGAGCAAGGCCTGCCGGAGGTGTTGCGCGGGCGCAAGGCGACTCTGCATTTCGCCTCGAGCCAAAACCGCGTGGAACTCCATCCCGAGGCCCTCTTTGCGGACGAACTCGACGCCGACACTTTCAACGAGGGCCAGCCGACCGAGCGGATTGAGTTTCTGGAAAAGGACTTCTTTGACTGCATCCGCAGCGGGCGGGAGCCCGTTGCCAACGTCGATTTGGCGTTGCGTGCGCAAACCTGCCTCAGCCTGGCCGAGATGTCCGAGCGAATGGGTTTGGCGCTCTTTTTCGACGAGTCGCAAAGGCTTCTCAGGACAGGCGACGGACGGGCCATCACGCCCTTGAGCTACGACACGGTGATTCCGAAGCTGAGTTAAGGAGGCCGGCCGCCAACGCTCAAGGGGAACGGAACGCGAAAGTCCAGCCGTGGCTGTCCTGGCCGGCGAGCGACGATCCATCTACCGCCAGCGTGAGAGTGTCCCGCCCCCCCTTGAACCAGGGTTCAATCGCGGTGCGCGCGACTCCGTACGTGTTCGGCCGGATATCGAAAACCAAGCTGATCACACCCGCTTCAGGATAAATTTTTCCGGCGAGTTGGCGGTAGAGCGTCGGGGCGGCGGCGGACTCCAGCCGGGCCTCGAGCGTGTTTGCGCCGGACTCGACCTTCAGCAAGAGCAGGCGCAGTTGACTGCGCTGGGACCGAGCGGCGTCCACGGCATCCCCGGAGGCCACCACTCCAGCCCGGAGCAGCGATTGCAACACCTGCTGGCGCATCGCGCCCATTTGGCGACGTCTCGTGGTCTCTTCAAGGGAAAGAGGCTCGAAACGAAATGTTTGTCCGCGGTAATCACCCATCAGCGTGTCATTTTCCATGTGCAAGGCCAGCGACGAAAGTCTCGGCAGGAAGGCTTTCGGAGGAATGCCGGGTGGAACAGAGTCGCGGATCTGCGTCAGGCGGAGGGGCCAGTGGGCCTCGCGATAGCGGTTGCCGATTAAGGGACCGGCCAATTGGAACTGCCAGGCAGGATGTGAGGGATCCTCGAGCACCGCCTGGACAGGCGATCCCGCATCGGGGACGCCTCCAAACCGCAACAGTATTTGTTCGCTCCCGGTCGCGCTGGTTTTCACCACTCCCGAGTAGATAGCCGCCGGTTGCAGCGCATCCAACATGGCAAAATAATCAGGGCTGGCGGCGCGTTTGACGTGTTCGGTTTCCTCGTCCGGCACCCGGGACCACTCGCTGGCCGTCCCCGCGAGACTGCCGATCAACCGTTCCCCTTTCACGGCAAGCAAAAGATGGATCATCTGCGGGTTGTCCAGCACCGGACCTCCCGAGCGAATTACTTGATCAGAAAGCGAAGTGAGCGCCACCTGAAAGCCCTCGGTGGCGGAATCGTATTTCCATTCCCCCTCGAATAACCGGCCATCTCCCCAGCCGCCGTCGTTGTGAAACATCGCTTTCAGAGTATGTATGTCAGAGTTGGCGGAGGATTCGATTATTTCCAGATACACCGGACGGCTCTCCTTGCGCACGGCCACGGTGCTGGTGAAGATCGCGCCCGGGCGGAAAAAGCCGGTAAGCGCCTGCTCTTCGCTCCGGTGGCCGGCCATCGCTTCCGCGAGGAGCTTTTGGCGCGCCTCTTGAAGTTTCGCCAGCGTCCCGGTTTGCTCGCCCGCGAGGGCGCGCAATCGCGCGAGATCTTCAGGGCGTCCGACGTCAAAGGCTTCACCTTCGAGTTGTCCGCGAGGGCGCTGGTCCTGAGGAAAGGCCCCGATCGAGAGATTATCCAAGCTCACCTGCCAGGAACCACCCCGCCTCACGGCGCGAAGCCCTGCCGAACCGTCAAAGGCCTTGCCGGGGGGCGTGGCTAGCTTGACGAGCGCGATGCGCGTCAAATCCGGTGGGCGAACCGAAAAGCCGGCGATTTGCAGCAGCCGCGGCCCTTCTTTGGCGCTGAGCAGCTCAGTGATTTGCCGGTTTGCGCCCAGATCCATTTTCATTTCCTCCTCGAGATACCGGGCAGCGGGAAGCGGAGCGTACAAGGGCTGAATCAACGTGGCGGTGAAGGTGGCAGAGATGCCGGCTACACCCCGATACTGCGGGCCGGCTCGAAAAGAAAGCGATTTCAACGCGAGTCCTCGCTGGGCAAGCGCCGGGGCCAGAGCATTCTCAAGGGCAGAGCGAGGGAGGGCGGGAGGACGCCGTTGCCAGTGGATGTATGCGGGGATCGCGAGGATCGCCGCCGCGACCACCGCCACCGTTGCCCAGCGGATTACTCGCTGGCGAGCGGCGGCGGTTTCGGCGGCTTGCTTTTCGTCGCGCAGCCGCTCGAGTCGTGCGCGGAGTTGCGCTCCCTGTTGTTCTCGGAGGCGAAGGTGAGCCAGGGTCTTTCGTTCCTCGGCCAGCCGGTTTAACGCCCATTGGCAGCGCTGGGCTGCCGGTCGTGAAGCCACCTCGGGCGGCAAGGGAGCCGGGTTGGCGATGGATTCGCCGACGCCGGAGTGTCCGAGATGGGCTTCGAGTTCCCGGCGCGCGGTGGTGGCCGCGGTCCACTTGGAGAGGCATGCCCGAAAGAGGATGGGTTCAAAATCTTTTCCCATAAACGAAATTGTGGTGTCAGTCGCTTCCGGCGGCGGTCGCCTGGGCGATCAGGCCTCTCACGCCCGCGGCTAGATGATCGGTTTGATCCGCCTGGGCCAAGGCGGTTGACGCTTCGCGGAGCGCGGCCTGGGCGCTCTGGTCGGACGCGGCGGCATTCCGCGCGGCTTCGGCGGATTCAGCGGCGCACTGGCGGTGCTTCTCTTCCGCAAGCAGGCCTGCCTGCGCCGCCGATGCCAATTCGCGGTGCTGGGCTGCCACGGCGGCCAGGACCGTGGATTCCGCCGCGGCTCGAGGCTGAAGAAATTTTTGTTCCGCGGCGCGCGCGTTGGCGTCCCGCCAGAGGATCCGGGCCTCGGCCAGGACGTCCGCCAGCGAGCGGGCTTGCCGCTCGAGCGCCCAAAGCAGATCTTCCCGTTCACTCATGGCAAAACCCCCGGGCGGTTGAGTTCTTGCAAGGCTTCGATGGCGCGATCGATTTCTCCGCGTCCGGTGTCTTCGTAAATGGTGATTTCCGAAGCTGAATGTTCAGCCAGCCGGAGCTGGGCGGCCGCGTCTCTGATGCGGATGCCCGCAAGCTGAGCGGCTCCCGTTAGTTCCTCACTCGCGGAGTGTTCGCGATTCACTGCCGCGCGGGCCTCGTTGGATGCCTGTCGCGCCGCCGCGGCCAGGCGCAGTGCGCCATGCGCGGCGCTCACGGCGGCATGGCCGGACGCCACTGCGCGAGTGGCGGCCCCCAGCGCCGCTTCGGCATGTTCCACCGCGTGGGAACAGGCGGCCACTCGAGACTCGGCGCGGCTGACTTCCCGTCGCGCGGTCTCGACTTGTCCTCGAGCCGCAGTCACGGCGCGTTCGGCGCTGGCCAGGGCGGCATACAGACTCGAGCAGTCACGCGCCGGGCCGTTCGGGTCGCGTGGCGCGGAGGCGCACGCGCGATACGCGCTGGCGGCGGCGGCGCAACGCCGTTCACATTCCGCAAGCACGCTCAGGGCAGCGGCCAAATCGCGCCGCGCGGTTTCGAGCCTCTCGCGGGCCTTTGCCAGATTGCCTCGCCAGAGCGCCACGGCCGCGTGGGCCTCCCGCAAGGCTGCTTGCGCATTGGCCAGTGCCTGGCCGCCACGCTCCTGGCTTCGCCGCGCGGAGGCTTCAGCCTGGCCGGCGAGATGCTCCGCTTCCCGGACGCGCCGTTCGTCTTCTCGCGCAGCCTCCGTCGCCAGAGCGGCCAGGCCCTGGACTCGGCGGGCGTGCTCCTCGGAGTGCCATTGCTCGCGGGCAGTGTCCTCCATTCCTGAACGCAGCACGGAACCACTGCGCCGAAGCTCGTAAGCCACGGATTCCAAAGCGTTGATTAAGGCGGTGGGATTATGCTGGGTCATGGCAAGTCCGGATGGGTGCGATTAGCCTCCCGTAAAGCGTCGAGGCGTTGACCAAGCAATGGGCGCAGACGCTCGATGGCGCCGAGGTAATCCTCGAACAGGCGCTCGGTGCGGAGCCACCCGGCGCGGAACTGTTCCGCCGCCTCGCCCTCGTAAACCTCGGAAAGCGCCCGCCAGGAGCTTTGTAGTGGCGGCAATTCCGATCGCAAAAGGCCAGTCTGCCGGGTGAGAGCCGCCTGATAATCCTCCAACGCCGCCGCCAGATATTTCAGATTTTCGGCCGTGCTCATGATTTAGGAACCAAGGAGATACCGGCGCAGGGCGGCGGATTTTTCGCGCAGAAAAAGTTCGAACGCGGGCGCTTCGCGCGCGCGGTACCGTTCCAACTGCTGGGCGAGTGGCTGATAAAGAGCGTCATAATCGCGCCGGAAAGAATCCTTCCAAAGCGGCGCCAGCCGGTCATGCGCCGACGCCAGTTCGCGGGCGGCGATGCTGAGCCGCTCGTGAAAGGCGCGTAAATCCCGGTGGAAACGCTCGAGGCGGGCCAATTGATCGTCCATGCTCATGTGGAGTGGGCGGACCGGCGGGCGAGGATTTGCGCGAGCGCCGGCAACTCGGCCAGCGCGCCGTGGTTCGAGTCATCGCCACTTTCCAGTCGCGCGGCTACCGGCGGTTTGAAACGGACCAGACTCCCGGTATCCGCGTTGAAAATGAGAGCGCAGATGGGAAGATCGCCATCCGCTTGCAAGGTGGCCGCCACACGTTTGCCGGTCAGATCACCGGATTCGTCCTCGGGCATTTGCAAAAGCAGACGGTGGTCAAAATGGGAGACACCTTTGCGCAGGTCAATGAGCGCGCAGAGCGCCCGGCCGCTTCCAGTGCTCAGAATCACATGAATGCCGAGCGCCGGCCCCTCGGTAAACAACCGGCGGAGCCTTGCGCCGGCGGGCGATTCGATGGGGGTTCCGTAAGGATCCGGTTGGCGCGCCAGGCTCTCGAATCGTTCGGGCTCCAGCAGGACAACAAAGAGACTGGGGCAGGCGCCGCGAGCCAGGTCGTCGAGGCCTTTCCGAGTGTCGAGTTCCGTCTCCAACTCCCGCAACACGGCTTCGACCTCGCCGGGGTCGGTTACCACCCGACAAGCAGAGCGTGTGCTCCTCGCGACGTGTTCGTTCCAGGCGGGGGCCACCCGCGCCCAGGGCGAGCCGCGCGGTGTGCGATCCAGCAAAACAAAACGATTGAACCGTCCCTCGAGGTTCAGCGCGAAGCTGGTTAGCACACTCAGCAATAACCCGTGCCGGGCATTCGCGTGGTTGCCAACGATCAGGAGATTGTCGTGTCGTTTGCGCTTCAGTCTCAGGTCGGCATACCCGCGCACGTTAAATTCCTGGCCGACCCAGGCGATGCGCGGATGCTCGGCCGGGTACCATTCAGCAGCGCCCACGCCGCCCTCCGCGAGGGGGCGTTTCACCCAATGCTCGAGCTCTTCTGGTTGGGGCGCGGAGGGGAGCGCTGCCAAGGCTGCCAGCCGCGGATTATCCAGCAGCTTGGGCTGGGCCAGACCCTCGAAAACCAGCGGCGCGCGCAATTGGGGAAATCGCACGGCGGCGTGCGCGGCGAGCCCCTCGACCAGGTGTTCGCGCTCGGTCGCTCGGAGCAGCGCGATGATCCCTGAGACATTGAAGCCGTCTTGTCCGCTGCGATCGTTGAGCACCACCTTGCCGGGGCCGTCCAGGGCATTGATGGCCTCTTTGCCAGCGCGCTGGAACTCGGTCAAGGTGGCCACTTCCGCCTGGGCAATTTTCATCGCGACACGCAGCGCAATCTGGCTGAAGATCTCGTCCCGGCGCAGCATGCCGCTGGCTCCGAAGCGCTGGGAAGCCAGCAGCATGTGCAGGCCGGCGCTGCGCCCCTGGGCGCCCAGCAGCGCCAGATATTTCGAGGCTTCTCCCTCCCGATCGCCTTCGAACAACTCCTGATATTCATCGACCACCAGCACCAATCGGGGCAGGGGAGGCAAATCCGGCTGAGCTTGCCGCAGCCGCGCGTAATCCTTGAAGCCGGACACCTGATATTTGCGGAAGATCCCGTTGCGCCGCTCCATTTCCTGCGCCAGATCCGCCAGCAAGCTGCGAGCGAGTTGCGGCGAGGTGTTCAAGGATAACACCTCCGAGTGCGGCAGCCGGCGGTAGGTTCGGAACTCGACTCCATCCTTGCCGTCCACGAGATAGAATTTCAACTGCTCGGGCGAATAGCGCTGCGCGAGTCCGAGGATGAACACATGGAAGAGATTCGATTTCCCCATGCCGGTGCCGGCGCCAATCACCCCATGCACACAGGGCTGACCATCCTCGCTTTCCCCAAGCAGAATGCGCAGGGCGTCCTGCTCGCTGCCGCGGGCGCCGACGGGCGTAACCACCCGTTCCACGGACGACTCCCGCCACCACGCCTCCTCCGGCAGGCCCACCAACCCGGTGAAAGAGAGTTCGGAGCGAATCGCTTCGGCCTGGCTCAACTTGGTGAGCAAGGCTGATTGCAAAGCCGCCGCCGGGGGCGCATCAAGGGCCAGCCGCCAACCCGCGCCCGCTAATTCCTCGGCCTTGGCCAGCGGGTACCAGGCGTGAGGAAAGGCCTTGATGCCGGATTGATCCATGTCGAATCCGCGCGGGAATTCCGCTGTCGTGTCCCAATGGAGCACCAAGTAGGTGCCGCCCTCCATGCCATTGTTGGCGATGCGGCGCAACAACTCGAGGCTGCGGCTGTCCATTTCAAATCCGCGTGGAAAATCCGCCACCACAACCAATTGCAGCTTTTCGCGACGCCGTTGGTTGGTTGGAATCTGCTCAAACGAACGGACCGAACCTCCCAAATGGTTGCGAGCCACCCGCACAAAGTTTCGCTCGGCGGATTCCAGGTCCTGAAAGAGGTCGGTGTTCTCGATGCGGCCCGGCAGGCGATTGGCCCAGCGGAAGGAGTTGCCGCTGTTGTGGGGATCAAGAAAAAGAAATCGCACCTGATTGGGTAACGCCAGGGCGATCCGCCAAATCAGGGATTGAATGGCGTCGAGCACCGGCTGGCGGCGGGCGGGCTCGCTGGCCAACACCAGGGTCCGTTGCTGCCCGACAAATGGCGCCAGGAAGGGGGATGCCGGCCCTGAACCTTGCGCGGCCTGAATTTGGCCGAGGCATAGTGAATCGGGCAAATCGGTGACTCTCTGTTGCTCGGCCGGGTTGTAGCCGGCCCAGACGGATTCGTTCCAGCCAGGCCGCAAAAGCGGCGGCACGCGGCTCCAGGCGACCCCGCATTCCTTGTCAGCCGCCTCGGAAACGGCGGCGAATTCTTTCATCGCCCCGCGCCCCTCAAGCAGCGCCCGGGCCGCCAAGACGGGCAGGAGTCGTTCCGTTGCTGATTTTAGAGCCGCAGTTTCGCCGGCCAAAGCGTCCATTTCAGCCAGCCAGGGCTCGATGCCCCGAGCCTTGCCGCGGGAGCACCGCGCCTCGAGCTCGGTGATGGCCGACGGCTCGCCCGCGCAGGCTCGCTCGGCTAACGCTCTCGTCTGGCTTTGTCCCGCTGTGGAAGAATCACCCATAAATACAATAGTTCGCCGCTCGAAGTCCGGTTTGCTGATCGCCCGAGTCGGTCCGCGGGGGTGTGAGCCAGCACCGGGAAACAAAACTGCGCCATCAGTTACGCGCAATACTCTTATACTGGATTCTGATCCAGTCAACGGAAGAATGGCGTGACTGGGGCGCCGGCGGGCGCCGCAAACGCTCCGGCGTTGCGTATCGCCGATCTCTGCGATGGCCGGGGGTCCCGCACCGCCACCGCGCGGGTCAGGCTGAATGAAAACAGGGCTCTGTAGCAGCCGAAGAAAGCAATGCCAACCCCAAGGGGTTCGGGGGAAAGGGAACGGGGGAGACTGCGATGGGTTGTGCGCCCCACCGAGAAAAACGGAATGTCGAGGGTCAGTTCGAGTTCCCAGCAGGTTCGGATTTTTCCCCCGCCAGCGGAGCCAATTTGCTTTAAATCCGATTCCAAGGTGTTACTCTGCGTCCTGGGCGGAAGGCGCGGAAGGCGGTTTGTTTCAAAATTGGCTTGAGCTTCCGGGTCTCCCGCCTTAGATGATCGTGGCAAGCCGCATTCCGCGGCCACGCCCAACGACTGCCCTGAATCATGACTGTTCAAAGCCTGTTTACGACCCCGTCCGCCGGCGCGCTCGACCTGTTGTCGCTGGGAGCCCTAGTGCATCGGCTGGATCCCGGAGTGATCCCGTTTCGCAAAGCCGCCGCGTGCGAGATCCACGTCAGCGGCGGTGAGTTTAATGTGGCTGCGAACCTGGCGGACTGTTTTCGGCTGCGCACAGGGATCGTCAGCGCGATGGTGGATTATCCGTTGGGCGACCTGATCGCCGAGCGGGTGCGAGCCATGGGGGTGCGGCCTTTTTACAAGCACTTTCAGCACGATGGAGTGCGCGGACCCAACATGGCGGCAGTTTACAGCGACCGCGGGCAGGGCGTACGCGCTCCAGTAGTGTTTTACAACCGGTGCGACGAGGCCGCGGCGCGGTTGAAGCCCGGAGATTTCGATTGGAAGGGAATTTTTAGCGAGGGCGTCCGGTGGTTCCATAGCGGAGGCATCTTTGCCGCGCTTTCGCCGACGACCGCCGAGTTGATCATCGAAGCCATGCAGGCGGCTCGGCAAGCGGGCGCGGTGGTTTCCTTCGATTTAAACTACCGGGCCAAGCTTTGGAACAGCTCAGGCGGCCATGAGCGGGCGGTTGCCATCCTCGATCGCATCGTCAGGCAGGTGGATGTGCTGGTGGGGAACGAGGAGGATTTGCAAATGGGCCTGGGGATTCCGGGGCCTGAGGTGGCGGCCAAATCGAAGCTGGATCCGAGCGCGTTTCTGGCCATGATCGGCCAGGTGACCCGGAAGCACCCGCATTTGAAGGTGCTGGCCACTACCCTGCGGGAAGTGCATTCCACCAATCGGCATAGTTGGAGCGCCGTGGCCTGGATCTGCGGCCGCACCCACGTGGCGCCCACCTGCGAATTGGACGTTCTGGACCGCGTGGGCGGCGGGGATGGATTTGCCTCGGGTTTGTTTTACGGTTTGTTGCAGGGGTTGCCGGAGGAGGAAGCGGTCAAGCTGGGCTGGGCGCATGGCGCGCTGCTGACCACTTTCCCGGGGGATACCACGATGGCGACGCTGGAGCAGGTCGCGGCGTTTGCCCAAGGCGGTTCCGCGCGGATTCAACGGTAAATGACACAAAAAGAGCGGCGCCTCCCGGAGCCGCTCCTGCCTTGAACGTTCTTCGCCCCATGACGAACGAAGAACTGGCTCAGGATACCCTGCGGCGTGTCTTCGGACTATTGGGGTGTTGCGCCTATTTTCCGGTCCGCGAGACCCCGGGTGAGCGGCGGTCGCACGGCGCGGCCCCATCCCGGTTCAGGCTTTCCACAATTGTCCGGGGCGGGTGGCGATGCCCGCCATGGCGTTCCGCGTGTCCACGATGCACGGCGCCCAATCCGCCAACTCCTGATAATTCACGTTCGCGTGGTTGGTGGATATCAACACCAGATCGTAGCCGCTGATCGTCTCCTTGCTCCAGGCGACCGATTTGGTTCCTGCCCAATGGGGGTGTTCTCGGGTCGGCCGGATGACCGGGACGTAGGGGTCGTGGTAATCGATCCGGGCGCCGCGATTCTTGAGCATCTCCATGAGCACATAGCTGGGAGATTCGCGCTCGTCATCCACGTTGGGCTTGTAAGCCAGTCCCAGCACCAGAATCGAGCTGCCATTGACCGACTTTTTCCGGTCGTTGAGCGCGTCGGCAACGCGATGCACCACGTATTCCGGCATCGCGGTGTTCACTTCCCCCGCCAACTCGATGAACCGGGTATGCTGACCATACTCGCGGGCCTTCCAGGTCAGGTAAAACGGGTCGATAGGGATGCAATGCCCGCCCAGGCCGGGGCCCGGATAAAAGGCCATGAACCCGAACGGCTTGGTTTTGGCCGCCGCGATCACTTCCCAGACATCGATGCCCATCGCGCTATACACCACCTTCAACTCATTCACCAGCGCGATGTTTACGCTCCGAAACGTGTTCTCGAGCAACTTGGTCGCCTCGGCCACGCGGCAGGAAGTGACCGGCACCACCACCTTGACCGCGCGCGAGTAGAGTTCGGTGGCGCGTTGCAGGCAGGCGGGGGTGAGGCCGCCAACCACCTTGGGAATCAAGGAAACCTTGCTGTCCGGGTTGCCCGGATCTTCCCGCTCGGGCGAAAAAGCCAGGCAGAAATCGCGCCCCGCCTCCAGGCCGGAGCCAATCTCCAACACCTCGCGCAAATCCTCCTCGGTGGTGCCCGGGAAAGTCGTGGACTCGAGCACCACCAGCATGCCCTTGCGCAGATGCCGGGCAATGCTCTTGCCGGTATCCAGAATAAATGAAAGATCCGGCTCGCGGTTGGCGTTCAACGGCGTCGGCACGCAAATCACTACCGCGCTCACATCCTGGATCCGGCTGAAATCCGTCGAAGCCGAAAAGGCACCGGATTTGACCACCTCGCTGACCGTCTCCGGCGCGATGTGCTTGATGTAGCTGCGGCCCTGGTTCAAGGCGTCCACCTTCGAGGTGTCAATGTCCAGTCCGAGCACCGTGGCGCCCGAGCGGGCGAATTGAAACGACAACGGCAGCCCGACATAGCCGAGCCCGACAATGGCAATTTTCAGAGGTTCCTGTGTTTGTCCCATAAAGTGAGCGCAATAAGTAATCGTTCCGACGCGCGACATCAAGAGGCGGGAGGCATACGGGGGCGTTTTCGCGGCTACCGCCCGAGGCTGGCTTTCAACGTCTCCGCCACAAACCGGATCTGGTCGGGCGTCAGCTCGGGATACATCGGCAGCGACAAAAACTCGCGGGCGCAGCGCTCGGCCACGGGGAAAGAGCCGGGGCCATAGCCGAGAAAAGCATAAGCCTTTTGCAGGTGGATGGGGACCGGGTAATGAATCGAGCAATTCACGCCCCGGGCGGCCATGCGTTGCAGCACCCGGTCGCGGTGGGGCACCCGCACCGCGTAAATGTGATAGACGTGGGTGTTAAATTCACCCACCGCCGGGCGGATGACGCGCGGTTCGTCCGCCAGCGCCTCGTCGTACAGGCGGGCGGCGGCGCGCCGGGCGGCATTGGCGGCCTGCAGGCGGCCGAGCTTCAGGCGCAGCACCGCGCCCTGGATGCCATCCATGCGCGAATTCCAGCCGATGGCGGTATGCGTGTATTTGGCGGCCCGCCCGTGATTGCGCAGCATCTCGATTTTGCTGTGCAATTCCCCGTCATTGGTGACCACCGCGCCGGCCTCGCCGAACGCGCCGAGATTGTTGCCCGGATAAAAGCTGAAACAACCCGTCGCCCCCAGGCTGCCGGCCAGCCGGGCTTTGTAATCCGCGCCGTGGGCGTGGCTGGCCTCCTCGACCACCGGCGTGCCGTGATGGCGCGCCACGGCGAGCAGCGAATCCATCTCGGCCATTTGTCCAAAGATATGCACGGGCACGATCGCCTGAGTGCGCAGGGTGATGGCTTGCTCCACCCGCGCCGGGTCGATCGTGTAGGTTCGCTCGTCGATGTCGGCAAAGACCGGTCGGGCGCCGCACAGGCTGATGGCCTCGGCAATCCCCATAAACCCGTTCGGCGCGGTGACCACCTCATCTCCCGGGCCAATCCCCAACGCCAGCAGGCTTAACCAAAGCGCCTCGGTGCCGCTGCCTACCCCGATCGCGTGCCGAGTTCCGCAAAACCGGCCAAAGGCCTCCTCGAACTCCCGCACAAACGGCCCGCCGGCAAAGGCGCCCGCCTCGGTCACCTGCTTGATCGCCTCCATGAGTTCCCCCATGATCGGCTGGTGTTGCACTCGCAGGTCTATGAACGGGACTTGCACGGCGGAGTTCATCTACGCGGAAATCGGCCGTCTCAGCGGACGCGCCGGGTTGCCCGCGACGGTTGCCTCATCTGGAACATCCTTGGTGACCACGCTCCCGGCGCCGATGATCGCCCTGCGCCCGATGGTCACTCCACACAAAATCGTGGCCCCCGAGCCAATGGACGCACCCTCCTTGACCAGGGTAGGAACACACCGCCAATCCGCCTCGGTCTGCAGGCGCCCATCCGGGTTGGTCGCGCGCGGGAAACGATCGTTGATAAACGTCACTCCGTGCCCCACGAAAACCTCGTCCTCGATCCGGACGCCCTCGCAAATAAACGTGTGGCTCGAAATTTTGCAGCGCCGGCCCACGCTGGCCCCTTTTTGGATCTCGACAAAGGTGCCGATCTTGGAATCGTCCCCGACCGCGCAGCCGTAGAGATTCGTAAAGGCGTGGACCTTGACGCGCTCGCCCAGCTTGACGTCCGGGGCGATCCTTTGGAAAAGCTGCTCGCTCATGTCTGAATGACTCTGGTTGGACCCGCGCCAGGTCGCGTCACCTTTTCGACCGGCAGTCGCTCCGCGCGCATGCCAGGCCTCGGTCAGACGGAAACGATTCCGGGCTTTTCAGCCGCGCGGCTGCTTTCCGGTCCGTGCCCGTTGTGCCCATGGCCGTTGCCGTTTTGGCTGCGTCCATGGCCATTCCGAAAAACCGGCTGAGTCATGTCGATGGCCGCTCCCTTCAGCTTGAGCGACTCGCCCGACGCCTCCAGAATCCGCACGACCTCCAGACCCAGTTTTCCGCCGGTAATCGGTTCGGCGCCGTTCCGCGCGCATTCCAGAAAGTGATGCACCTCCAGCTTCAGCGGCTCGTCTTGCTTGATATACGGGACGTAAGCGTCGCCGTAATGATAGGAATATGTGAACTCGGCGAAGGTGTCGTAATGCGGCGGCACCTCGACCCGGGCATCATAAATTTTCAACTTTTCCAGCGGCTCGGTGTCATCATAGACGATCATTCGCTGCGACCCCACAATCGTCATCTGGCGAACCTTCTTCGGATCCAGCCAGCTATTGTGAATAAACGCGCAGCGATTCTTGCGGAATTCCAGATGCATCATGGTGACATCCTCGATCCCGCGGCTCACATGGCTGCTCCCCTGGCAGGACACTTTCGCCGGCAACTCATCCAGCAAATAAAGCAAAATGGAAATGTCGTGCGGGGCTAAATCCCAGGCCACATTGATGTCTTTTTGAAACAGCCCGAGATTCAAGCGCCGCGCCGAGACGTACTGCACCTCGCCGATGTCGCCGGCGTCCACAATCTCCTTCATGCGGCGCACTGCCGGGGAAAACAGGAAGGTGTGCCCCACCATGAGCGTGAGGCCCTTTTCCCGCGCGAGAGCGACCAACTCCTCCGATTCGGCAGCCGTGCGCGTCATGGGTTTCTCGACGAACACATGTTTGCCGGCCAGCAGCGCGGCTTTGGCCATGTCAAAGTGAAACCGAACCGGCGTCGCCACGAAAATGGCGTCCAGCTCGGGGCGGCTCAGCACCTCCTGGAAATCCCGGGTCATGGCGACCTGCGGGTACAGGCGCTTCATGTGTTGGAGGCGCTGCTCGCTGGTGTCGCAAAGCACTTGCAGACGGCAATCTTGCGATTGGCTCAGGTTGCGGATCAGGTTCGGACCCCAATACCCGCAGCCGACCACGCCGACATTTAAGATCTGTTTCTTTGTCATCATAGGTTGGTGCTGCTCGGAATGGATTTGGCGATGGAAGCGACGGCGGACTCCTGGCTCTCCCCCCGCCGGCCGCGCAGTTTGCGGCACTGCCGGTACAGGGCTGGGAAGGTGCGGAACAGGATGGCAATATCCAACCAGACGCTCTGGCGTCGGCTGTACTCGATGTCCAATTCCACCATCCGCCGAAAAGTGGTTTCGTTCTTGCCGTTGACCTGCCAGAGACCGGTCAACCCGGGGACGGCGTCAAGCCGGCGACGCTGCCAGGGTTCGTATTGCTCGTATTCATACCGCAGGCATGGGCGCGGGCCCACCAAGCTCATTTCTCCACGGATGATGTTGATCAACTGCGGCAGCTCGTCCAGCCCGGTCGCCCGCAGCAGGCCGGCCAGCGGCGCCAACCGCGGATCCTGCCGGGCGTCCAGCTTCTCCATCGGTTGGTTGGACGTGATCAGATGCCGGGTGTGCGCTTCGTGCGAGCGAGTCTCGGCGTCCACTTTCATGGTGCGAAACTTGAAGAGGGTGAACTCCGCGCCGCGATGGCCGATCCGCTTCTGGCGGAAGAACACTGGCCCTTTGGAGCCGAGCTTCACGATCAACGCCACCATGCCGCAAATGAGCAGCCAACCTGGAAAAATCAGCGCGATCAGCGCCAGATCCAATACTCGTTTGGAGGCGGGAAGCCGACCTGGCCGGCTGGCACTGATCCCCGCTCTCTCGATCCCTAGACTCACGACTTCGTTCATCAATTCAATTCCACGCACCCACCAGGCTTCGGCCATTTCCCCGCGGTGAGTCTCTGCCCATCCGCTCAGTGTTCTCTCGGGCCACTGAACCCTCGCCAAACCTGGCGCGTGATTACGTGCGTTTATGATCGTGCGGTCGTGAAATAGTGCAACTCCGCTCATTACGGAAACCGTGTCGGTGAAATTACGGAGCCGCTTCCCGAGGCAAGTACCCGGGTGCGCCAGTCGTCCGAAAAGCCAATCGAAGCCCGATATTTCCCCGAGGAATGCCATGATTCTCTTTCAGGCGGTCGCTAACACCCCGGCGACCCAATCATCGCCGGCCGTCCCTCTCCGGCGCTTAGCATGGCTTTCGCCCGAGGTTTGCCGCCGGTTTTATCGCCGGGTTGGGACACCCTTGATTGTTGCTCCTGTTTGGATAAGAATCGCTCATTATGCGCGGCGAAGCCGCTGCCAGCGGCGGCGGCCAGCGCCAGAGTGCAAACCAGGCTCAACCCGACCCAGCTTAATAATAACGTGATTAGCACGCCGTTTATCCAAGCAAAACGTATGCCTGAAATCAGGTTTGCCTTAGATTAATTCCAAAAGATCCGCCTCGACCCGCACCGCCGCAGCCTGATTGATGAAATCCAGGCGCAATATCACCGTCGTCATGCCCGAGCGCCGCTCCACATAGCCTTCAATGCCTTGCAACGGACCTCCCTTGATCCGGACCCGCACCCCTTCCTCGACCGCAGGCGCCAAGCGAATCCCGACTCCAGCCTCCAAGGCCAATAAAATATCTTCCAATTGACTGCTAAACTTCTCTTGGTCAGATACTTCCAAAAGGCGCACCAGATGGTCGTTCAGCGCCGCCTCCCTCCGCGCGGGATCCAATCGCAAGAAAACGTAGCCCGGGAATAGCGGCTTCCGGAAGATCGCGGTTTTGCCGCGATATTTTTTCACGGAATCGTAGCACGGCAGCGTCACGGAGAGAGCGTTTCGGGAACAGGTTTCCGCGAATTTTTTTTCCCGGCGAGGCTTCGTGTGAGCAACAAACCAGCAGGTTTCCGACACTCGCAAAGCATTCAAACCACTCCGCCTTGTGTCAATGCGGCATATTTTGTCGGCGGTTGAGGCCCATACCTGCCTACTTATCAAGCACGCTGCCCAATTTGAGATCATCTGTGTCCCCTCCTGGGATAGATCAAAAACGGCTTCGGGGGATCGCTTGGAATAAATTGCAATTTGTAAGAGCCTGTGGAGAAGCAGGTTATTACAAAAATCACCAACCTGATCGGCGCGTTACCATGTCCGTTGTGAGAAGTGGCAATCATTTTCCTATATCGCGGTCAGGTTATGTCGATTGTGGTTGTTTTTGGCAGGGTGAGACGCACGGCTCATCTGGTTTTGATAGCGGCTTTCCTCAGCGCAAGTCTCAGCGGCTACGCGGGGACGAGCGTAATACTATCCTGGGGTGCGAGTCCGTCTCCAGGGGTCAGCGGGTATAAGCTCTATCAAGGCGGGGCGAGCCGGCATTACGGCACTGTGGTGGATGTGGGGCAGACCATGCGCCAAGGGGTCAGCGGCCTGGTTTCCGACGCGGTTTATTATTTCGCAGTGAGCGCTTACGACACCAACGGCTTGGAAAGCGTCCTTTCCTCCGAGTTGGTGTTCACCAACAGCCCGAATAATCCTCCGGTTATTTCCACGCTCCTCGACGTCGTCACCACTCCCGGCGCGCCGGCGGGCCCGCTTCTGTTCACCATCGGGGATGCGGAAACCGCCGCCTCCAACCTGACGGTTTACGCGGAAAGCTCGGATCCGGTTCTGATGCCCACCAATCAAATCGTGTTCGGCGGTTCGGAATCGGACCGGACCGTGACGTTGACGCCCGTCACCGACCGGACTGGAGTTGCTCAAATCACGATATCGGTATCGGACGGCGTGGATGCCTCGAGCACGGCCTTTTACCTCGTGGTGCAACCTACGGGTGGCCGCCCGGGTGGAGATACCAATCAACCGGCGGTGACGATGCAGCCGAAGGGATCCGGTAAAATTCAAACCTCCGCCGTGCGGCCGATGGTGGCGGGGCGCAAGTACACCGCTACCGCTGTGCCGGATCCCGGCCACGTTTTCGGCGGCTGGACGGGAGATCTCTCGGCCAGCACGAAACTCATTAACTTCACTGCTACGAAAGGCATGGTGCTCGAGGCCAACTTTTATCCCGTCACCGTGGCTGTGAATGGTCGGGGACAGATCACGCCGAATCTCGCCAAGGCCAAGGGGCTGGTGGCCGGAAAGCGATATACGATAACCGCAATTCCAGGGGTGGACCAGGTGTTCAGTGGCTGGAGCGGCTCGTTCGATTCCATGGCGCCCAAGCTGGTTTTTACTTTGGGCACGAACACGGTGCTCCAGGCCAATTTTATTCCCAATCCATTCCTGCCCGTGAAGGGCATTTATCAAGGCCTGTTTTTCGAAACGGCGAAATTAGAGCAGACGAGCGCCGGGCTCTATACCATTCAGGTCACCCGGCGCGGCACCTACTCAGGGGCGCTGTGGATTGGCGCGAACCGCTATCCGCTCAGCGGGAGCCTCGATCTCGACCTCAACGGGCAAAAGCAAATTGCGCGGCGCGGCGCCTCGGCGCTGCGCCTGGCCTTCCAGATTTCGTCTGGCGGTGGCGCGCCACGGCTTTCGGGAACGCTCAGTGACGGTGATTGGGTGGCGGCGTTGGCCGGGGAACGGGCGGCGGCCAGCGCGCTGGCTGGCAAATCCATTCCGCAAGGCAAATACACGCTGCGATTCCCCGGAGTTTCCGGCTCGGAAGTGCTGCCTGGTGGTGATGGCTTGGCCACCGCCAAGGTGGCCGCCTCCGGCACCATCACCATCAGCGCGATCCTGGCTGACGGGACGAAATTCACCAAAGCGGCGTGGCTCTCGGAAAGCGGCCTCTGGCCCCTGTACTCCTCGCTTTATCAGGGTGGCGGCTCGGTGCTGAGTTGGCTGAGGTTTGGCGGCGAGCGGGAGGTGATCTCGGGTGAAGCTAGCTGGATCAAGCCGGCGAAGCCAAAAGAGCAGTATTATCGCGGAGGATTCACCAATCGTCTGGCGATCGCTGGCTGGCGTTATCAAGCGCCCGGCGTGGCAAAGCCGGTGCTGAATCTGGCTTCCGCCACCATCTCCTTTGAAAATGGCAATCTGGAGTCTTCGTTTGCTAATTTGATCGCCATTGGGCCCAAAGGCGGAGTTACGAACCTCGGCACGAATGGCCTCTCGCTCGCCTTTACCCGCCCGGACGGAATGTTCACCGGCAAGGTGGTACAGCCGGATACCGGCCGACGTTTCACCTTTTACGGAATTGTGTCGCAACCGCTGGATGCCGGCTTTGGTTTCCTGCTGGGCGTCGATCAGACCAGTCGGGTGACCCTGGCGCCGGAATAGGCAGCCGGTCATGGGGCGGCTCCGATAGAGCAGGGGGGCGCCGCTTTTGGCTTTTGTGAGCGCCTCATTGCGGTAAGTTGCCTTATGGCGCAAAGGCAATGGAAGAAACGCCGGTGGCTGGGCATTGCCCTTCTGCTGGTGGCGGTGCTCCTGCTGGGCCTTGGAGAGACGGCGCTGAAAGGGAGGCTCGCCCCCGGCATTTACGTGCTGTATTGGACCGCCTGCCTGTTCGCCCTTGGCTTGGCCGTGCTCGTTGCCTTGTTCGATATCCGCGCCGTGGCTCGCGACGCTCGCCGGGAACAGCGCGAGTTGCTCAAGAAGATCATTGAGGATTTGCCGCTGAACCCGCCGCTTCGCAAGCCGCCGCCACCCGAGCCGGGGGAAAACCAGGAAGAATAGAGCCCCTTCGCCGCCAGTATCTTCCTAAATTGTTTTCGGAATGGAGGTTTCGTGGTTGATCATCGCGCGTTTTTCCGGTTCATTGATATGGCGAGAGTATGAAGCGGGATGCGATTCAATTGCCTGACGACCTCTCGGAAAGCCGAAGATCGGCCCTTCTGAACCTGTTGGCAGACGAAGACCCGTCCGTCTATGGGGCGGTACGGGAAAAAATCATTTCCTTTGGCCCGCGGGCGCTGCCTTGGCTCAAGCCGCACCTGCTCAGTCCGGATCCGAATCTTCGCCGGCGCGCGCACGAAATTGTGGCGCACTTCGGGCGGCTTCAGGCCGACAACGAGCTCCTGGCCTTCTGCCTCAAGCACGGTCAGGATCTGGATGTGGAACAGGGCGCCTGGCTGCTGGCCCGCACCCGCTATCCAGATATCAGCACGGAGGGTTATCGCGCGCTGTTGGACAGCTTTGCCGCCGCGCTCGAACAGCGGCTCACCTCGCGGCTGGACGCCAAGTCTTTGCTGCGGGAAATCAATCGGTTTTTCGTCGGGGTGCTCGGATTTTCCGGCAACGAGGACGAGTATTACGATCCGGACAACAGCTACCTGAACAAGGTGATCGACCGGCGCACGGGAAACCCGATCACCCTGAGCTTGGTTTACTTGCTGCTGGCCCGGCGTCTGCGGCTGCCAATCACCGGCATCGGCCTGCCCGGCCATTTTCTCTGTCGCTATCAGACGAGCCTGGCGGAGATTTATGTTGATGTTTTCAATGGCGGCAAATTGCTCGCCAAGGCGGATTGCGTTCAGTACCTGCTCAAAGGCAACTACAATGTGCGTGATGATTACCTCTCCCCAGTTACCCCTCGGCGCATGTTATTGCGAATGTGCGGCAACCTGCACCAGATCTATGTGAAATCGGAGGATCAGGCGGAAGCCACGCGCCTCAGACGCTATCTGGTGTCGCTCTCGGCTTGACCTGTCAATCAGGCAAACGCAGCCATTGCCGCCGCGCCAGGTACGGATCCAGCCGCACCAGCAGCCAATACGCCCAGCGCTGTTTCAGACGCCGCCAGAGTGTGCGGGATCGAATCCAATCCTCGAGGGTGATGCACCGGCAATGCGCCAGGCAATCCTCGAAAATGGCCCTGGCTTGCTCCGCCACGGCGTCCTCCTCAAAGCGCACCATTAATTCGTAGTTAATCCGCAGACTCCGGAGATCGAGGTTGGCGGAGCCGACATACACGGCCCGGTCGATCAGGTAGAGTTTGGCATGTAGAATTTGGGGCTGGTACTCGTAGATCTCGATCCCGGAGCGCAGCAATCGCCGGTAGAGACTCCGGCTCGCCCAGCGGGAAAGCCGAACGTCTGACTTCCCGGCCAGGACTAGTTGCACCCGCCCGCCGCGCCGCGCCACTCGCATGAGTTGCCGGCGCATCCGCCACGAAGGCAGAAAATACGCGACCACAATCCGGACGTCGCGAGCCGGCGCCAGATCCCGGCGCAACGCGGCGCGGATCGGGTTGTGCCCGCGCCCCGGGCCGCTCACCAAAAGCTCGCGCCCGTTCGCCACGGACCTCTCGCTTCCGGTCGGTTTGCGCAGATGGACGAGCCACTTATGCCGGAACTCGGCGCGACCGAATATTTCATCGAAGGAACCCGCGAGCTCGCGGGCCATCTCGCCCTCCATTTTGATCCCGAGATCGCGCCAACCCTGGGTCACCCCGTCCCCATCATACTCGTCCGCA
>JBDHQH010000192.1:0-4433 GCA_039806935.1 Verrucomicrobiota bacterium
TCGTTGTGCGCCTCGGGATCCACCAGCATCTGCTGCACGCGCCAGACCCGCTGGTCTTCGGCGGGGAGGATGTAGGTGTGACGGAGATTGCGCGCGTCCGGATCCAGGCAAATCCGCCCGTGCCCGGCATGGTAACCTTCGAGAACCATTTCCAACCGGGCCGGCGTCCAGGGCTGTCCCTCGGCGTCCTCGGCGGAGCTTAAATAGCCGAGGGCCTGCTCGAAATCGGCGTTCACCAGGCCGCGCAGAAAACTGAAGATCGTGTGGCGAATCAGCGCGGTGAAGGCCCGCGGATCCCGGGTGATGTCCGCCGCGGCTTCCTCCGCGCCGGGCGGCCTGGCCTCGCGCGCTTCGACGCGCTGGTAATTCGGATCGCGCAGCTTCTCCCATTCCTCCAGCAAGCTGGAATCAACCTGCCGGATCAGGGCGCCGAGGTAGAGTTCCATTTCGCGCACCGGCTCGGTCTTGGCCGTATCCGGCACGGTCTGGGACAAGGTTTTATAGACGCTGTGCAGGTGCCGGAGCAGGAGTCCCTCCGAGCGCTGGAGTTCGTAATCCCGGATATAATCGGAGAAGGAGCGAAAAGTCTCGAACATCTCGCGCGCGATGGATTTGGGCCGGATGTTCTCCTGCCCGACCCAGGGGTGTTGATCGGCAAAGGCGTTGAAGGTGGAATAGATGAACTCGCGGTTCGGCTTGGGATACTCGAGCTTTTCCAATTCCTCCAGGCGCTCGTCGTATTCGACTCCGGCCAGCTTCAGCTCGGCGAGCTTCTGGTTTTTGGCCCGGTCGAGCTGTTTGCGCAGGATAAGCTCGGGGTTTTCCAGGATCGATTCGACCAGGGTGAGCAGCACCAGGGGGTAATCCGGCGCCGCCGGATCGAGCCACCGGAGCGTGTCCAGCAGATAGAGAGAGAGGGTCTGATCCATCGAAAAATCGTCCTGCAGCTCGACATTCACCCGCAGCCGCGCCCCCGCTTCGGTGCGGGGAATGAGTTCGATGATTTTGCGGTCCACCAGCGAGCGGAAGAGCTGCCATGCCCGCCGGGTGTGCTCTTTCCTGGCTTTGGGGGTTTCGTGACAATCCCGGATCAGCCGCTGCATGGCCCGGCAGCCGTCGTCCGGGCGGCTGAGCACGTTCAACAGCATGCCGTGGGACACCTGGAAGCGCGAGGTCAGCCGCTCGGGCGGCGCGGCGATCAGGCGCAGAAAGGTGTTTTTATCCCAGTTGATGAAATTCCTCTCGGGCGGTTTGTGTTTGACGATTTTCTTCCCGTCGCGGGCCGCTTTCCGGGCCAGCTTGAGGTTTTCCACCACATGCTCGGGCGCCTGCGCCACCACCCAGCCGCGGTCGTCAAAACCCTTGCGCCCGGCCCGGCCGCTGATTTGGTGAAAATCCCGCGCGCTGAGGAGGGTGGTCTTCTGGCCGTCGAATTTGCACAGCCGCGAGAACAGCACCGTGCGGATCGGCACGTTAATGCCCACCCCCAGCGTGTCCGTGCCGCAGATGATTTTTAACAGGCCGCGCTGCGCCAATTGCTCGGTGAGCACCCGGTATTTCGGCAGCAACCCGGCGTGGTGCAGCCCGATGCCGTGCTTGAGCCAGCGGCGGATCTCCGGGCCGTAGGGGCTCGAGAACTTCTGGCCCTCGAGGGCGTTGCCGATGGCGGCCTTTTCCTCGCGCGAGCAGACGTTGATGCTGGTGAAATCCTGGGCGCCGCGGGCGGCCTCGAGCTGGGTGAAGTGCACCACATAGACGGGCGCCCGCCCCTGGGCCACCAGGTTTTCGACCGTGGTTGCCAGCGGCAGCTCGGACCAGGCGTGCTCGAGCGGGACGGGGCGCTCCACCGAGGCGACCGTCACCGTCGGCCGGCGGTTCAGCTTCGTGAGCTCCGCCTCGAAAAAGGCGGTGTCACCGAGCGTGGCCGACATGAGCAGAAACCGCGCTTGCGGCAGGGTCAGGAGCGGAATCTGCCAGGCCACCCCGCGCTCCCGATCCGCGTAGTAATGAAATTCGTCCATCACCACCTCCCGCACCTCCGCCGCGGCGCCCTCGCGCAGCGCGAGATTGGCCAGGATTTCCGCCGTGCAGCAAAGAATGGGCGCGTGGCGATTGACGGTGGCGTCCCCGGTGCTCAGGCCGACGTTATCCGGGCCAAATTCGCGGCAGAGCGCCAGCCATTTCTCGTTCACCAGGGCTTTGATCGGGCAGGTATAGACGGAGCGCCGGCCCTGGACCAGCGCCTGGAAATGCAGCGCCGCCGCCACCAGCGATTTCCCCGAGCCCGTCGGGGTGTTCAGAATGACGTTCTTATCGTCGAACACCTCGAGGATCGCTTGCTCCTGCGCGGGATACAATTGCAGCCGTTTGGCCTCGGTGTATTCAAGGAAGCGCCCCAGCAACAGGTCGTTGCCGGGCCTTTCGTCCCGGGGAATCAGATCATAAAGCGTCGTGCCCATCGCGCGGCTGCCTTTACCATGGCCGAGCAACGCGCCCGGGCGCAAGCCCGCCTTCAGCGCAATTCCCTGATCGGCTGCGCGGCCGGCTGGCGCGCCGGCGGACAACTGCTACACTCAAGACATGCGGCCATTGGACGTTCAATTGGTGGGCCAGGAACTGGCGATCAAGTGGGAGGACGGATCCGAGTCTTTCCTTCCGCTGGAAATGCTCCGGCGATATTGCCCCTGCGCGGGCTGCCAGGGGGAGCGTGATGTCATGGGCCAATTGCACAAAGGCCCGGAGATTCCGCTGAACGCGCGTTCCTTCGAGTTGCGCTCTTTGCATCGCGTGGGGACCTACGCCTTGCAGCCGAACTGGGCGGACGGCCACGCCACCGGGATTTACTCGTTCGAGTATCTCAAAAAGGTGGCGGATCGGCTCGGCCGGACCTGATCCGTCCGGGCAAAAGAAAACCACCGGCCCCGCGAGGGCCGGTGGGTGATGAACCAGCAAAAAGCTTACTTGGAGGCGGGGAGCGGAGAAAACTCCTCGTCGGCTCCGGCGCCGCCAGCGTTTTCCGCGGCGCTGCCGCCGGCAGTTCCGGCGCTCCCTGATTTTTCAAACGGGTTGCCAGGCTTGCCGCTGTTCCAGGCGGACCAATCGGCCCCGAAACTGTCCTGCGTCGGCACCGGAGTTTGCAGAAACCCGGTCTTCGTGGGCTGGAAATCCTCCTCGCCGACAATGGTCGGGGTGATAAACACGGTCAGGTTGGATTTTTTGCGATCTTTGTCATCCTTGCGAAACAGGTAGCCCAGGCCGGGGATATCGCCGAGCACCGGCACTTTCGTGCTCATGTCATTGATGTTGTCCTCCATCAAGCCGCCCATGACCAGGGTGTTGCCGCTGGGGATCATGACCGTCGTCTCGATGGTGCGCGTATTGAAGACCGGCACGTCAAAGAGCGCCACGCCGCTGCCGCCGCCCGAGCCGGCCTTGATGGTTTTCACCTCGGCCAGGCGCATGGCGTGCGGGGTGACCTTCAGATTCACGAAGTTATTCGCCGAGATGCGCGGAGTCACATCGAGCCGGACGGTCAGGTTGGAATAGCTCACCTGCGATCCGCCCGAGGTGTTGGCGGTGCTGGCGGTGACGTTGACGATCGGATACTGCGTGCCCACTTCGATATGCGCCGGTTCGTTATCCAGGGTGACCGTCCGCGGCGCGGAGATGACCTTCGAATCGGTGTATTTGTTCAGGAAACTCAACGCGAGCGACACGCCGTCCGCGTCCAAAAAGAACGTCGAGGGGTTGAAGAACTTGCCGCCGGTCGGGTTCATCGTGGTGGCGGGCGAGAAGCGGTTGACGTTGCCGAAACTGACAATCTGCTTTTCCAGCGTGCCGGACCAGTCGATGCCCTTCATGGTCGAGGGATTGACCACCGTCTCGAGCAACCGGGCTTCGATCAATACCTGCCGGGTTTGGGTGTCCAGCCGATCGATCAGCGCGCCGATTTCGGACATTTCCTTCTCGGTGGCCAGGAGCACCAACTGGCTGGTCCGGACATCGGCCACCACTTTGCTGCGTTTGTCGGTGAACGTGTTTTGAATCGCCGCGATGATGTTGGTGGGCGCCGCGTACTTCAACTGCACCACCTTGGTCACCAGCGGATCCGGCGCGGCGGGATCCTTGACGGTCACCCGCGAGATTTTGCTCTTGGGATCCTCGACGAGTTGCAGGCTGTGGTTGTTCAGCAGGGCGGTGAGCGCCTGCTCGGCCGTGACGTTCTCCCAGCGGATTGAAACCATCGGCTGCGGCACGGCCCGCCCATCCGGACCGGGCTGCCCGTAAGTCACCTTCGGATCCAGCATATAATTCAGACCGGCTTGCCGGGCCAGGTTTTTGATCGCGTCCGTCAACGGCACATCATCCATCACGATGAGCGGGATCACCGCGCCGCCGGCGACGCTTTCGCTGGCGGAATCGGGTTCCGCCGC
>JBDHQH010000193.1:0-4416 GCA_039806935.1 Verrucomicrobiota bacterium
CGATGTCTCAATCGAGTCAGTGTCGAGCCGTGTTGTGAACCATTACCGATTTTGTTGCTGATGAAAGCGCCCGAAATGATCGCGAAGGCCCGCAATCTGCCTTCGATTTCGCCGGCAGCGTTGAGCCTGGTCAAACTGTTGGACCGGGCGGACACGAGCAACGAGGAGATCGTGCAGGCCCTGAAAACCGACTCGGTGCTCACCGCTAAACTGCTGCGGGTGTGCAACTCGTCACTTTACGCATTTCCCGAGGAAGTGACATCGGTGGACCAGGCGGTCTTGCTGCTCGGATATCAGCAACTTTTGCAGACCGTGCTGCGGCTGGCGTTTGGACCGGCGATGGTATTGGGTCTTCCCGGGGCCGAAGCCGGGCGGTTGTGGAGTCACTCGCTGCGGGCGGCCTGCGCTGCTCAGGTGTACGTGACCTGGCGGCCGGGGCTGAGCTTTGAACCATCCCTCTCGTTTACCGTTGGCCTGTTGCACGATATCGGCAAGCTGGTGATGTTTCCTTTTCTCGGGGATCAGGGCCGGCGCAGCATCGAGGAATGCCTGGCCGCCGGCAAAAGCGGGATCGAGGCCGAACGCGCAGTGACGGGCGCTGATCACGCCGAGGTAGGCTCGGGTTTGCTCTACGTCTGGAAGCTGCCGGAAAAAATCATCGAGGCCGTCGCCAATCATCATTCGCCCCGGGACAGCGGGAACCCCGGCTTATCCCTCGTGGCCTTTGCCGGCAACACCATCGCGCATGGACTGGAGAGCCCGGCGTCGGAAAGTCCGGAAGGAGAAGCGGCGCTCGAGCGCTTGCGTCTGCGGCCGGGCGAGTTCCGGGAGCTGGCGGCGGAGACCCAAGCCGCCTATGAGAACGCCGCGCGACCCGTGGTCGAGGTCTGATTTACTCGCGGCGATCCCGGAGGCGCTGGAGCATGCCGCGGATGTCCTTGCTCCCGCGGCAGGCGACGTAGATCGTGATGGTCGAATACCAGAGCATCACCAGCGCCATCAGCGCGGTCCAAAACCAATGTTCCCTCAAGCGGCCCTCCGTTGCAGCAGGGGTTTGAGCAGCGACCCCGCGATCATGCCGAGCGCCACCAGCGCGTAGGTGGCGATGCCCGAGTAGTAGGGGCCGATCTTCGCGGTCCAGGGCCGGGTGGCAGGCACTTGCTCGAGGACCAGATAGCCAACCGGCACCAGCGCGCCCAGCGTGATGGCCGCGGCGGCGCCCCAATTGTTGGCGCGCCGCCAATAGCAGCAGGAGATGATTAACACCGTCATGCTCGAAAGATAGATCGTGCCGGTCACTCCGAGGTAGGTCCAGAGATCGCCCTGGAGCGGGTACCACAGCCCGTAAAAGAGCAGGAACACGCCGATGAGCGCGACGATGGCGCGGTTGACTACCAGGCCCTTGCGCTCGGACCAGCCGCGGCGGAAGGGCGCCAGCAGATCGTTGTAAATCACACTGCTCCAGGTGAGCATGTAGGAGGAGTCGGTGCTCATGTCCGCCGCCAGCATGGCGGCCACCAGCACGCCCATCAAGCCCATGGGCAGGAAGGTGCTGAGGAATTTCGGCATGGCGTGCAGGGTGTTGCCGCCCACCTCGGCCGGGCTGAGGGTGGCCAGCGCGGCGATGCCCCAGATGCCGGGGATCATGAAGCGGCAGACGAAGAAGAAAGCCGTGCCGGTAAACACCCGTTGGCCGGTGCGGGCGTCGCGGGCGGCCAGGATGCGCGCGATCACCGCCTGCCACGCCAGGCAGGCGGCGGTGTTGAGCAGGATATTAAACACCACGTAGGGCCAGCCCATCGTCGGGTTCACGAACGGATTGAAGCCGCCGGCCCCATGATGCCGTTGCACCGCCTCGAGCAGGTTGCCCCAGCCCACCTGGGTCAAAATCAGTCCGGTGACAATCAGCATCCCGGCGCTCATCACCACAAATTGGAGGAAGTCGGTGACCAGCACCGAGAGCATGCCGCCCAGAATCGTGTAGAGCGCCACCCCGAGCAGCAGCACGGTCATGGCCAGCTCCAGGTACCTCGCGTTGAACCCGCAGACCACCACCAAAAACTCGCCGCCGGTGCGCAGGAAAACTCCCATGTTCAGCAGACCGCCCAGAACGATCACCAGCCCCGACGCCCAACGCACGCGCGGGCCGAAGCGCTTCTCGAACATTTCGGGAATGGTGATCACTCCCGCGTTGCGCAGCGGCTTGATGACAAAGCCGGTCCAGCCGATGACCAGCATGGCCGCCGCCTGCGCCAGCCCCGGCACCGCCCCGGCAAATCCCTTCTCGTAACCGTTCTGCGCCGTGTACATGCAGGTGACGATTCCAAACTCGGTCGCCGCCAGCGAGGCGATGCCGAGATAAATGCTCATCTCGCGGCCGGCGACGAGGAAATCCTCGACGCGCGAGACATAGCGCCGGACCCACACCCCGGCCAGCATCGTGCCGAGCAGGTAAAGTCCGACGATGCTGCCGTCCAGTCCCCAGGAAAAATTCGTCATGCGTAGAGCAGGAACGGCCGGCGCTCCTCCGCCCAGCTCTTTTCCTCCCGGATCAGGCGGGCCTCGAAGTCCGCCGGCGAGGCGGAACGCTCATCCACCCACTCGCGCAGGAACGGGCCGCCGCTGAGCAGGTCGATCGCCAGCCGATCGGTCTCGTACTCATATTCCAGCCGATGCCAGAGCTCGTATTCGGGATACTCGAGGCGGATCGCCTTGAGCAGCAGCGCGCCGAGGCGGTACGGACGAAAGGCTCCGGGCCGGTAGTCCTCAAAATCGGTGTGAATTTGCACTCCCGAGCAAAGCTGGCCGTGGTGCTTTTGAAAGGTCGGGGCGAACCAGCAGGGCCGCAGGCGGCAACCGCCCAGCCACTCAGGCGCGACTTGCCGCGCCCGCGCCAGCACCCGGACAAAATCAATTCCCGGCGCGCCCACCAGCTCGAGCGAGGCGGTGGTGCCCCGCCCCTCGGAGAGGGTGGTGCCCTCGAATAACACCGTGCCCGGAAAGCAGCGGGTCATGTTCAGGCTCGAGGCGTTCGGGCTGGGATTGACCCAGGGCAACTCGAACGCCGGCCAGCCGTAGCCCGGGCCGGCCTCGGGTTGATAGCCTTCCATCTCGATCACCCGCAGATCGGTCCTGAGCTTTTTCTGATTTACATGCCAATGGGCAAATTCGCCCAGCGTCAGTCCGTGCCGCATCAGCAGCGGCCCGATGCCGATGAAACTCTCCCAGCCCGGCTCGAGCAACGTGCCCTCGAGCTCGCGCCCGGCGGGATTGGGACGATCGAGCACCCATACCGTCTTGCCCGTCTCCGCCGCCGCCTCGAGCAGATAGCCCACGGTAGTGATAAACGTATAAATCCGCGTGCCGATGTCCTGGAGATCCACCAGCAGCACGTCAAAAGACTCGAGCATCTCGCGGGTGGGCCGGCGCACCTTTCCATAAAGGCTGAACACCGGAATGCCCAGCGCGGGATCGCGATAATCGTCGGACTCGATCATGTTGTCCTGTTTGTCGCCGCGCATGCCGTGCTGCGGCCCGAAAGCGGCGGTGAGCCTCAGCTCCGGCCGTGCCGCCAGGGCGTCGAGCGTGTGCTGGCCGAGGCGGGTGACGGAGGCCGGGTGGCCGAGCAGGGCGATCCGCCGGGATTTCAGCTCCGAACGGAGCGCGCTGTCTTCCAGAAGCACATCAATTCCGAGTTTCATCGAGGCGGATTGAACAACGTTTAGCCCGGTGCCGCCATCTTTTTTCAGCAATTCTGATGGAAAGCCGACGCGGCAGCGGTTGGCGCGCGCCCGCCGCGCCGCTGTCAATCACTCCGACCAACGGACGCCCTCGCGTTCGAGCAGGCGCCGCTTCCAATCCAGGCCGCCGGAAAAGCCGCCCAGGCGGCGGTTGCCGGCGAGCACCCGGTGGCATGGCACCAGCACCGGGATCGGGTTGGCGCCGCACGCGCCACCAACCGCGCGGGCGGCATGGGGACGCCGCAAGGCTTGCGCCAACTCACCATAGCTGCGGGTTTGGCCGGGTTGGATCTCCGACATCACGCGCCAGACCTCCTGTTGGAAATCGGTGCCGGCCGTGAGATCCAAAGGAGGCAGGCTTCGGGGAGCGCGGCCCTGCAGCGCGCGACTCAGCGCCGCAGCAGTCTGCGCCAGCCAGCGCCGCACCCGGGCGGGAACCGCCGCGGTCGATTCCACCGAACCGCGCGGCGGCCGGCCGCCGGGAAATGAAAGTTCACACAGTCCCCGGTGTGAAAATCGGGCTAAAAACACGCCCTCAGCGGTGGGGATCGCCAGAGTGTGGCGGAAATCTGAATCCTTCGGTTTCATCGGAGCACGCGCCATATTATATAAAGCTACTCACCCGCCGACGGTTGCTCAACCCACATCGTCAGGAGGCATCCGGGCCAGGCGGGGA
>JBDHQH010000194.1:0-4365 GCA_039806935.1 Verrucomicrobiota bacterium
CTGGTGGGCGGGCGCAATCCCGCCCAACTCGGCCAGCCCGGCAGCGAGAACGAATTGGACGTCCTCCGGCGCGGCGTCAAATACTACGGCAAAGACAAGGAATCCGTCTCGGTGGTGCTGCCGGTGCGGGACCGCAACGGCGAGGTGATCGCTGCCGCCCGCATCGTCATGCGGACTTTCCGCGGCCAGACCGAGAGCAACGCCTTCGCGCGGGCCACCCCCATTTTGCAGTTCATTCAGTCGCGCGTGGGCTCCGCCGAGGATCTGGTCGAGTGACCAGACTCACCGCGGCGGCGGAGGCATCTCCGGCCGCGGTCGCAACGGGGCATTCGGATCCGGCGCCGGCTCCTCCCCGGCGCGCGGAGTGCCGCCTGTCACCACGATGTTTCCTGCGGCATCCGCGCGCAGCCGCGGCCGGTCGGGGCCCATTTCGTAGATGGTGCGGGTGATAAACTCACCGTTGGGATCCAGGCTCGAGTAGCTGAAGGTATGCGGGCCGTTCTGGTAGATGACATGCAGGTTGCTGTGCCGGTCCACCTGCGCCTCCGGCCGGCTGAACGACACCATCCGCCCCAGCGTCTGCACCTTCACGCTCCGGCCGCTGACCGGCTCGACCACCCGCGCGTATAAGCGCAACTGGCCGCGCAGGTAATTCGCCTGCTGCAAAACGTATTTGCGCACCGTCGGGGTGTGATTCGTCGAGCCGTCCGCCGGCGGCACCCCAAACTCCTGCTCCCACATCCTCGCCCCCTGGATAATGTCGAATCCCGCTGGTTTGCTCACCACCTCGCGGCCCCACTCGGGGATGCGCACTGTCGCCACCGCCGCATAGTGGTTGGGCTGCGTAAACGCGAATGCGGAGGAGAAATCCACGCGCTTGATCGCGCGCATCGAGGACTCGAGCGTGAATTCTCCCGCCACCTCCGGATCCCCCACGCGTTGCGGCAGCGTCCCTTCGCGTGATTCCACGGTAAACGTCAGCCAGTCCTGGCCCTCGCCCAAACGCAGCGTCTGGCCCGAGCGATTCGTGATGCGCACCGCCAGCGGCATGGCTTCCCCCGGCAAGAACTGCTTTTGCTCGAAAACCACCTCCACCTCCACCTGCGCCCGCAGCGTCATCGCCACGCCGAGCCACAGGCCCGCGATTAGCAGGAACTTTCTCATAACTCACAGTGTATGCGCCTCCAACCCCGTGCCAAGCCCAAAGCCACCGCTGTGATTTACAGAAGCAAACAAAGGAAACGATGCGGGAAAATGCTCCTCCTCTCCGATCCCCGAATTTGGCGGACCTCGATCGCCCCTCAGGGCGCTGCCGTCCCCCCGGGCAACACCTCTGCGAGTTGCCGCTTTGCCAGCCGTCCCTGAAACAACAGGCCGGTGTCATCCGCACAACAATCGCTCGATTCCCTCGCCTCTTCGTTCCCTTCTGTTTCCATCGGCGGCGGAGGTTGCGCGGCGGGGTATCGTGGCGTAGCTTGCCCCGGACTCCCGGCCGTCCCCAACGATGAAAATACTGCACGTCAAAGAGGCCCAGGGTACGGTTGAAACCGTGGGCAAACGATTGGAGGAGGCCGTCAAAGCCCGCCAATTTGGCGTCATCGCCGTCATTGACCTGCAAAGCAAGATGATTGAGAAAGGGATCCCGTTCGAGCGGGCTTGCCGGGTTTACGAAGTTTGCAGTCCCGTCCAGGCCAAGCGCGTCCTCGAGGAAAACATGGGCATCGCCACCGCCTTGCCGTGCCGGATTGCCGTGTATGAGGAGGACGGCCGCGTCAGGCTCGGCACGATGCTGCCCACGGAGATCCTGGGGTTGTTCGCCGTGCCGGAACTGGCCCCGGTCGCCCGGGAAGTCGAGACCGCCATCAAAGCCATGATGGATGACGCGGCGGGAACGCCCGCCTGAACGCCGGAGCCGCTCGCGCCCCGACTCTCCCGGAGCGGCCTCGAGAACGAACCGCCATTCCTTCACCTTGCGGTTCTCCCGACTTTCTTGACACTCCCCGCCGCTTCGCGAACACTAGCTCTTTTACGGTTATGGCGGAACCCAAGACTACTGACTTGATGGGGAAGATCGTTTCCCTCTGCAAACGGCGGGGATTTATTTTTCAATCCTCCGAGTTGTATGGCGGGCTGAACGGCTTCTGGGATTACGGCCCTCTAGGCGCCGAGCTCAAGCGCAACATCAAGGATTACTGGTGGCGGTCGATGACGCAAATGCGCGAGGACGTGGTCGGCCTGGAGGCCTCGATCATCATGCATCCGCGCATCTGGCAGGCCAGCGGGCACACCGAGACTTTTGGCGATCTGATGGTGGATTGCCTGCTCACCCGCAAGCGTTTCCGCGCCGATCAGATCGAGCCCCAAAGCGGCACGGCGTATTATTACACCGGCGCCACGGACGAGACCGGCAAGTCCTGCGAGGATGCTTTCTCCGTGCTGCTGCCCAAGGGCAAGCCGGCGGACAGCGCGCGCGCCACCGCCCGGTATTTCTACGCCTTGCGCGGTTTGCAAAACCCGGCGCTCACGGGCGAACGCGCCGAGCCGGTCGAAAACACCACCCGTTACAACCCCGAAAACGGCTGCCTGCTCACCGAGCCGCGCCTGTTCAACCTCATGCTCAAGACCAACGTCGGCCCGGTCGAGAGCCCGGAAAATGTGGCCTACCTGCGGCCCGAGACCGCCCAGGCCATCTTCGTCCAGTTCCGCCACGTGCTCGAGGTCTCCCGCCAGCGCGTGCCCTTTGGCATCGCCCAGATCGGCAAGGCCTTTCGCAACGAAATCAACCCGCGCAACTTCACCTTTCGCTCGCGCGAATTCGAGCAAATGGAGCTTGAATACTTCATCCGGCCGGACGAAGTGGTGTCGCGGATGGCGGGATCGGTGGCCGCCCTGGCGGCGGACGCCCCGGCGCCGGCGACGCCCGGGCCGGATTGGGGCTGGCAGCTCTGGCATCGCTATTGGGTCGAGCAACGCATGGCTTGGTACGAAAGCATCGGCCTGGGCCGCGATCGGCTCGTGCAATACTGGCAAACCAAGGAAGAACTCGCGCACTACGCCCGCGCCACAGTGGATATCCTCTATAAATTCCCGTTTGGCACCCAGGAATTGGAGGGGGTCGCGGCCCGCGGCGATTTTGACCTCTCGCAACACCAGAAATTCACCGGCAAACCGCTCGAATACTTCGACGAGGAGGCCCGGGCCAAATACCTGCCGCACGTTATCGAACCCTCGGCCGGCGTGGATCGCCTGGCGCTGGCGCTCATCTGCAACGCCTATTGCGAGGACGAGGCTCCGGACGAAAAGGGCAAACCCGAGACCCGCGTTGTCATGCGGTTTCATCCGCGCATCGCGCCCATCAAGGCGGCCGTGTTCCCGCTGCTCAAGAACAAACCGGAACTGGTGCGCAAGGCCCGCGAAGTGCGGGATCTGCTCCGGCCACACCTGGCGGTCGCCTACGACGAGGCCGGCGCCATCGGCCGGCGCTACCGCCGCCAGGACGAGGCGGGCACGCCTTTCGGCGTGACCATCGATTTCGATACCCTGGGCGAAAAAGGTCCCGAGTGGCGCGATACCGTGACGCTGCGCGACCGCGACACCATGAAACAGGAACGGGTGCCGATTGCCGAGTTGCCGGAGCGGTTGCTGGCGGGGATTCGCTGAGCCCGGCGGCATGTCCAAATCCCCAGCCGCCAAAAAGCGGGCGCCGACGCTCTACGCGATCATCGCGATGAAGCTGCTCAAGGGCGCTTTGTTTGTGGCGCTCGCGGTGACCGCCTACAAACTCTCGGACAACGACCTGCCCGCCGAATTCCGCAAGCTGCTCCAATTCCTGCGCCTCAACCCCGAGCGCAAGTTCTTCACCGATCTGGCTCTCAAAATCGGCGAGCTGAGCGCCGCCAAAGTCGTCTGGACCGCCGCCGCCACTCTGGCCTACAGCCTGTTCTCGCTTGTCGAGGGCGTCGGCCTCATGTTCCGGGTGGGCTGGGCCGGCTGGCTGGCCATCGGCGAGTCCGCCTTCTTCATCCCCATCGAGGTGTACGACCTGATCCGCGGATTCCGGCTCAGCGTCTTCATTATCCTTCTCATCAACGTGGTGATCGTGTGGTATCTGCTGCGAAACCGCCAAACACTCTTCAAACACCACTGACGCGCGGCCCGGCTCGAGTGAGCCGTCTCTACGCAGTTCCCCTGTAGCCGCAGCCTTTAGGCTGCGCTCCCCGGCTGGCCGGGACGTCTCACCCGGACGTCTTAGGCCAGGCGTCCCTACCCGTTCCACGATACGAAAACCTCCCTTCACGATAGTGAATCCTCCTTCCGCCTGTGCGTTCGGACAGGCCCATGTCCGATCCCGGAGGGATCGCAGCC
>JBDHQH010000046.1:0-25991 GCA_039806935.1 Verrucomicrobiota bacterium
TTCCTGACCTGACCGGCGTTGAAAAATCCCGGGCCAAAGGCATCCACCCACAAGCCGCGAAGCTCCGCCGGGCGGCCTGCGGCCGCGCCGAGCAGCCGCCCGGGAGCGGCGCCGAGCGGCGCCGAGCTGCAAACGGATCGCCGGCCGTGCAACCTGAGCGGCAGCATACGCCGCCGGAGCGCGGGGACAAGCCGGAAACAAACTCTAACCCGACAGGCGATTTGGATAGGATTTCTTGATTTGACTTTCTGAGAGGATAATTCAGCATGTACCCATGATGCGCGCCATCAGCAAACTTCCCAAAGCCATTTTAGCGCTCTTGCCAATTGTATGAAACATCCCCTCTCCCGACGCAAATTCATCGGTACGACATCCGCGGCCGGGTTGGCGCTGAGCCTGCCAGGTCTGAATCTGGCCGCCGCTGAACTGACCGGCGGCAAACCCGCCAAACTCGGAGGCCAGCCGCTCTGCTCGGGATTTCCCGGGTGGCCGATCTTCGATGAGAGCGAGGAGAGTGCAATGTTGGAGACGTTGCGCAGCCGGCATTGGTTCCGCGGCAACGGGCGCGCCGTGGCCCAGTTTGAGGCGGAATACGCGCAACTCACCGGCGCCCAGCATTGCCTGGCCACCGCCAGCGGCACCGCCGCCCTCTCGACGGTGCTCGGCGCGCTGGACATCGGTCCGGGGGATGAGGTCATCATCCCGCCCTACACCTTTGTGGCCACCTACAACGTAGTGGCGCTGAATTATGCGCTGCCGGTGTTTGCCGACATTGATCTCGATACCTTCCAAATAGCCCCGGAAGCCACCAGCAGAGCCATCTCGCCGGCAACCAGGGCCATCATGCCGGTGCATGTCGGCGGCTCGCCGGCCGATCTCGACGCCCTGCTCGAGATTGGACGGCAACACAACCTTCCGGTGGTCGAAGACGCCTGCCAGGCGCATCTGGCCGAATGGAAAGGCAAGAAAGTGGGAACGCTGGGGCTGGCGGGCTGCTTCAGTTTTCAAGCCAGCAAGAATCTCAACTCCGGCGAGGGCGGGGCGGTGCTCACCAACGACGCCCAACTCGCCGAAGTGTGCTACAACTTTCATAATCAAGGCCGGGCCCGGAAAGCGACCGGCTACAATTTCAGCTACTCCGGCACCCGGGGCTCGAACCTGCGCCTGGCGGAATTCCAAGGCAATCTGCTGCGCGCACAGATGAAGCGTCTGGTGGCGCAAACCCAAAGGCGAACCGAGAATGCCGCGCACCTGACGCGCCTTTTCGAGCAGATTCCGGGCATCAAGCCCGCCCGGCTCTATCCCGGCGCCACGCGCAGCGCGTATCACCTTTACATGTTCCGTTACGACCCGGCGGCCTTCGCCGGCCTGCCCCGCGCCAGGTTTCTGGCCGCGCTCAGCGCCGAGGGCGTGCCCTGCTCCGCCGGGTATGGCGCGATGAACCGCGAGGAATACGTTTCCGGTCTCGCGGAAAACAAACATTTCCTCCGAATCTATGGCAGCCAGCGGATGAAAGCCTGGCTGGAGCAAAATCGCAATTGCCCGGAGAACGAGAAACTTTGCGAGCAAGCGGTTTGGTTCACCCAAACCATGCTCCTCGCGGAGCGAACGGCCATGGATCAGATCGCCGAAGCGATTCGCCGCATCCAAAAACACGCCGCTGAACTGGCCAAAGCCTGAACCAGACCAATCGACGAAAACCTAACATGCACCCCATCACCCGCCTTTTTGCAACCAGCGCTGTGCTCGGCCTGTGCGTCTCCGCCGCCGCGGGGGAAACTCGCACCCTCGCCGCCACGGCGTATAACTCCGATTTCCCGCAGGCGCATGACGCCTACAACGCCGTTTCCACCGGCAGTGATGGGAAAATTTATTACGTGCTCAGCTCCGAATCGATCGATGTTGGAGCGCAAATGTTCCGCTTCGATCCGAGAACCCGAAAGATAGAACATCTGGGCGACGTCACCCAGGCCTGCGGAGAGCTGGGGACCAAATCCATCCCCCAAGGCAAAAGCCACGTCAACTTCGTGGAGTCGAAGGGCAAGCTCTATTTCGCCACCCATGTAGGAGTCTATTCCATGGTGGATGGCATGGAGAAAATGGGCATTCCGCCGGCGGGCTATAAGGCGTACCCGGGAGGCCACCTGCTCGCCTACGACATGAAATCCGGAATTTTCGAGGATCTCGGGATCGCGCCCGAACGCGAGGGCATCCTCACCATGAACATGGATACGCATCGCGGCCGCATTTTTGGACTCACCTGGCCTTCGGGTTCCTTCTTCCGCTACGACCTGTCCACCCGCCAATTCAAGGACTTCGGCAAAATGTGCGCCCAGGGCGAAGACGGCAAGGGATCGACCTATCGCACCGTATGCCGCTCGATTTGCGTCGATTCCGCCACGGGCCGCGCCTGGTTCACCACCTCCGAAGGCGTCTTCATGGTTTACGATCCGGCCCGTGACCAGGTGCAAACGATTCAAGGCGAGGACATGAAGAAGGACTACTTCGGTCTTTACGATCCCACTTCTCCCGGGCACATGGGCTACAATTGGCGCCAGACCGTTTGGTATCCCAAAGCCAGGGTCATTTATGGCGTCCATGGGAACTCGGGATATCTGTTCCGGTTTGAACCGGATCGCCCGCGTCTGGAGGTTCTGGATCGCCTCACCTCGGCGCCCTCGCAGCGGAGCGGCATGTTCGACCAGTTCAGCTACGGGTACCTTGGCTTCGCCTTGGGGCCGGACGGACGAACACTGCACTATTTGACCGGCGCCCCTATCTATGTCAACGGCAAGCGCCTCGCCGGCAAATCCAGCACCGCCATGGGTGAAGCGAAGGGTTTGGAGGATCTGCACCTGATCACCTACGACATCCCCACCGGCGCCTATGCCGATCGCGGCGCCATCCTCTACGGGAATGTGGCTGAAGAAACCAATCGCCGTCCGCTCTATGTCAATTCCCTGGCTGTGGGCAAAAACGGCAACGTTTACTTCCTCGCCCGGGTCACCGAGAACGGGAAAATGCGCGCCGACCTGATCGAGGTGCCGAAAACCTGGAAGCTTAAGTAAATCCTGAACTTCACCCGCGCGGGGCCGGATACCCCCCCCCCGCGCCCGCCGCCTGCCAGCCGTGGCAGACCTCCGGGTTTTCGATTTTCCGGCCCGAAGATTTTTGCCACAATTGGGCTGATGACTGCTTTTGAGCGGCGATTTGGCGGAGTTGGCCGGTTGTACGGGCGCGCGGCGCTCGAGCGGCTGCGGGGAGCGCATGTCTGCGTGGTGGGGCTTGGAGGTGTCGGCTCCTGGGCGGCGGAGGCGCTGGCCCGCTCGGGCATCGGCGCTTTGACGCTGGTGGATCTCGATGACGTCTGCATCAGCAACGTCGGACGCCAACTCCATGCGCTGCACGGAAACTTCGGCAAACCGAAGGTCGAAGCCATGGCGGAACGCATTCGGGCCATCAACCCGGAATGCGCGGTTCACGCCCGGCAAACCTTTTTTCTCAAATCCAACGCTTCGGACATTCTCTCGCCCGGTTTCGACGCGGTGCTGGACGCCATCGACTCTCCCTCACTGAAGGCATCGCTGATCGCGAACAGCCGCGCGCGCGGAGCGAATGTGGTAACCGTGGGCGGAGCGGCGGGCCGGCGCGACCCGCGAGCCATCGAAGTCCTGGACTTGGCCCACACCAGCCATGACCGGCTTATGTTCCAAGTGCGCCGGCTGCTGCGCCGACATTACGGCTGGCCGCGAGGAGATCAACCGTTCGGCGTGGAATGCGTGCTCTCTCGGGAACCGCAGCTTTTTCCAGCGGCGAATGGCGGAGTTTGCCGGGATCGTAAGGATGCCCCGGACCTCCGCCTGGACTGCAATCGGGGTTTGGGAACCGCCTCGTTTGTAACGGGCGCCTTTGGTTTTGTGGCGGCTTCGCGGCTCGTGGAAAGCATTGTTGCCGACTCGCCCCGCCTCCCGGATGGTCCCGGGCCGGCCGAGTCCGTTTCAGGCACAGCGGCCAATTCCTCCGAACAGCCGCAAGAAGTTGCCCTCCACCCGCTCCGCTAATCGCTCCCGGTCTTCGTCCAGAAGCTCCGCCGCGAAATCATAGACCGCCCCCAGATTGCCCGGATGATTCAGAGGCTGGTCATTTGCGGGATCGCCAAGGGAATAGGCCGCCCATTCCGGCGGCAACCCTTGATCCGGCGCATCCGTCTCGATCAACAGCCGCTCGGGCGGCACCCGGCGAAACGCCTCCCGTTGCCGATACTTTCGTTCGTGCGCGAAGTATCCCGGCAGCGAGAAATACGCGCCCAAATCAACCAGCGCGGGAATCAGCTCGCGGGGGCCGCCGAACGAATGCAGCAGGAAGCCGCAAGCGGGCCGCGGCTCAGCCCGCAGGATCTCGAGCAGGCGACCCCAAGCCCGAAGGCAATGAATGCTCGCCGGGAGATTGCGACTCGCCGCCAACCGCAACTGCTCGACAAACATCCTCTCCTGCGTCTCCGAATCGTGACCCTTGATCCAACGGTCCAATCCGATCTCGCCCACCCCGGATGGCGTTGAATCCAAAAATTGCGCCAAACTCTCCTTCCAGTTTCTCGAGCGATGGTTGACAAGCCACGGGTGATAACCGAACGAGGGAATCACCCGCTCATCCTGGCGCGCCAACTCGTTCACCGCAGGCCAGTCCGCTTCCGAGGTGCCGTTGACGACCATCCGCGCAATGGGTTCGCCCGACAGCACCTGTTGGATCTCGTTCGCAAACGGCGCCAGCCGGCTGTCCTGCAAATGATTATGCGCGTCGTACAGTCTCATTCGGCTGACCTCGGAGCCCCGCTCCGTTGTCCAAAACTCGCACCCCTCGGCAAAACCGCGTTCGAGCTAATTGGTCCTCGCCGAGAGACTATGGCGCGCGCAGGGCCGGGCGTGTCCCGGCCGCGGCCATCGGCGGAGCGAACCGCGAGAGAATGGCCGCCGGCTTCAATTTAGTCAGGTCAGCCGGAAGGTTTTTAGTGATCTTGGCGCGCACCTGCGCTTCCAACTCGTTGATCAAGGGATTCAGGATTTCGCGGCTGGCGGCAAGAAAACAACGCTCGATTTTGGGATCGCCCGCCAGCCGGTTCAAACGCTGTCCCAACTCCCGGATGAGGCGCTTTCGCAACTCCAGGTTCGCGTTGTGCCGCTCTCCCGCGGACAACCCGGCGCCCGCGCCACGCGGGAAACTTCCAGAAAAATCGGATACGCGGTCCAAAACACGTTCCGTCGCGAGGCCATTGCGATAGTCCTCAATCAATTCCAGCCGCGGAGTTCCCAAATGGGTTTCCCGCAATTGATACGCTTTGAGGCTGGCCAGATCGGCAACGATCACGAGTGTGTTTTTCATATTCTCCTTTGGACGGCGTGGATGAATGCACGGTTCATTTTTTCCTTCCAGGCGAAAAATAACACAAAAGACGGGGAAGCCAAATTTCCCGCGACCCGGCGGTCGCCTCGCCGGGAAACTGAATTTTTACCCCGCGCGGCAGGTTTACCGACCCAGCGGGGTCAGGGAAACGCGCCGAAACTCGATCAACCCGCCCTCGGATTGGAGACCGATGGGGCCGGCAAGAGTTTCAACCCCGCTCGCCTCATTGACCAGCTTTCCGTTCACCCACACCGTGTAGTGCCCGCCTTGGGCCAGGATCTCCACTTGATTCCACTCGCCGGGCGGCTTCTCAAAGTCGGCAAGTTTCCTCACCCCCGCAATATCCCCCGCCACAGGATGCGCTTGAATCGAAAAGAAACGCGCCTGTTCCGGGGCGATTGTCCGTCCGCGCAATCCCATCACATCGCCGGCGTCGCCGTGGTGCAATTGGACTTCGACGGTTCGAGGAATGGCTTGAGAACCGGGCGTCAAACGGGAGAAAATGCCGCTATTCCCCGGTTTGCCCGGCCAGCGATACTCGACGATCAGCCGAAAATCGGCTACTGAGGGCCCCCGGTAAAGGTATCCCACAGGCTCGCCCTGGCAGACGAGCACGCCCTCCCGGACGCTCCATACCCGGTCTTTCGCCACCTTGGGGTCGGCCGCCGCGGCAGTCCAGCCAGCCAAATCCCGTCCGTTGAAAAGCTCAATGGCCCGCGGCTCGGAGGCGGTGCGGCATGAGGCAAAGGCCAGCAATAGAAGGGCGCCGAAGGCACCCAACCATCCGAGGCGGCATTTCGGCGGCAGCAGTCGTTTCATGCAGTCTTTTAAGAAAACCGCCGCTGACCGAAGCCAGCGGCGGTTGAATCCTTCACACGCGTTTTCGTCACCCCAACTCTACTGCGTCCGAACGCGGTAGAAACGTTTGGCGCCCGCCGGGGTGTCGAGGTAAGAGGCGGTGGGGCCGGTCGCGGGCACTGGAGCGCCCAGAGGTTGCCAGGCGCTGCCCAGCGCGTCCACGTATTCGACCTGGTAACTCACGCCGCTCACGGCTTCCCAGGTGAGGGTCACGTTGTTGCCGCTGGGAACCGCGGAGAGCACGCGGAACGAACTCACCGGCGGCTGATACCCGCTGTCGATCCGGAAGGCCATCACCCCGTTGTTTTCGTTGAGGGCGAACACATAGGTGTTGCCGCCGAAGTCCACCGCGCCGTTGGCCTCGATGCTCGGGTTGTAGGTCGGGAACAGCTCCTGGTCAAGCAGGACCGGACCATTGTCCAGGTTCGCCAGGCTGTACAACTGCACGTTTTTCTGATCGTCGCGGGCAATGCCCGCGAGGAATTTGAGATTGTCGTTGTAGGCGATCGACGTCAGCGTGGCCGCCACTTGGCCGGTATCGTAGCTCCGCAGGATGACGCCGGTTCCGGCCTGAGCATCATATTGGACCAGCAGAAGCTTGCCCGATTCCGTCTGCCAGGCTTTGGCCCAGAAGGTGTTGCCCTCCCCAAAGCAAATCCCCAACCGGGCAAAAGCGATCGCCGCGCCGGGCACCAGAATCTGCCGGGCGGTGAAATTCTGCCCATCCGTGGTTGTGAGCAGAGCCACCACATTGGTATTCCCGGTGCTCAAGAGGATTTCGGTGTTCACGCCCGAGCCGCGCACGTCCATGGTCCAACCCACATTCTTATTGGGGTTCATGGGGTCGAACGGATCGCCGCTATACGCAACAGTGGCGATGGTGCCGGGGTCATCGTTCGCCCAGCGATACAAGACAAACGGCACGGTGGCGGGGGCGGTGGTCCGGTTGGCCGCATAAACGACTCCGTCATTGGCCACGCCAATCTTGTTCACCCAACGATTGCCCCCGGACACCATGCTCACGTCCAATTCGTGTTTATGGACTCCGCTGAGCGCGTCCATCACGGCGATGATGACCGGCGTCGCGTTGGTGGCGACGTAGCTGGCCACCAACAGGTTTGAATTGGCGGGGTTGAACGACATGCCGTAGTCGAAGTAACCCGTGTTGAGATAGGGCCGGCTGCCGGCCTGCACCGCCCAGATATTGGTCATCTGCCCCGTGTTATGCAGCGGCAGGACGTTCATCACCGCGGCCAGGCTGTCCCGCGATCCGCCGGCGAAGCTGACCCGCACAGAGTACGCGCCCGCCTGGATCGTCTGAATATTGGTCAGCGTCAGGCTCGCCGAAGTAGCTCCGGCCAGCGCTTGCGTGCCGTTGAAGTACCACTGATAACTCAAGGCGGTGAGGCCATCAGCCACCACGCTCAAAGTCGGGCTGCTTCCCGCGAACCAACTGCCGCCAACCGGGTGGGTCACGATGATTGGCAACTTGGCCGCGCCGGGGTTGATGCGGAAAGCCTTGATGCCATTGTTGAGGCCCAGCGCCACCAGCAGATCGCCCGCGAAATCCACCTGGCCCTGGAATTCGATATCGGCGTTGTAGGTGGTGAACAGTTCCTGGTCCACCCAGAATGGACCCGTCTCCAGGTCCGACACGTCATACACCGGCACGCTCACCGGCGAGGGCGGGCTGCCGTTTTGAATCCCGGCCAGCAAGTTGTAGCCAGGGTGGTAGCCGATGCCGGTGATCGAGGACGGCACACTGCGGGATCCCGTGATCGGATAGATTTTTTTCACGTGGCCCGCCCAAGTGCCGAGATCAAACTCGACCAGGACAAGCTGCCCCACCGACTTGGCCCAAAAGGTGTTGGTGCCGGGCCCCCAGCAGATCCCGAGGCGCGCAAATTTATCCGGCGCATCATACACCGAAATGGGAGTAGAGGTGAAGTTGCCAAAGGCGTCCGCCTGCAGAATCGCCACGGTCCAGCTCGATTGATCCCAACTGCCCGAGCCGAGGAGAATCTGCGTGTTAGCCCCGGCGCCGCGGACCGCCATCGTGCCGCCCCAAACCACTTTGGTCGAAGTTTGGCCATTGCCCGGGTCGCCGGAAAAGAGTTGCCGGCCCGCCCCGAGGGGAACCGGACCGTCATCCGACAGACCATCAATCCGGAACGGATTCGCTGTGGTATCCGTGCTCAAATTGCAGAGGTAAACCGTCCCATCATCAGCCACGCCCACCCGATTGTAGCCGGAGGTGAAGGGCAACAGACCGAAATAATCGATGTAATGCTTTTCGGCGCCCGTGACGGAATCCAGGACTACCAGCATGTTGGTGGGATTCTGGCGGGTCAGCACCAGGACGTTTTGATTCACGGGGTTGATGGCAATTCCATATTCCTTGTATCCGGAGGTGACGTAAGGCCGGGTATCCGGAAGCACATTCCAAATGTTCGTGACCTGATCGGAGGCATTGCCCCCTTGCACGGTCAGGGTCGCCACACTGCTTGTGGCGCTGCCGCTAAAGTTGGTCACCACCACTCTGTAACTGCCTTGGTCAGCCGGCAAAATAGCCGGGAAGCTGAGGCTGGAGCCGGTTTGGCCGTCCAGATTGGTTTCCCCCCGCTGCCACTGATAGCTGAATGGCCCCGTGCCGCTGAGCGCCACGTTGAACTTCCAATTCTCGGCCTTCTCCCAGAGAGTCACGCTCGCCGGAGAAGTCGTAATTACCACCGGATAATAAACGCCGGATTTGATGTAGTAAGCCAAAAGGCCGTTGTTCGTCTCCAGGGCGAACAGCAGGCCGTTGCGCATCGAGACGTCGCCGACGAAGTTGCCGTTGGCCAGGGCAGCGGGAAAACTCATCGTCGGCCCCACCTGCATGATGGCGGCGGGATTCGAGATATCAAACAGGCGCAGCTTGTGTTTGGCGGGATCCGTCGTGCTGCCCGGATCCACAATCGCCAGCAGATTGCGGCTCAAATCCACGTCGAGAGGCCCGCCGGGACCGGCGGCCAGGGGAACACTGATCGTGGTGGCGGCCGTCTTGGCCGCCATATTGATCGTTAGATTCTTTAAATTGCCCGCGCCTTGCTTGACCCAGAAGGTGTTGCCCGCGCCCCAGGCCAAACCCCAACGGGAGTCGGCCTCGGCCATGTCGGTGGCGATGGGCGTCGCGGTGAAGTTCACCCCGTCACTGGTGGTGAGCAGAGCGACCAGTTTATTGAACGTGCCCAACAAAATTTGCGTGCCGGCCCCCGTGCCGCGCAATGCCAGCGAGTCGCCGAAACGGCGCGGGCTGGTACCGACGGTGTTGTTCTCGGAAGGATCGCCCGAATAAGCCAGCGTGGGCTGGGCGGATTCACTGGCCCAACGATACAGTTTGAATGCGCTGCCCGCCGCATCGGTGACCAGGTTGCCAACGTAAATGACCCCATCCTCGGTCACGCCGATCATGTTGATGAGGAAAGTGCCGCCGGAAATCACGGACAAATCCATCGGCAACTGGCCCAAAATGGTCCCGTTCGTCGCGTCCATGATGTAAATCGCGTTGGTGGCGGTGGCCAACGGGGTGCGGCTGGCGACCAGCAAATGTCCCGAGGCGGGGTTGTAGGCCAGCCCGCGGGTCAGATGATTCGTGGGGTTAAGGAACTTGCTGGCATCGGGCGCCAAGGACCACAAGTTCGAGATTGCGTAGGACTGGGCGAAGAGGTTTTGCCCAAGGCCCAAGCCGAGGCAAACCAGCGCGCCCGCCAACGCGTTGCGCCAGATTCGCTTCAACAGCCCGGCCGGGTTTGGAATGGGGTTTCGCATAATTGGGGTTTGATTTTTAGGGGTTATTTTAATTGGAATTTTATGCTTTTTCTATGCCAAGTCTCTGCCTGCGACAGACGCAAACACGCGCCATTTGCCACGCGCAGCCATAGGCGAGAGCATAGGTTCAGCCTCCGCAGGGGCAATGACGGATTCCCGCTATCACCGCTGATTACCGGGAGAAAAGCCCTTCGGAAACCGCTTTAGCCACGGCGCCGCCGCGTGTGTGTACCTGCAGTTTGGTGTAAATATTGCGCAGATGGTTGTCCACCGTGTAGTAGCTCAGCCTCAAATGTTCCGCTATCTCCTTGACCACCAGGCCGCGCACGGCCAATTCCAGCACCTCCCGCTCGCGATCGGTGAGGCCGTAAGACTGTCGCTGGACTGGGGCCGGGGAGGCAAATCGATTCAGAATCAGCCGGGCAACTCGTGGGTTGATCGGAGCGCCGCCGCGCAAAACCTGTTGGATCGACTGAGCGATGGTCTCCTCGTCAGCATTCTTAAGCAAGTAACCCGAAGCTCCGGCGCAGATCGCCTTGAAGACCTTGTCTTGATCATCGAAGACCGTCAGCATGATGATGTGAACACTCGGCGCCAGAGCTTTGATCGCCCCGATGCCTTCGATGCCGTTCATGCCCGGCAAGCCCACGTCCAGCAGGATTACCTGTGGGGGAGGCTCGGAACGTAAAGCCGCCAGGGCCGCCTCGCAGGTGGCAAAAGCGCTGGAACAACGCATCGCCGGGGCATGGCTTAACACGCGGGCCACGACCTCGCGGGTGTCGCGTTGATCCTCGATCAGCCAGACGTTGACCGGTTGGTTTGCGGGCGGACTCTTCATGTCTTCAACCGGCTTCAGCATACCGCTCCGCTTCATCCGGGGCGAGAACGCATTCCCGTCATGGATGTAAATACCCGGTCTGACCAAGAATTTCGCGCCAACGGACCGCGGCGCGCTTCAGGGCCACTTGAGGGGTTTGTTGGCCGCGGATCGCTTTGCGCAACTCCATATCGAGATAATCGCAGAGCTCCTGCGAGGGGGGTATGCGCAGGCGCGGTTCCGTCGCTCGTAAACCCGCGAGCACCTCGGCTTCATAAAAGATCCTGGCCTGGCATTCCGGATCGGTATAGGTGGAGAGACGCGGAGATCCCTGGCCGTAATCCAGCATCATTCGTTTGGTATTGGCGGGCTCGACCAGAAAAGCGATCCACCGGCGGGCGGCCTCGAGGTTTTTTGAAGCCGGGTTCATCACCAGCGACCACGAACTGAGCTGCGGTTTGCCTCCGGGAATAACCGCTGCGCCGATTTTTCCCGCCACCTTGGAGATGTTCGGGTCATTCCTTTGGGCCCAGACCAGGCTCGGCCAGGCCAGATACATTGCGCCTCGTCCTTGCAAAAAAAGTTTATTCGCTTCCAGCACTCCCCGGTTCTCCGAATGCGGTGGAGCATACTTGAACATTTCGACGAAGAGGGCCAGGCTCTCCGCTCCGGCCGGGGAGTCAATGGCGGGCGCCCAGTTTTCCTCCAAAGCCCGGCCGCCGAGCCCATAGAGAATTCCCGACCAGACCGTATAGAGCTGGTCTTCGCCCATAATGATGTTGCCGTACAGCGATTCGGAATCCAAAAACCGGGCGATCTCGACATACTCGGCCCAGGTCTGCGGCGGCCGCAAAGGCCGTCCGGTCTGGCGCTCGAACTCGGCGGAACGCGCGGCAAAGACATCGGTGCGATACAGCAAGGTGACGACGTCGCAAGCCATGGGCAGCCCGTACACCCGCCCGCCCCATTGGCCGCAATTGGTCCAGACCGTCGGAATGAAATCCCGATGATCGACCAGGGGGGCGCCAGCCGATTCCTCGAGCGGTTGAAGATGCGGGAGGATTTCTCCATCCCATTGGTAGGCCACCTGCATGACGTCATACAAACCCGCGCGGGTGGTCACATCGCTGATAGTCTTTTCCCGCAAGCTGGCCAACGCCGCTTCGACGACCCGAACGCGAATTCCCGTTTGGCGCTCGAATTCAACCGCCAGCGCGCGCGCGGACTCCGCATAGCCGCCGTTGGCTTGCAACGAGGTGATGGTCGCCGCCGGTGTGGCCGGACGCGGCCGGCAATTCACCCCCGCCAGCAGTAACACCAGAGCGGAAAGCAGGTGGATGACGCGACGTCCCGTTAGACATCTGCTCACGGGCCAAGTATGGAACAAAATTCCCTGGCACGGCAAGCTGCTCCGCCAGCAGCTCCGATGGGCCGGGGCGGCCTCCGCCCGTGAGGTTACGGGATCGGGCATGTGATCACTACCGAGGTGCCCTGCCCCGGCCGGCTGGTCAAATTCAGCTCCGCGCCCATCTGGTTCGCCCGAGTTTTAAGATTACGCAGACCGTTGCCGCTGGTTTCCAACCCCGGATCAAACCCGACTCCGTTGTCCCGCACTGAGAGTCGGCAGTGCCGGCCGTGTTCCTCGATTCGCACCTCAGCAATGGAGGCCTGGGCGTGGCGGGCGATGTTGGTTAATATCTCTTTAAGCATAAACAAAAGATTCTGGCGGAAATCCAACGGCAGCTTGCGCGTGAGCAGCGGCGCGTCGCAATGCAGCCGATAATCGACTCCGCGCAACGCCGTGCACGCAAAATCCCTGGTTCGCAAGGCGAGATCCTGAATTGTGTCGAAAGCGGGGTTGATCAACCAAATGATATCGCGGATGGAATTCGAGGTCCTTTGGGCAATGCGATGAATCTCGTTGATATCACGCCGTTGCTGCTCTTGCAGGCCCTCGTATTTGAGAGCCAGGCGAGCCAGGAGGGTGATGCTCCATAAGCTGGAGCCTACGTCATCATGCAAATCGCTGGCAATCCTGGCGCGCATCCGCTCCAGCTCGCGCCGGCGCGTGTGCCGCAGGCGGTAAAAACCTCCCACCAAGCCCAAAACCACGATGCCGGACGCCAATCGAAACCAAGCCGTTTCCCACCAAAAGGGAAGCACCATCAAGGCCACGCTGGCCCCCTGCTCATTCCAAACACCGTCATTATTGCACGCCACCACCCAAAAACGGTAATTGCCGGGCGGCAGCTTCGGATACCGCGCCTGCCGCAAGGTCGTCGGTTCACTCCAATCCCGGTCAATCCCTTTCAACTGATAGCGAAAGAACAGCTTTTCCGGCGCCGTCAGGCTCAACGCGGTGAACTGGAACTGGATTTTCTCCTTTCCCGGCGCCACCCGAACAGTCTCCACAAACGGGAGATTTTGATTCTCTACCCAAACCTCCTCGATCACCACCGGCGGCGGCCGCGGGTTGACGGGCTGGCGCCCCGGATCACTCGCCACCAGGCCGCGCGAGGTGAGGAACCAGATTCCGCCCTGGTCACGACAAGGGCTCGTGGTGACAGGAGTCGGAAGACACTGCAAAACCGGCAACCCGTCTCCTTTGCCAAAAGGCAAGGCCGTCAACTCGCCGGTCTGGTTCTCGACAAACGCATGCAACTGCCGTTTGTTCGCTCGAAAAATGCCGCTGCCCGTCCCCAGCCATAGATTGTCGTTAACATCAGCTCGGATCGCCACAATCGATTCATCAGACAATCCGTGCCGTCCCGGAAACGTCGCCACCTTTCCCTCCCGCAACCGGCAAAGTCCTTTGGCGGTGCCCACCCACAAAGTGCCATCCGGATCGGCTCGCAAGGCCCGCACCTCTCCACTAGGCAAACCCTCGCGCTCGGTGAAGGCGACAAACCGGTCTCTCTCCAACCGAAACAGCCCGTCTCCATTGGTGCCAATCCAAAGACAGCCCCGGGAGTCCTTCGTCAGAACGCAACCAAAATTGCGGGTAAAACCCCAGGGTGTGTTGAACCGCTGAACGGAACGATCCTGGACATGGTTCAACCCGCCATTGCGGGTAGCCAGCCAGAGGCCGCCCCCCTCATCGGCGCAAAGAGCCTGGATCGAATTCTCCGACAAACCATCGCGCTCGCTGTAGCGCGCCGCCGTCCCGCCCGAGCAAAGGAACAAGCCGTCGCCCTCGGTCCCGACCCAGACCCCGCCGCCGGCGGCGGCCGCCACAGTCTGGACTACCACCTCGGCGGGGAGCGGTAAATGCCCGATCGGACGAAACCGCCCGTCCCGCCAGGCATACAGATCCTTGTTGCCGGCCACCAAGCGCAGTTCGCCCGCGGCCGTCTCAAAACAATGGATAGCCGAAAGATCGCCGAGCTGCCCGGGCAGCGGCGTCAGATGCAGTTGCCGGGGCTTCAGACGGTGCAACCCCTCGCCCGCGGAACCGATCCAGAGATTCCCTTCCTGATCCTCGCACATGGCGGCGATGGGACTGGAGAAATTCCAGAGCGTCCGCATGCTGGCGGAGGGGTCTGCGGTGTTCACACGGCCAAGTTGCCCGGTTCGTCCGCCAAACCACAATTCGCCGTTCTGGCGCGTTACCAAGCACAAAATCGGGAGCGAGCTGATTTTTGCGGGCGAAGACCAATCTCCATCCGCTCGCGGCCAGCAATACAGCCCCTCCTCGCCGCCCACCCAAAGCCTCCCGTCGGGAGTAAGCGCCAGGGCCGCGGCCGCGCTCGTCAAAGAAGGGGGGAAATGCATGAATCTTTGACCGTTGAACCGCGCCAGGCCTTTGCCGGTGGCCAGGAGAAGCTGATCACTGGCCGGTTGAAACACGGCTGTAATCCGGTCGTCCGGCAATCCGTCGTGTTTAAAATAAGTCTCCACCCGCTCGCTCCTCAACCGGTTCAAGCCGGACGGAGTTCCCGCCCAAATCCCCCACTCGCGATCCGCTCCCAAACACAGGACGGTGTCCGAGGTCAGGCCCTGGGCCGGGCCGAACGACGAAAACTGGCCATCTCGATAACAGGCCACGCCGCCCTCCTGCGTACCCACCCACACCTCCCCACGCGCACTCTCGAACAGGCAGAGAACCCGATTCCCTTTGAGGCCTGGATAATCCGCCAGCCGAAACGTGGTGAACCGAAGGCCATCGAATCGAGCCAGGCCGTTGGACGTTCCCACCCATAAATACCCGTCTGCCGTCGGAAGCACCGCGGTGACTGCGTTATGCGGCATTCCCTCGTCCACCCGCCATGATTCAATCGTGAATTCGGCGCTGTCCTCCGTCTGGCCCGCCGCCTCGCCGACGGAAACCAACCCTGGCAGCGCGAAGAACGCTGCCACTCCCAAAGCAAATCGGCATCGCGCCCGCCACCTCAAAATACCGTGGGTAGTATTTCTAATGATAACTCCATTATTCCCGGCACAACTCCCAGGGACAAGGCAAAAGGGCCCGGTGATGGAAAAGCCCGCCTGGAAATGACGGTTATCCGTCATTGCCGATCCGGGCGAAAGTTTCATAATTTCCCACAGTTTTACCGTTGGGCACGGCCAAGTCAGGCTGGCGAGGGGTGATCGCCTCCTTAAGACCCGGTGAAAACCGCCGGGGCTGGGGTTCGGCACCCCGGGGGCGCATGAGCCCCGCGAGAATTGTTGAGTATGAATGCTGAACGTCTGTTTCCGGTTCCTCCCGACACCGCTGCCGGTATCCGGCGGCGCCGAAAAGCTTTTACCTTGATCGAGTTGCTGGTGGTTATCGCGATCATTGCGATTCTGGCGGCCATGCTGCTCCCGGCCCTCACCCGGGCCAAGGTCCGCGCCCAGAGCATAGCTTGCCTGAGCAACGCCAAACAACTGCAACTTGCCTACGAACTCTATTCTACGGACAACCTGAACCTGCTCATGGACAATTCGGTGGCCGGCGTGGCCAGTCCAGGCGACCAGGCGTGGATCAAGGGCAACGTGCAAGAGTATGTGGCGGATTACGTCGATCATCCCTCAAAAGGCGTCCTCTGGCCCTACAATAAATCCCTCAAGCTGTACCAATGTCCGGCCAGTAAGGCGTTTTTAGTCGGGGCGGGATGGGGCGGCACCCGCATTTCTCATAATCGAAGCTATTCGGTCTCGGTCTGGCTCGGCAGCAATTTGACGCCGCCAGACCTGATCGCCAAAAAATATGGCATGATCCGCAACCCCTCGAAAACTTCCGTTTTCATCGAGGAAAACCAGATCAGCATCGATAACGGAGCCATCGGTTTCAACCGCACCAACGTGAGCGGGGTGTGGAACCTGCCGGCCAACCGGCACTCCGACGCCTGCACTTTCTCGTTTCTGGACGGCCACGCTGAACTCTTCCGCTGGCGCGGCCCGCGCCTCAAGGAGTTGAGCCGCCAATACTCGGCTGATGACACCCGCACTCAGCGGCCAAGCCCCGGGGTTAATCCGGTCCACAGCCTCCCGTGGGACAGCAACGACCCGGATTTTATCAAGCTCGCCGAAACGGCGCCGGAACTTTAAACCTTCCGAGTGTTCCTCGCGGAAGGTTTTCGGTAGAGTGTGCCCTGTCGTTATGGGTATTGCCGATTTACGCCGTGAATTTGCGCTTGCGGGCTTGCAACGGGACGCACTCCACGCGGATCCGCTCGTTCAATTCCGCCACTGGTTCAGCGATGCCGCCGACACCCGGCGAGCGAGCCGGATTCGCAAGTTTTTCGTGAGCCTTTACAAGTCCTTTCTTTTGCTCGGCGGGGGCGCGCCGGGAGATGTGAATGCCATGACTCTGGCAACGGTGGATGCGGACGGGCGCCCCTTTGCCCGGATTGTGCTGCTCAAAGGTGTGGATCAGCGGGGCTTTCTCTTTTATACGAACTACCAGAGCCGCAAGGGACAACAACTGGAGGCTCATCCAAGCGCCGCACTGGTATTTTACTGGCCCGAGCTGGAACGGCAGGTGTGCGTGACTGGGCAGGTAACGAAACTTCCAGACGCGGAATCTGACGCCTACTTTCAAAGTCGTCCGCGCGGCAGCCGCATCGGCGCCTGGGCCTCCAATCAGAGCCAAGTGATAGCCGATCGCGAAATCCTGGACCGTCAGTGGCGGGAGTTTGAAAGCAAGTATCCCTCCCAGGTGCCGCGTCCGCCGCACTGGGGCGGGTTCGTGCTCCGCCCGGATCAGATCGAGTTCTGGCAAGGCCGGCCCAACCGGTTGCATGACCGTTTTCGCTACGGCCGCCAGACGGACGGGGGCTGGAAAATCGAACGGCTGTCGCCTTGACCCGGGGAAGTGACGGACCCCAGCCGACTCCTCCGCCGCCGCAGGTGTTTTCACTGGATTTAACGCCATAATTCGCGGGTTTTTTAGGCTTGCTTTCCGCCGTGGGTGGGCGATGGTGCCGCTGGGTGGTGAATATGAAAGCGACGTGGTCATTGTTGGCGGTTTACGAGAACGACCAGTCGCGGGAGCACGCGGTGCGCTTTTGCGACGAGTTGGTCTCCAAGTTTTGGAACGAAGTCGAGTTTCGCATCGACTGGCGAGCCTTGGGCGAGCTGAGACCGGGGAGCGGCAATCGTGATGGCCCGGTGACGCCGCCGGATCTCGTGGTCTTCGCCATCGGTTCCGGCGGCGAGCCCCCGCTTGAAACCCGCGTCTGGGCCGAGGAGTTCCTGGTTCGCCAACCCGCCTGCGAAGGGGCCATTGTCGGTCTGACCCCCGGATCACTGAACGCCGGGGAGGTTTGTCTGGCGGATCTCTGGCTGCGGAAGCTGGCGCATCGCGCCGGCATGGACTATCTCACCGGCATGCCCGAGAGCATCCTGCGGTCGTTCCCCGACTCGGCGGAATGCTGCCAGGAACGCGCCACGCAGGTCAGCGACGTGCTGGCTGCCATCCTGAGCCAGCAACCGCCCCATCGGCCGAGAATCTGATTGGCCTGGGGTCGTGCGCTCCAGCGCGGTAACCAATCCAACCTGATTTCCCGGTCAGGCTGACGGCGGCGTATCGCCCGCCTCGTCCTCTTGTTGCTCGCTGATGACCGGCGCGATCGCCTGGAGTCGGTCGCCCTCGGCCAGATCGATCAGTTTCACGCCTTGCGTGTTGCGGCCCGCCTCCCGGATGTCCTTCACAAAAATGCGCACCATCTGGCCGCCGGTGGTGATGAGCATGATTTCATCCGCGTCGCGAACGGTCAGGGCGCCAATGACGCGGCCGGTGCGCTCGTTTTGTTTCATGGTGATGATGCCCTTCCCGCCGCGGGTCTGCAGCCGGTAAACCGGCTCGCTTCTTCCGCCCTCCAGCTCCATGTCGAAAGGTGTTCGCTTGCCAATGCCGTTCTCCCCGGCAACCAGCAAAGTGGCGTCGGGATGGACGATGGCCAGGCCGACCACGACATCTCCGGGATCCAGGCTGATGCCGCGCACCCCGGCGGCGGGGCGCCCCATCGGCCGAACGTCGTCCTCCGAAAAGCGGATGCTCATGCCTTCGGCGGTGATGAGCACCACCTGATCCTGACCCGAGGTGAGCCGGACCCGGATCAGATCATCGCCCGGCTCAATCCCGATGGCGATGATGCCGTCCCGTTTCACGTTCGCAAACTCCGACAGCGCGGTCTTCTTGACCGTTCCCTGCCGGGTGGCGAAGAATAGAAATCCCGGTTGCCGCCAGGTGGTGTCCTCACGGTTGGCGCCGGTCTTCGCCTCGACGCGGATAAGCGCGGCAATGGTTTCTCCGCTGCGCAACTCAAGCAAGTTGGCGATGCTGCGGCCCTTGGCCGCGCGCCCCATGTCCGGGATTTCATGCACCCGCTCGGAATAGACCCGGCCGGTGTTCGTGAAAAACATCAGATAATCATGCGTGCCGGCGGAGAACAGGTGCTCGATAAAATCGTGATCCTCCTCGGTAGCCCCTTCCCGGGTGGCCATGCCGATGACTCCCTTTCCGCCCCGCCGCTGCGAGCGGTAGGAACTGATGTTGGTGCGCTTGATCAGGCCATTGTGCGTGATCGTGATGATCACGCCTTCGTTGGCGATCAAATCCTCGATGGCGATTTCGCCCTCGTCGGGAACGAGTTCCGTGAGCCGCGGGGTGGCGTATTTTTCCTTGATCGCCAACAACTCGGCTTTGATGATCGCCAGCACCCGCGCTTCTTTGGCGAGGATGTCCAGCAGATCTTTAATGCGCTCGAGCAGCGCCGCGTACTCGGCCCTGACCTTGTCAATCTCCAGCCCGGTCAACTGGTAGAGACGCAACTCGAGGATGGCGTTCGCCTGAGCCTCGCTGAACGAATAACGCCCGCTGGACAGCCGGGCCTCGCTGCGGATCAAAATCCCGAGCTGCTCCACTTGCTGGCGCGTGAAATCGAAGGCCAGCAGTTTGATTCTGGCTTCCTCGCGATTCGCCGAGCCACGGATGATGCGAATGAACTCGTCAAGGTTGGCCAGGGCGATGAGGTAGCCCTCGAGCGTCTCGGCGCGCTCCTCGGCTTTGCGCAGCTCGAAACGGGTGCGGCGGACGATCACCTCGCGGCGATGCTCGAGGTAGCAATTGATCATCTCCTGCAAGCCGAGTGTCTTCGGCCGGCCATGATCAATCGCCAGCGAGTTGACCGCGAAGCTCGTTTCCAGAGCGGTGAATTTGTAAAGATTGTTGATGACCACCTTGGCGATGGCGTCCCGCTTGATTTCGATGACCACCCGGGTGTTCTCGTCGGACTCGTCGCGCACGCCCGTGATGTCGGCGATCACTTTCTCATTCACCAACTCGGCGATGCGCTTCACCAACTCGGCGCGGTTGACGTTGTACGGGATTTCGGTGATGACGATCTGCTCGCGCCCGCCCTTAAGCTCCTCGAGGCCGACGCGCCCGCGCACTTTGAGGCTGCCCCGCCCGCGCTCGAAATAATTGCGGATGCCCTCGAGCCCGCAAATCATGCAGCCGGTGGGAAAGTCCGGCCCCTTCACGAGCTTCATCAGCTCCTTCAGCGTGAGCTGAGGATTATCAATCTGCGCGCAGATGCCATCAATCACCTCGCCCAGATTGTGCGGCGGCAGGTTGGTGGCCATGCCGACAGCGATGCCGGTGCCGCCGTTGACCAGCAGGTTCGGGAACGCGGCCGGGAAGACCGTGGGCTCCGTCAACCGTTCGTCGTAGTTGGGGACAAAGTCCACGGTGTCTTTGTCCATGTCCTGCATCAAGGTCCCCCCGAGCGCGCTGAGCCGGGCCTCGGTGTAACGCATGGCCGCCGGTGGATCGCCCTCGACCGAGCCGAAATTTCCCTGGGAATCGACCAACCGGTCGCGCATGGACCAGGGCTGCGCCATGTGGACGAGGGTGGGATAAATGACCGCCTCCCCATGCGGGTGGTAATTGCCCGAGGTATCGCCGCAGATTTTGGCGCACTTCATGTGCTTCTTGGGCGGATACAGACTCAGTTCGTGCATGGCGTAGAGAATGCGCCGTTGGGATGGCTTGAGACCGTCCCGAGCGTCCGGCAGGGCCCGCGAGACAATCACCGACATCGAATAATCGAGGAACGAATTCTTGATTTCGTCCGCGACATTGATCTTGGCGATCTTTTCATTGGCCGCGTAGGCGGGAACCGCCGCTGACGCGGCGCCGGAGCCGCTCTGCTCGTCGTGTGGTTCAGGCATGGGGAAAAGTGGTTTCGGAGATTAAACGTCCAGATTGCGAACGTTCAGCGCGTTGTCTTCGATGAATTGGCGGCGCGGCTCGACCTCCTCGCCCATTAGCTTGGTAAACATCTCCTCGGCTTCGACGGCGTCGGTCAGGTCGATTCGCAGCAATTTGCGCCGGACCGGATTCATCGTGGTCTCGAACAATTCCTTCGGATTCATTTCTCCCAGGCCCTTGAATCGCTTGATCTGCAAGCCGCGGCGGCCGACCTCCTTGATGCTGGCCAGAATCTCGGGAATGGAAAACAACGGTCGGACTTGTTCCTTATCGCCTTCGCCCTCGATCAATTCAAAAAGCGGTTTGTCCTGGGCCGAGTAATGCTCGACGTTGAAACCCTTGCGGGCGAGGCTTTCGAGCAACTGCTGGATCGCCTGGCTTTCGTAAAGCTCCTCGTGCCGGGCGCGGCGGGTGACGCCATTCCGCGCCTTCTCAAACGTCGCGGTGTCATTCTCATCCTCACCCGAGAGCCCCAGGTTCAGGTCGGCATTTTCCTCGTCGAACCGGGACAAATCCTCGTTGCCGTGAAAGTAATGCACCGTCTCGTCGTTCCCCTGGCGCACCTTGACGAGATGTTGCGGCAGCCGGAACGACCCCGGTATTCGATGTTCCAGATAGGTGGCGAAATCTCCGCCTTTGCGCCGCAGGTTGTTGGCGTACTTATCCAGCGCCTCGAGCAGCTCCAAGACTTCGTTCAGTTGATTTTCCGATAACTCGCGCTCGTCCCTCAGGTTGCGAATCCGCACGTCCTCGGTGCCCAGTTGCACCAAAATGCGGTTCAGCCGGGCATCGTCCTCCACGTATTCAACGCGTTTTTTTCTCGAGATTTGATAGAGCGGCGGCTGAGCGATATAGACGAAGCCGCGACGAACCAACTCGGGCATTTGCCGGTAAAAGAAGGTCAGCAACAACGTGCGGATGTGCGAACCGTCCACATCGGCGTCGGTCATGATGATGATCTTGTGGTAGCGCAGTTTGTCGAGATTGAAGGCGCCCTCGCCGTCGCCATCCCCGATCCCGGTGCCGACCGCGGTGATCATGGTGCGGATCTCGTTGTTTTGAAGCACCTTGTCCAACCGGGCCTTCTCGACGTTGATCAACTTGCCGCGAAGCGGCAGAATCGCTTGAAATTTCCGGTCGCGGCCTTGTTTGGCCGAGCCGCCGGCGGAGTCGCCCTCGACGATGTAGAGCTCGGTGTTGGCCGGGTCGCGATCCGAGCAATCCGCCAATTTCCCCGGCAACCCGCCGCCGGTCAGCGCTCCCTTGCGCACGGTCTCGCGGGCTTTGCGGGCGGCTTCGCGGGCCCGGGCGGCCACCAGCGCCTTTTCGATGACTTTTTTGGCCACCGGCGGGTGGGCGTCGAAGTGATTCATCAACCCCTCGTAAACCACGGAAGCGACCACGCCATCGATCTCCGTATTGACCAGCTTGACTTTGGTCTGGGATTCAAAGCGGGGATTCGGCAGCTTGACGCTGAGCACGCAGACCAGGCCCTCGCGGACGTCATCCCCCGAAATCGCGGGATCCTTCTCCTTGATCAACTCGTTTTGCCGCGCGTACTGGTTGATGGCGCGGGTCAGCGCGGAGCGAAATCCGGTCAGGTGCGTGCCGCCATCCGGGTTGGGGATCGAGTTGGCAAAGCAGAGGATCTGGTCGTTATAGCTGTCGTTGTACTGCATCACGCAGTCGATGAAGACCTCGTCCTTCTGGCGGCTCAGGGCAATCGGTTTGGGATGCAACACCTGCTTGTTGCGGCCCAATTGCCGGACGAATTCCTCGATGCCTTCCTTGTAAAAAAAGGTCTCGGTTTTCTCATTCCGCTCGTCGGACAGAACGATGGTGACGCCCGGATTCAAAAAGGCCAGTTCGCGCAAGCGATTGGCGAGCACCTCAAATTTGAACTCGGTGGTGATCGTGAAGATCGTGGCGTCCGGCATGAAGGTGATCAAGGTGCCGGTGCCCTTGGCCTTGCCGATAACCCGGAGTTTTTCCGTGGTGACGCCGCGGGCAAACTGCATGGCATACACCTTGCCATCGCGCGAAACCTCGACTTTGAACCAGTCCGAGAGCGCGTTGACGCACTTGGCGCCCACCCCATGCAAACCTCCCGAATACTTGTAGGCGCCCTGTCCGAATTTGCCGCCGGCATGCAGGTTGGTGAGCACCAGTTCCACGGCGGGCATATTCCACTTGGGATGCACGTCCACCGGAATGCCGCGCCCATTGTCCCGAATCGACACCGACCCGTCCACATGGACCGTCACTTCGATTTTGTCGCAGAAGCCAGCCAAATGCTCGTCGATCGAGTTGTCGAGCACCTCGAACACGCAATGATGCAAACCCCGCTCGTCGGGGTCGCCAATGTACATGCCCGGCCGTTTGCGAACGGCCTCCAGCCCTTCCAGCTTGTCGATTTTTGAAGCATCATAGCGCTCCGCGACAGCGGGTTGACCGGCTGGTGTTTGCGCGGCTTCCAACACGTTTTCTTCTGCCATATAAAAGCGATCGTCCCGGGCGTTTCGGCCTCGTTTTTCGGTTGGGCAAGGATAGGAAAAACTCGATGTCCATACAACATCTATTTCCCGCTTTCCCCAGCGAAAAACCACAACCTGTTGGAGGTTCGGCGGTTTTCCGATCCAACAGGTAGTGGCTTGAAGGCTGACCCCAGTAAACTCGTTAACTTACTCAATTCCGAGTGTCTTTTCAACGACTTTCCCTCTCCCGGCGAATCAAACTTATTCTCATTTGTGGAGTTGACGCATTTAGCAGGCTGTGTACTTTAGCAGCACTGATCGGCGCTGGGGTGGTGTCTAAACCGGGCTGGCTCTCTCCCCTGGACGTGATCGAGCGAATTGGCGGCCCCATGCCGTGGATCCGCGATCGCATTTTCCACCGCCGCTTGGAAGCCCGTGATCAATATGCCCAATAAACGATCAAAAGATAAAGTATATATCGGCGGCTTCGTGAAGAAAGACCTGCACGCGAGGCTCGTGCGCTATGCCAAACAGATCGGCATGGACAAAAACAAGTTCGGCGCTGCTTCAGGCTTGCTGGAAACCTCCCTGAACAAACTGGAAGGCAAAAAGGAAGCCAAAAAGCCCGTTGCCAAGCCGGCGGCCAAGAGCACTCCCAAAACCGCCGCCAAGAGCGTCACGAAGAAGCCCGCCAAGCGCGCCTGATTTTCTCCGCCTTCCCCAAGGGGGAGCCGACGCCGGGTTTCCGCCTTGCGCCGGCCCGCGCTGGAAGTTAGCCTCCGCGGTCATGATCAGGGCCAGAGGATTTCTCTGGACTTTTCCGGCTTTCAGGCTGATCACGGCGCCTGCTCAAGCGGGACTGCTCGATGAGTTGATCCGCTCGCAAGGAGGCCGCTTGAGGTGCTTGACCTCGCGAGAACTCGCGATGCCCCGGCGCCGGCGAGGCCACCACCCAGCGGATGGCATTTGCGAAGTTCCGCAGTTGCTCTACAAACCCGCGCACGCGGAGAATGCCTGGGCGAGGTTCCGATCGAGATTCGGCCAAAGGAATCACTCCGGCGACTCCTGAACCTGACCAGAGCTCCGGATTTCGGCCAATACAGGTGTTTCTCGGCGGGATACTGAGCCTCCGATTTTCCAGCCCCAAGGTCAAAGTGGCGACCCTAACGGGAATCGAACCCGTGCTACCACCGTGAAAGGGTGGTGTCCTAACCGCTAGACCATAGGGTCGTCAAGCGCGTGAAATATAGCCGGCAAGCGGGGGAAGTCACGAAAAAAAGCCCTCGGCCTTTGCGCCGCTCCACTGGATTCGACCCTAGCCCCTCCGCAGCCTTGAGTTGGGCGGGGGAATCGCCATACTCCCGCCGCATGAATTTGGTCGGCGCCTATTCGGCCTCCGCGCTTCGATTGCCAGACAAGACCGCCCTGTTTTGGGCGGAGCGTAAGTTTTCACACCGCGATCTGTTGGAATCATCCCGTGAACTGGCGAGACGCCTGGATCGCGAGTTCCAGATCCGCAAAGGGGACCGCGTGGGTCTCTGGCTCCGAAACTGCCCGGACTTCATCTTCGCGTTCTTCGGCATTCTTGGCGCCGGCGCCGTCGTGGTGCCGATCAATAACTTTCTGAAAAACGACGAGGTGAATTTCATTCTGCGCGATGCCGGCGTGGACTTGCTGATCACCGATCGGGACCTGGGATCTCGCTTCGCCGACCTGCGCGCCGCGAATCCGGCGCTGCGCTGCCTCCAGGTCGAAGATTTCGCCGCCCCAGCCCCCGCGGCAAACCCGCCCGGGCCACTGGACTCGCGAGCCGCGGAATCCGATCTCGCCGTGATCATCTACACCTCGGGCACCACGGGGAAGCCCAAGGGCGCCATGCTCTCGCACGGCAATCTGCTGCACAACGTGGAGAGCTGCCGCCTGGTGCTGCAAACTGTCGAAGCGGACCGGTTTGCCGTGCTGCTCCCCCTGTTTCACAGTTATATGCTCACGGTCGGCATGTTGCTGCCCTTGCTGGTGGGCGGCTCGGTCGTGCTCGTCAAATCGCTGCACCCGGTGCGCAATGTGCTCGATGAAATCCTCGCCGCCCAGGTTACAGTGCTGCCGGCCATTCCCCAGTTCTACCGCAGCCTTGCCAACGCGCCGATGGCCGATCCCCTGCCCCTGCGGATTTGCGTCAGCGGCGCCGCGCCGTTGCCCGTGCAGGTGCTGAAAGATTTTGAAGCCAGATTTCAGATCCCCTTGATCGAAGGTTATGGTCTGAGCGAGGCGAGCCCGGTCGTCACCAAGAATCCCTTGAACGGCGCCCGCAAGCCGGGATCGATCGGCCTGCCCATCCCGGCGGTGGAGGTCACCATTCAGGACGAGGCGGGGCGGGTGCTCGAGCCGGGCCAGGTGGGCGAACTCTGCGTGCGCGGCGGCAACGTGATGATGGGCTACTGGCGCAAGCCGGAGGAGACCGCCCGGGCCATGCGCGGTGACTGGCTGCTGACGGGGGATATCGGGTATCAGGATCGAGAGGGCTACCTTTTCATCACCGACCGCAAGAAGGACATGCTCCTGGTCAACGGCATCAATGTGTATCCCCGCGAGATCGAGGAGGTGCTGTATCAATTGCCCGGCATTCGCGAAGCCGCGGTGATCGGCAGGCCCGATCCGCGCAAGGGCGAACAACCGGTGGCATTTGTCAGCGCCGGCAACGGCCACTCGCTCGATGAACGCGCCATTCAGCAGTTCGTGCGCAAACGTCTGGCGGATTACAAAGTGCCCCGCCGGGTCGTGTTCCTCGAGTCCCTCCCGAAGAACGCCACCGGCAAAATCCTCAAGACCGCCCTGCGGCAGATGAGCGCGGCCGGGTAGGCGCGACAGTTCACAGCTCACCGCCTGCTCGACAAAATGCAAGGGCTGGCTACATTGCCCGGAATGTCGCAAGGCT
>JBDHQH010000047.1:0-25884 GCA_039806935.1 Verrucomicrobiota bacterium
AGTTTCAAAGGTGGGCGGTTTTCCAGATTCCGGATGATCCTAGGAAGCCTGCTCCTGGCGTCGGTAAGCCAGCGGCGAAAGACCGGTGCGCCTGCGAAAATCGCGGCTGAAATGAAAAGCATCTCCGTAGCCTGTGGCCGCGGCGACCTGTCCGATCGGTTGGCTGGTCTCGGCGAGGAGGCGCTGGGCGGCGTGGATCCGCTCGGCGATTAACCATTGTCTTGGGCTGGTTCCAAAGTGCTGGCAGAATTTGCGATTGTAATGTGCCACACTCATCCCCGCCAATTGCGCCAGCTTTGCTGAGGGCCACTCCTGGTGTGGGTAAATTCGCATTTGCGTCATGGTTTTGCGCAAACCTTCGGGGATGGTGGGCAGCGCGTTGTTTTCATCGCCTGCCCGGCGGGTGGCGCGCAGTGCGGCGAGCAGTTCACCAAGCAGTCCGAACAAGACAATTTCCCCGCCTGGCTCCCGCGCTTGGAGTTCCGTGAACAATCGTCCGAACCAGCGCTCAGCCAGGGGCGCGGCCAGCGGAAAAATCGGATCTGCCTCCACTCCCAATCGGGCGGCCAATTGCCCCAGCCCCGGACCATCAAATCGAAGCCAGTAGAGATCCCAAGGCAGATCGATCGAGGAGCCATGCGCATGGGAACGTTCATTGCGGAGCCAAGCCAACCGCCCTGGTTCGACCTGCCACCGCCGGCCCTCACATTCTATCCACCCCTTGCCGCGGCGGCAGTAAAGCAGATCCTGCCCTGGACATCCGGCCCGTCGCACCTCTTCGCCCGGCGCCGCCTGCCGCCAACCTGCGCGTAAGACGGATAGGAATGTCCCGCGCCAGGCGGTCGTTGGCGCATGATGATACGAGCAATGGACGACTGGGACTTCAGACATGCGCGGATTTTGCAAAAAATGGAGTGGTTTGTCCATGCCCGAGGCATTCGCGACGTGCAATTATCCAGCGATGACTGTTCAAGAACTCGCCCGCCACATTCAATATACCAATGTGGCGCCTGATCTGAAACGAGAACAGGCTGCGGCGCACTGCGAAGCCTGCCTTCTTCATGGGTTCGACGCTGCCATGCTTGCGCCTTGCTGGGCCCCCCTGGCCATTGACATTCTTCGCGGCTCCTCTTCCCATGCGGCCAGCGCATTTTCATTTCCCAGCGGGAATGATTCCACGCCGATGAAGGTGGCCATGGTTCGCGCGCTGATTGCCGAGGGAGTGATGGATTTCGATTTCACCGCCAATACCGGCTATTTGCTTTCCGGCTTGGAGAAGGAGTTTTATCTAGACATAAAGAGCGTGAGCGAGGTCGCTCGGGCGGCGGGTGCGCAGCTCAAAGTAATCCTGGAATTCGGCCTGTTGCCCGGCGAGGTTCTTCGACGGCGCGCCGCCGAGCTGGCAATCGAGGCCGGAGTGGATTTCCTCAAGCAATCGAGCGGCTTCACCAATGGGTTGCCCGCGACCGTGGCGGATGTCGCCTTTTTATGCCGCGTCGCCGCCGGTCGCGCGCGGGTGAAAGCGTCCGGCAAAGTCGATTCGCGGACCAAGGCCCTGGCCTTGCTGGATGCCGGAGCAAGCCTGCTGGGCACGAGCGCGGCGATCGCGATTGTAACTCACGCTGAGGCGGCTCCGGCCATCTCGTATTGAGACTCGGCGCGCGATCTTTGAACCGCCAGCCACCACCTTGAAACTGGCGTTGCAGTGGGTAGGTTCCCCGGCGATCGCCAGGCGAGCTGGCATCAGCGGAGCGCGCTGCCCAGGCCAAAGAGCACCAGGGCGCCAAGAATCACCAGCAGGCCCCGGCTTAGCCTTGCGCGAGCCGAGGGGCTTGCGGATTTCCATTCGCCACGCCAGAGACCCCATAGATTACCGACGAGGATGGCCAGGGAAATAAAGACTGGCCAGCCGATGATCGGTCCCCACCGTCCCATGAGGGTGGCGCCCAAACCATACAAATAGAAGCTAAGAATCCACATCAACGCCATTCCGGCCACCAGGCTTAAATTGCGGGGAGCGTGGTGCAGGATGAACGCGGCATTGCGGCGCCTCACCATCAGAATTGCGCAATAGACAAAGTTGACCACGAAGCCGGCGGTAAACTGCACGACCCAAGCCGCGTTGCCCGCCAGCTCGGGCGCCGCGCCCAGACGAGTGGCCGATTCGGTCAGCCGGGCGGCGTTGTTCAATCCGATGTTGGGCAGACTTGAGAAAATGCCGGCAAACAAGGCGATCGTCAGTCCCGCGCCGGCAACAAACGGTGGACGCTCTGTATCGTTGGAGGTGTTGCTGCCTGCTGCCCGGGAACATAGGATAATGCCCGAGAGGACGATCAGGGTTCCGGCCAGGAGCAAGACGCCGGGCGCGGTGGTCAGTTGTCCCGCGCCTGATTGGACTAGCGGTATAAGAGCGCCCACGCTGAGGATCAGCCCCATAATCACCGGGTAACCTACGGCCATGCCCAGCCGCTTCATTCCGAGGCCAAAAAGAATCGCCCCCACGCCCCAGCACGCACCGAACAGAAGCAGAGCATAGATGCCGGCTGGATCGGTCATTCGAATCGCCGCAGGCAGGCCTGGCAAAACCGCGGCTCCGATCGCCCAGTTGAAAACCAACATCCCGAGCAGTGAAAATACGGCCCAGGAATGCTCCCACTCCCACTTGCGCGTGAGGGTCATCGGCAGTATAAACGAGCCTTGGAACACGCCGGCAAGCAGAACAAAGGCCAGACCGATGACTAAGCGCATGGGTATTATTGGAAGGGGATGGATGCGGCGGCACTGGTGGATTTGGCCAGCCATTGATCCACTTCGGGGCGGTATGGGTACGAAGCGATGGTTTCGCGGCGTTGCGTGGAAAGGGAGGCCGTCGTAACTCCAAGCACGACAGCCTCGAGGATTTCTTTGCCTTCACTCAAACCCACTGCCAATCCAGCGTTAAACGCATCGCCGGCGCCGACTGTGTCGATTACCTGGACTGGGGGTGCGGGCACCGCTCGGACCCCCTCCTTGCTAGCCCAAAGCACGCCTCGTTCCCCACGGGTTAACATCACGTGCTTCACTCCGAGTCTGAGCAGGCGGCAGGCAATCTCATCGTCGGGAATCGCGTCGTCTGGCCGCAATCCGAGACACACGCGAGCCTCGCGCTCGTTGGGGGTCAGGGCAAAGACGTCATCCAGGCTGACTTCTCGCAGATCAAGGGCGGGAGCGGGATTTAAGATGAATTTCCTCCCCGCAGCACGGGCAATGGCGGCTGCGGACAACGCTGTGGCAAGCGGAATCTCCAGCGGCGCCAGAGTGACCGCGGACGAGGCGATCGCCTGGGGGCGGGCGGAAACGTCAGCGACCGAAAACTCCGCGTTCGCGGCGGGATCAACCACAATCATATTCTCGCCCGTCTTGCTGGAGATAATAAATCCCACCGCGGTAGGCGCGGCTTCCGAGCTTAGCAAGGTGTCGCTCTCCACGTTTTCCACCCTCAGGAGGTCGCGAAAGCCATCGCCAAAAGCATCCCGTCCAATCTTGCCGAAAAACCGTGTGGGCGCGCCCAGCCGGGAGGCGCATACCGCCATGTTCGACCCCTTGCCGCCGTGAGTCGTATGATAGTCGCGCCCGAGCACGGTCTCACCCTCCAGCGGGAGACGTTCGACGTCCATGACCAGAGCCACTATGTAACTCCCTACAATCGTGATGGCGCTCATACTGTCGGGGAGGGAAAGCTCCAGCCATCCCCAGCGGCCATCGAGCTCTTGGTCTTCGCGGTCCGCAAAGTGGATCGCAGGCGCGGCAACGAGATCATAAGCGTGGCAGAGGGGCCGGAGGCAAGAGGCAGCGCCTGCGCCGCCTCTGCCCAGCCCGGCGTTCGTCAGTTTAGCGGAGTTGAACTTTAAAGAATTTTCGCTGGCCGGCGGGTGCGAAAGTGTGCGGAGACGTGCTGCTGTTGGTCACCCAGGGGCCGCTTAAGTCCGTTGCCTCAAGGAGGGTTCCGGTTGTCCAGGATATTTGCAGATCGCCTCCTGCCAGCGCCCGCAGTTGCAAATTGGCGGCCGGGAGCTCCCGCAAAGAGGCGGCGCTTAAGGTGATATTCCCACTCCCCTTGAGTTGCCAGTATCGGAGGAGCAGAGTGGGTTTGGGTTCGGCGGCCGAGGCGTAAGTTATGGTGTAAACGCGAGAAGAACCGCTGGGGTTCTTGGTGGTGAAGGACTCGTCAACGTAATACGGAGCGGAACCGTCGCTTAAATGCGCCTCAAAGTGAGCGGACGCCATGTAAGCTCCCAAATACACTTTGAGCACCCTTGGCGTGACGGCTGCGGGCACTTCCAGCTCATAGCCAGCGCCGAGACCAGCGACCCAGATGCCGGTAGTGGAGTTGGTGACGGAGGAGGTTGGCGTTCCATCCTCCCAGGAGTAACCTTGGGTATTGTTGCCATACTGGCCGGAAGCGATCCAGCCGCCCAACGGGGTGAAGTTGGCAATCTGGGAAGTCACACCCGCTTTATGATCAAAGTCGGTGGCCAGGTTCAGGCCCCAAGCGGCCCAATCCAGCGCCCCTTCGTCCGTGAGCGACACCGTGCCTGGCGGCGGAACGTTCTCGCTGGCCGCTGTCAATGTTGCCGTTGCCGGGGTGACGGCCAGGAGCGACGCCGGGCTGGTAACAACTTGTGCGCTATTGCTCACCACCACTTGATAGCTGTAAATCCCGGTGGCGGCGGGGGTAACCCAAATCGTGTTGGTATCCGACCCGGGCAGTTCCGAATAGCCGCTGTCATGCCCTACCCGCCATGAGTAGGTATAGGGAAAGAGGCCCTGAACCTGGGTGGTCAATCTGACCGTCGAGCCCAGAGCCACCACGTTGGTGGGGGAGATTTCAGGAGCGCTGGCGTTTAATGAGGGCAACGGACTCAGCGTGGCCGCCTGCAAAAACACGTCGCCGTCAGTTGCCCCGAGCACCCAGTAGCGGAGGATCAGCTTTTGGCCGGGCGAACCCGCGCCGAAGACGATGCTGTACTTGCGATTTTCGATCCCGCTAGCCGACTCGTCAATGATCGTTGGCGCGCTGGCATCGCTGAGGGCCGCTTCCAGGTGAAGCCTGGCTAGATTGCCGCCCGGAGTATAGACCCCAGCATATAAATTCAGCAATTGATTGGTCTGCTCCGCCGCCACCTCGATTTGAAATCCACGGCCCAAACCAGCTATGAAAACGCCGGTCGTTGAGTTGCTGGCCTCGAGGGTCGGGGTGCCGTCCGTCCAAGTATAGCCTTGCGCGTTATTGCCAAACTGGAAATAGTCCAGTTGCGAGGCGCCGATGGGAGTGTAGTCGCCGATCTGGGAAGGCACCCCGGCCTTGTGCGTAAAATCGTTGGGCAGGGTCAGGCCCCAATGCGCCCAATCAGTTGCTCCCTCGGCGGTGAGGTCGATTTGCCCCACCGTGGCCAGGTCCGACGAACTAAGCCGGAGAAACCCGGTTGCCAACCGCGCGGTCAAGGTGACCGGCGCGCTGGTGACCGCGCCGCCGGAAGTATTGGTCACCACCACCCGGTACATATAATCTCCGTGGAAACCCGTGGTGTCGATGCGCAGGGTATTCGTATCCGTGTTGACGATTGGAAGGTAACCATGACCACTATCGACGAACCACTGATAAGAATAAGGAAATGCCCCTTGAGCCTCGACGGTCAATTGCACGGGGGTCCCCGAGGCAATGACCGTCCCGGGCGCCGCGACGGGTTGCGTGACACTCAGCGGAGGTACCGGCGCCAGGCTAGCCGCCTGAAGCGTGACATTCCCATTAATATCGACTGTAGAGAGAACCCAGGCCTTGACCCGGAGCGTTTGGCCAGGCGAGCTGGCGGCAAAGATGACGGTGTACCGGCGGTTGGCTCCGCCGAGCGCGTCACGGGAAAAGGTCTCGTCAATGTAGGCGGGAGCGCTGCCGTCACTTAAGCTGGCCTCGAAATGAACGGCAGCGGCCCAGGCACCCACATAGATGTTGAGCAATTGAGGAGTCTCATCCGCGGCCACTGTTACCTCGTAGCCGTTATTGACGCCGATAAAATAAATTCCCGAGGTCATGCCGCTGGCCGCCGTGTCAGGAGTGCCATCTTCCCAATGAAAAATGCTGGCGGAATTGTTGTAAGATCGCGGGCTGTTGGGGCCGATTTGGATGTAATTGGATATCCGATTCGTGCCACCGTCCTTTTGGTCGAAGTCGCTGGCGATCGCGTAACCCCAATAAGCCCAGTCGAACTGGCCTTCGCTGGTCAAATTGATTGAGTCAGTGACTCCGTCCAAAGGCGTGTGCATGCCCGAAAGGAGGCCCGCGTGGGCCAGGCTTGGGTGCCAGCCTGACAGGCCAAGCCAGGCGGTGAAGTACAGGGTTATCGTGAGGAGTTGCGCTTTCATATCGTCTGCGTTTTGGTTTTGGGTTTGTGCGGTCCTTTTCTACCTGTTGAAATGCTGGATGATGGGGTCGTGGGCCAGGGGTGCATTTACCACCATAAATACCCTGGGTCTGGGGCGGGCGAAAACTCCCACTTGTACATTTGCGAGGGGAACTGGTACGCCGCCGCATGGCCGTCCGCGAACAGCATCACCGACAAGCTCTTCCCTTTGAAGTTGTGCCACACGCTTTTCATATCGGTGTTCAGACGGTTGGCGTGCCAGACCCAGTCGCCTTGTATGATTTTGGTCGCGATATTGCCAGCGCTGGCGGAGATTTTCATCGGGGTGACGCCGGGATCGGAGTTGTCCGCCGGAGCGGTTACGCTGCGAGTGCGAAAGCAATAGCGTTTGGTGGGATCTCCGGGGTCCAGGGGATCGCGGCGTGTCCGGTCCGCCCAGGCCACGAGGTAGCTGTTTCCATACGTCTCGAAACAATTCTTCACGCCGGTCGCGGAGTCGCCTTTGTCGGCAGGGCAGGCGAAGAGATGCAACTGCTTGACATACGGATTCAGCGGCCGGTTGGTGGACGCGACAAAGGTATAAAAGGTTCCGTCCTGGCCGCCCACAGAGGCCCAATCCGGATGGCGCGGGAAGGATTCGTTATTGTCGCTCGCGTACATCAAGAAAGCGAGCCCAATCTGTTTTTGATTGCTCAAACAGTTGGTTTTCAAGGCCTGAGCCTTCGCCCGAGCGAGCGCCGGCAGAAGCATCGCCGCCAGAATGGCAATGATGGCGATCACCACCAGCAACTCGATCAAAGTAAAACCATCCGGAGCGGTCCCGAAATCAGGTCGGCGGCGCATCGTTTCCATAACATCTTCTTCTAACTAATGCGCCGGGCAATGTCTATAGAGAATCCTATCGAGGTTATGGAGAATTCTATCATCGGAAAACGTGAACGCAGAAGCTCGAAGCAGAGGCGAAGCTAATGGTAGCCGCGATCGTGCGCGCCCCGCGCGCGGAAACGCGAATCGAGAGCGCGCGGCTGTTCCCGGGCAACCCGTGGCGCGTTGGCCGAGATGGCGAACGTGGGTGACGGCTTTCGCCAGCGAGGGGCGTCCTCCGCTTGCGCGCGAGCGATGGCGGAGGGGATGTCCGATCCTCGCCGATCGTCAGCCCAAGCGAAGCTTTGGCCCGGAGGTCAATTTCCCGACTTTCGCCGCTGGCGTTCGTTGACACTGATTTTGGCGGCTGTTAGGTTTTCCATCCCTGCGATGGATTACAAAAACACGCTGAATTTGCCGCAAACCGCTTTCGCCATGAAAGCCGATCTCGTCAAGCGCGAGCCGGAGCGCCTGCAACAGTGGGCCCGGGCGCGGATGTATGAGCGGATTCGCGCCGCGCGCGCGGGAGCGGCGAAATTTGTGCTGCACGACGGCCCGCCGTTTGCGAACGGCGACGTCCATATCGGCACGGCTTTGAACAAGATTCTCAAAGACTTCGTGATCAAGCACCGGACCTTGCGGGGTTTCGACGCACCCTACGTTCCAGGCTGGGATTGCCATGGTTTGCCGATCGAGTTCAAGGTGAGCCAGGAAATGCGCAAGACGGGAGACGCGGCCGCGGCAGACGCAGCGGGCATCCGCAAGGCCTGCGCGGCGTACGCGCGCAAGTTTATCGACGTGCAACGCGAGCAGTTCAAGCGGCTCGGGGTGTTTGGGGATTGGGACCATCCGTACGTGACTCTGGAAAAGTCATACGAGGCGGACGAACTGCGCCTCTTTGCCGATATCGTGGAGAAGGGCTTTGTCTATCGGGGCAAAAAGCCGGTGTACTGGAGCATTCCATGCCGGACCGCGCTGGCCGAGGCGGAGGTGGAGTATCGGGAACATGTGAGCCAAAGCGTCTATGTGAAATTCCCGGTGGTGGGCCGCCCAGGCGTGTCGGTGGTCATCTGGACCACCACGCCGTGGACTCTGCCGGCGAACCTGGCAGTGGCTTACAATTCGACTTTCAGCTACTCGCTCGTGCAAGTCGGTGAGGAGCAGTTCATTGTCTCGGCGCTGCTGCTTCCGGAGGTTGCGCAAAAATGCGGCTGGGACGGTTACCAGATTGTGCGCAGCCTCGAGGGAGCGCACCTGAGCCGGATGGAATACGAGCATCCCTTCTGCCAGCGCACGGGGAGGTTTTACGCCGGGGATCATTTCGTGGATAATGCCACCGGCACGGGCTTTGTTCACATCGCGCCGGGCCATGGCTTGGAGGATTACCAACTCGGGTTGCAAAACGGCTTGCCGATCTATTCTCCGGTGAATGATGACGGACAATTCGGGTGGACGACGGATTTGCCGGAAGCGCAACAGATGCCGCCAGACATGTTGGGGAAATCCATCCTGGAGCGCCACGGGAAGAGCGACGCGAACGAGGCGGTGCTGCATGAGTTGCGAGCGCGCAAAGTGCTTCTGCACCAAGAGAACTATCATCATTCTTATCCGCATTGCTGGCGCAGCAAGACACCAGTGATCTTTCGCGCGATGGATCAATGGTTTATCAGAATTGATCATGCGGGCTTCCGGGAATCGGCCTTGCGCGAGATCGGCCGCCTGGAGTGGATCCCCGAGTGGGGCAGGAGCCGGATCGAGGCCGCCGTCAAAGGCCGGCCGGACTGGTGCATCTCGCGCCAGCGCGCGTGGGGAGTCCCGATTCCGGCGTTTTACGATGCGACGGGCCAGCCGATTCTCGAACCGACAGTCGTACGGCGCGCGGCGGAATTGGTTGAACAGCACGGCTCGAATGTATGGTTTGAGAAATCCGCCGGGGAGCTCTGGCCGGCGCTTCGGCCGGAGGATTGGCGCGGGCCGGAAGCGGCGACGAAGTCCAACGATACCCTGGATGTCTGGATCGATTCCGGCTCCTCGTCGCGCGCGGTGATCGCCCGCCGGCCGGAGCTCCGGGGTGAGGTCAAAGCATTCCAATGCGACATGTACCTTGAAGGCAGCGATCAGCATCGCGGTTGGTTTCAATCCTCGCTGCTGCTCTCGCTGGCGGGCAACGGGGCGGCCCCGTTTCGGACGGTGCTCACGCACGGCTTCATGGTCGATGCGGATCGCGAGAAAATCTCGAAAAGCAAGCAAGGGCAGGGGACTTACGAGAAACCGCAGACCGCCGAGGCCTATGTGAAAAAGTGGGGCGCGGACGTGGTGCGCCTTTGGGTGGCCTCGCAGGACTTTCGGAATGACATTGTGGTGAGTGACGAGCGCATCAGCAAGGTGTCGGAAACGTACCGGGCCGTGCGCAACGCGTTGCGCTACCAACTTTCCAACCTGTTCGATTTTGATCCGGCCAGGCACTCGATTCCGGAGGACGAGCTAACCGGCCTGGACCGCTGGATCCTGGAGGGGTTTGCGCGGCTGGAGCAGGAACTCGATGAGGCATACGGAAAAAGCGAATTTCATGTCGTTTACCAGAAGCTCAGCCAATTCGTGGCAGTCGAGCTTTCCGCGATCTACCACGATGTGGTCAAGGACCGGCTTTATACCGATCCGGCGGACTCGCCCCGTCGGCGCTCGACCCAAACAGCTCTCTGGCGCATGCTCACCCGTTTATGCAAGTTGCTTAGCCCGATCCTGGTCTTCACGGCGGAGGAAGCTTGGGAGTTCATTCCCGGAACGGAGTCCGCTTCGGTTCACTTGGCGGGTTGGCGGTCGGCGGCGTTCGTAAGGCCACCCCAGGAGGCGAAGGTTTGGGCGGCTTTGTTTCAATTGCGCGAGCTGGCGCTGCCGGCGTTGGAGCAAGCGCGCCAGAACAAACAGATTGGCAAGGCCCTGGAAGCTCAGGTGCGGATCAGCGGGAACACCGAAGCGCTTGCTTTAGCACAGGGGGCCGCGGCCGAGCTGCGCGAATTGCTGAACGTCTCGCAGCTCGAGCTGGACACCCAGGCCGGGGGGGAAGCCATGGTGGCGGTTTCCCGCGCAGCGGGGGAGAAGTGCGAGCGCTGCTGGCATTGGGAGCCTGGGGTGGGGACGCAGCCCGCGCATCCCACGCTCTGCCCGCGGTGCGTCGAGGCGGTGGAACGCCGCGGCCCGGAAAAATCGGCAACGGTTTGAGCGATATTTTGAAATCCTTTCATGGCAACCGTCGCACTCTCCAAACTGGTCCAGTATTGTGACACCACACTGCGCAGCGGCGAAATGCGTGACTACGACCGGGCGCACAATGGTTTGCAGGTGGCGAATCGGGGCGCGGTAGGCAAGCTCGCTGCGGCGGTGGATGCCACCGCGGCGACGGTGCGGCTGGCGATCCAGGCGAAGGCCAGCCTGCTCCTCGTTCATCACGGTCTCTTCTGGACTGCGGCGCATCCCTGGACGGGGCCGCGCTATGAGTTGCTGCGTTTGCTGCTGGATCACGATCTGGCCATTTACAGCTCGCATCTGCCGCTGGACGCGCATCCGCGGCTGGGGAACAATGCCCGGCTAAGCGCGGCCCTGGGCCTGCGCGCGCTCCAGCCGTTTTTTGAATCGCACGGGGAGCGGATTGGCTTTCAGTCCCGGATGCGGATCGGGCGAACCGAACTGGCCGCTCGTCTGGGAAGGGTGATTGGGAAAGCGCCGCTGGTCCTGCCCGGCGGCGGCGAAATTTGCCGGCGGATCGGCGTGGTGAGCGGCGGCGCCGGCGGCGATCTGCGGCAAGCCGCGGCGGAAGGAGTGGACACGTTTATCACCGGCGAGGGGCCCCATTGGACCTACGCGGCGGCGGAGGAGTTGGGAATCAACGTGCTCTATGGGGGGCATTACGCGACCGAGACGTTTGGCGTCAAGGCTCTGGCGGAGGAGCTTTCGCGCAAATTCAAGTTGCCCTGGGAGTTTGTGGATCATCCCACGGGCTTGTAGGAGCTCACCAGACCTCGACCGGACCCTTGGGAACAGCGATCGGCTTGGCCGCGGATGGGCTGGCCTCGGGAAGAAACGAGGCCAACAATGGCGCCGGCTTGAAGCGAGGCTGCAATTCGCCTTCTTCGTCCAGAAATTGATTCCTCCACCCGCGATAGTCCCCGAGAATTTCCTCGAACTCGGCGCGGGATGAGAGCAGTACAATGCGCTTGTTGAACTCGTTTGCGGGACCAAACCGGCGGGCGTACCATGGCGCCACTTTGCGAAACATCCGGCAGCCGGGTTCCTCGCCAAAGATCTGCGTCATCCGATCCAGGTGCCGCCGCATCAAGCCCACACGCTCCTCAAATCCAGGCTCGGGAGGTAATTTCCCGGTTTGCAGGTACTCTCGCGTGTGGCGGAAAATCCAGGGGTTGTAGAACGCCCCGCGTCCGATGCTGATCCCGGCGCAACCGGTGTGGGTGAGCATGGCCTGCGCCGCCTCGGGCGTCGTCACATCACCGTTGCCGATTACCGGAATCCGCCTGACCGCCCGCACGACCGCCCGGATCCCCTCGAGATTCACCCGGCCGCCGAAGCCTTGCGCGCGCGTGCGGCCATGCACGAAAACAGCCGCCACGCCGGCGTCCTCGAGGGCGCGGGCCAGATCCGGTGCGGTCAGATTTTGCTCGTCCCAGCCGAGCCGCATTTTGGCGGTGACCGGGATGCGAACGGCATTGACCATGCCGGTCGCCAACTTCGCCGTGCGGCTCAATTCGGTCATCATCGCCGAACCGCCGCCGACCTGGCAGACCTTGCGCACGGGACAGCCCATGTTGATGTCGATCGAGGCCGCGCCGCGCTCCGCCACCCGCACCGCCGCCTCGCGCATCTCCTCCGGGTTCGAGCCGAAGAGTTGCACCGCCAGCGGCTGGTCCCCGGGAGCCGTCTCGATCAGTTTGAACGCCTTCTCGCGCCCCTCGATCAACGATCGCGCGTTCACCAGATCGGTCGTCGCCAACCCCAGCCCGCCCAACTCGCGTACGATCAGCCGAAAAGGCAGGTTGGTATAACCCGCCAAGGGCGATAGAAATAAGTTGGAGGCCAAGTGCAGCGATCCCAGACGCATGCCCAAATGTAAGCCTCGCTTTAAAAGGAGGCGATGGGAATTTCGATTGGCGTCAGGCGCGCTTGCGGCGCGAAAAACAAGCAAAGGCTGTCCACCTTGCCATACTTCCGCAATTCCCTCGCGAGTTTGCCGCGGCGCTGGCTGGTTTGACGCTTGCGTGTTTCCGGGCGCTTGGTAACGCGGTGGCGGGTGGAAAATCGAAAAAGCAAAGGGCGCCCGGCTACGGGCGCCCCTGCGCGAAGTTTCTTTCTCCGGATTAACCGAAGAGCGGATTGTCCGAGGCTGCCAGACTCTCGGTCGGCTCCTCGGGTTCGGGCTCCTCAGCGATCTCGACCAACGGTTTGAGATGCACCTTGCGGTGATGGTCAAACCCGGTCCCGGCTGGGATGATGTGCCCCATGATTACATTTTCTTTGAACCCGCGGAGATAATCCACGCGGGCGCGGGTCGCCGCCTCGGTCAGCACTCGGGTGGTGTCCTGGAAGGACGCGGCGCTCAGGAAGCTTTCCGTTTCCAGCGAAGCTTTGGTGATGCCCAGCAACACCGGTTGAGCCTCGGCCGGCTTGCCGCCCATCTTCTCGACGCGCTGATTCTCCTCCTCGAATTCGAGCTTGTCCACCTGCTCACCCCAGAGGAACGTAGTGTCGCCTGGCTCGGTGATGCGGACTTTGCGCAGCATCTGGCGGACGATGATCTCGATGTGCTTGTCATTGATGGTGACCCCTTGCAGGCGGTACACTTCCTGCACCTCATTGACCAGATGCTCCTGCAACTCCTGCGGGCCGCAGATGTCGAGGACTTCGTGCGGATCGATCGGGCCTTCGGTCAGTTGCTGGCCTTTGCGAACGTAATCGCCCTTGAAGACGATGACATGTTTGCCGATGGGGATGAGATGCTCTTCCTGCACGCCTGTTTGCTGGTCGCGGATGATGATGCAGCGTTTGCCGCGCACGCTCGGACCAAAGTCCACCAGGCCGTCGATCTTCGAGATCTCGGCGGCATCCTTCGGCCGGCGCGCCTCAAACAGCTCCGCCACCCGGGGCAGACCGCCGGTGATGTCCTTGGTTTTTGAGGTTTTACGGGGCGTCTTGGCCATCAGCGTACCGGCCACGATGCGGTCCCCTTCCGAGACCACCACGTGTGCGCCCGAGGGAATCAAGTAATTCGCGGATGGTTCGCCTTTGTCGTCCAGAATGACGATCTGCGGGTGGAGATCTTCCTTGTGCTCGATGATGACCATGGCTTCCTGACCGGTGGTTTCATCGGTCTCCTGCTTCATCGTCACACCTTCGATGATGTCCGAGAACTTCACGCGTCCAGCCTTTTCGGAAAGGATGGGCACGTTATACGGATCCCACTGCACGAAGGTTTCCCCCTTGCGCACCTTGCCGCCGTTCTTCACCGAAATCACCGATCCGATCACGATGTTGTGCGTCTCCAACTCCCGGCCGTCCTCGGCCATGATGGAGACCGAGCTGTTCTTGTTGAGCACGATGTTATTGCCGTCCTCGAGCTCGACCAGGCGCATGTCGTTGTACTGGACAGTGCCCTCAAATTTGGCTTTGATTTGCGGCTGTTTGAACACCTGGGACGCCGTGCCGCCGATGTGGAACGTGCGCATCGTCAACTGGGTTCCCGGCTCGCCGATCGATTGCGCCGCGATGATGCCGACCGCTTCGCCTAGTTTGACTCGCAAGCCGGTCGCGAGGTTTCGACCGTAGCAATGGATGCAAATCCCCTGCTTGCTCTCGCAGGTCAGCACCGAGCGGATTTTCACGCGCTCGACCCCGGAGTTCTCGATCTGCCGGGCTTTGACTTCGTCGATTTCCTCGTTGGCGTGGACGAGCAGTTCCTTTGGACTCTGCGGGTTTACCACATCGTCGCTGGAATGGCGCCCGACCAGACGCTCGCCGAGTTTCACCACCTCGTCCTCGCCCTCGTAAATGGCTTGAACCCAAATGCCGTTGGTGGTGCCGCAATCCTCCTCGCGTACGATCACGTCCTGGGCGACATCGACCAGTTTGCGGGTCATGTAACCGGAATCGGCGGTTTTCAGCGCGGTATCAGCCAGACCCTTGCGGGCGCCGTGGGTCGAGATGAAGTACTCGAGGACGGTGAGGCCCTCGCGGAAGTTCGAGAGAATGGGTTTCTCGATGATGTCGCCGGAGGGTTTGGCCATGAGGCCGCGAACGCCGGCCAACTGGCGGACCTGCTGGCGATTTCCGCGAGCGCCGGAGTCCACCATGAGCGAGACCGGGTTATACTCGCGCTTGCCCTGATTGTGGTCCAGCGTCTTGAGCATAACGTTCGCGATCTGGTCAGTGCAGTGCGTCCAGATGTCGATGATTTTATTGTAGCGTTCACCCGGGGTGATGACGCCCCGGCGATACTGCTTCTCGACTTCGCGGATCTGCTTTTGCGCGGCCTCGATTTCCTGTCCCTTCTCTTTCGGGATGATCATGTCGTCAATGCCGATCGAGACCCCGGCGCGAGTAGCTTCGCGGAAACCGAGTTCCTTGAGCTTGTCGAGCATCTGCACGGTTTTATCGTGCCCGCAGACTTTGTAACAGCGCCAGATCAACTCGCCCAACTGGGTTTTGCCGGCGGTACGATTGAAGAAACCTAGTTCCGGCGGCCAGATTTCGCTGAACCGAATGCGGCCGAGACTGGTCTCGATTACCTTCTTATTTGGGTCGCCGAATTCCGTCTTGCGGCCGAAATCGGGATTGGCCAGGCGCACCCAGGTGTGGGTCTCCACCGCGCCGTCGCTATAGGCGAAGATGGCCTCGGTCTTCGAACCGAAGAGCCGCATGCGGTTCGCGTCGGCCGGCTTTGGGGCCCGCGGCTCGGCCGTCAAATAGTAACAACCGAGTGTGATATCCTGAGTGGGTGTGATAATGGGCCGGCCGCTTGAGGGGCTGAAGATGTTGTTGGGCGCCATCATCAGCAGGCGCGCCTCCATTTGCGCCTCGACCGAGAGCGGCACGTGAACGGCCATTTGGTCGCCGTCAAAATCAGCGTTGTACGCCGTGCAAACCAGCGGATGAATGCGAATTGCCTCACCTTCGATCAACTGTGGCTCGAAAGCCTGTACCGAAAGCCGGTGCAGCGTCGGCGCGCGATTGAGCAGCACCGGGTGCCCGCGGGTAACTTCCTCCAGAATGTCCCAGACCTCGGTAGTCTGGCGCTCGATCATCTTCTTCGCCGAACGAACCGTATGCACGTAACCAAGCTCTTTTAGCCGCCGGATAATGAACGGCTCGAACAGCACGAGCGCCATCTTCTTCGGCAATCCGCATTGGTGGAGCTTCAACTCGGGGCCGATCACGATCACCGAACGGCCCGAGTAATCCACGCGCTTGCCCAGCAGGTTTTGGCGGAAACGTCCGCTCTTGCCCTTGAGCATATCGCTGAGGGATTTGAGCGCGCGGTTGCCAGCTCCAGTGACCGCGCGACCGTGGCGGCCGTTGTCGAACAAGGCATCGACGGCCTCTTGCAGCATGCGCTTTTCATTGCGGATGATGACCTCCGGGGTTTTGAGTTGCAGCAGATTCCTCAACCGATTGTTGCGGTTGATGACCCGGCGGTACAGGTCGTTTAAATCCGAGGTTGCAAATCGACCGCCCTCGAGGGGCACCAACGGACGCAAATCCGGCGGGATTACCGGCAGCACGGTGAGGATCATCCACTCGGGTCGGCTCTTGGAGGACTGCAAACCCTGCAGCAGCTTGATGCGCTTGGCGATTTTCTTGCGGATCTGCTTGCTCTTGGTCTCGGTCATCGCCACCTGGAGCAGGTCAACCTGTTTGGCGAGGTCCACCCGGGCGAGGCCGTCGCGAACTGCTTCCGCGCCCATTTTGGCGACAAACGCCTCGGCTCCGTAAGTCTCGCGGGCCTCCCGGAACTCCTGCTCGCTCAGCAGCTGGTTTTCCTTGAGCGGCGTGGACCCCGGGTCGATGACCATGTAATCTTCATAATAAATGACGCGCTCGAGGTTGCGGGCGGTCATGTCCAGCACCAAACCGATCCGCGAGGGCATGCATTTGAAGAACCAGATATGGCAAACGGGCACCGCCAGTTCAATATGGCCCATCCGCTCGCGGCGCACCCGCGCCAGGGTTACCTCGACACCGCAACGGTCGCATACCACGCCACGATGTTTGATGCGCTTGTATTTCCCGCAGGAGCATTCCCAGTCCTTCACCGGGCCGAAAATGCGCTCGCAAAACAAGCCGCCTTTTTCGGGTTTGAAGGTGCGGTAATTGATGGTCTCGGGGTTTTTGACCTCACCCTTGGACCAGGACCGGATCGAGTCGGGGGAGGCGACCTGGATCGCCACGTAATCGACTTGGTTCACCTTGTCCAGCCCGAGCAACTCCCGGGCGCTTTCCTTTGAGCTAATCATACAAATATTTGAGACAGGTTTTTGCGGGCAGGTTAGCTGACCGCCGCCAGCACGGAAGCGGGTTCCTTGGGTTGATCCATCGGACTCGTGTAGCCGACTTTCACGTCGAGGCCGAGAGATTGCATTTCTTTTACAAGCACGTTAAACGATTCGGGAATGCCGGCTTCCAGACTGTTGTCGCCCTTGACGATGCTTTCATAAATCCGCGTGCGCCCTTGCACATCGTCGGATTTGACCGTGAGCAGCTCCTGCAAGGTGTACGCGGCCCCGTAGGCCTCCATGGCCCAAACCTCCATTTCGCCGAAGCGCTGTCCGCCGTACTGGGCTTTGCCCCCCAGCGGCTGCTGCGTCACCAGCGAGTACGGCCCCACTGCGCGCGCATGGATTTTATCCGCGACCAAGTGGCCGAGCTTCATCATGTAAATAAAGCCGACAACAATCTCCTGATCGAAGGCCTCCCCGGTGCGCCCATCAAACAGGCGCGTCTTGCCGTGTTCGGGCAACTTCGCCTCCTTCAAGAACCCGCGAATCTCCTTCTCTTTGATGCCGTCGAAGACCGGGGTCGCGAACTTCAAGCCGAGCAAACGCGCGGCCCAAGCCAGGTGGGTTTCCAAAACCTGGCCGACGTTCATGCGCGAGGGCACACCCAGCGGATTGAGCACGATGTCCACCGCGGTGCCATCCGCCACGAACGGCATGTCCTCCTCGGACACGATCTTGGCGACGACGCCCTTGTTGCCGTGCCGCCCCGCCATTTTGTCGCCGACCGAGAGCTTGCGCTTGGAGGCGATGTACACCTTGACCGATTTAATGACCCCGCTATCCACGCCTTCGCCGGATTCCGCGCGCTCGATCTCTTCGTCATATTGCATCTGGAAATCATCGAACTTCTTTTTAAAGCTGCCGATGATCTCGTTGATTTTATTCCGGATCGGTGAGGGATCGATCTCGATGCGGTCATAAACCTGCGCCAGTTTGCGGAGCAGGGTCTTGGTGATTTTGCGGTTGGCGGGGATGATGATTTCGCCGGTCTCGCTGTTCACCACATCGAGCGGAATTTTCTCTCCGAGCAGAATGTTGCTCAGCGCTTCCGTCAGTTGCTCGCGCACCTCCTCGGTCTTCTTCTTGTAATCATCCTCAACCTCCTTGGAATGGCGTTTTTCCTCGCTGGAAGCCAGTCGCGTCTCGCGCTCGGACTCCTTCTTGGCCGAGACTTTGACGTCCATGACGATCCCGTAAGTGCCGGAGGGCACCTTGAGCGAAGTATCCTTCACATCGGCGGCCTTCTCGCCGAAGATGGCGCGCAACAGACGTTCTTCAGGCGCCAGCTCGGTTTCGCTCTTGGGGGTGATCTTGCCGACCAGGATATCGCCGGGTTTGACCTCCGCGCCGATGCGAATGACACCGTCGGGCCCCAGATTTTTCAGGGCTTCGTCGCCGAGATTCGGAATGTCCCGGGTGATTTCCTCCGGGCCCAATTTCGTGTCGCGAGCGCCGACCTCGAACTCGTCGATATGGATCGAGGTGAACACGTCCTCCTTCACGATGCGTTCGCTGATCAGGATGGCGTCCTCGAAATTGTAGCCGTTCCACGGCATGAAGGCGACCAGCACGTTGCGCCCCAGCGCCAGTTCGCCGCCTTGCGTGCAAGGGCCATCGGCAATGGCCTGCCCTCTTTTCACGGTTTCGCCTTTATGCACCAGAATTTTCTGGTTGATGCAGGTGGCGGCGTTTGAGCGCATGAACTTGCGCACTGGGTAAACCCAAATGCCCTTGCCGGGATCGGTCTTAAGCTTCTTTTTGCCTTCCGGCATTTTGCCGTCCGCGGTGATCACGATCTGGGTGCCGGTGACGGAAGCCACTTTGCCGCCTTCCTCCGCCACGATGACCGCGCGTGAGTCGCGGGCCACACGTTCCTCGAGGCCGGTGGCGACCAGCGGCGCCTCCGTGATGAGCAGCGGCACTGCCTGGCGCTGCATGTTCGATCCCATCAAGGCGCGGTTCGCGTCATCGTGCTCCAGAAACGGAATCAGACTGGCCGCTACGGACACCAATTGCTTGGGTGAGACATCCATGTAGTCCACCCGAGCCGGCTCTACATCGATGAAATCCCCGCGCCCGCGGCAGACGACGCGTTCCTGGGTGAAAGCTCCGCGATCGTTCACCGGGGAATTGGCCTGGGCGATGACAAACGCCTCCTCGCGATCCGCGGTGAGATAGTCGATGTGGGTCGTGACCTTGCCGTTTTCGACCTTGCGGTAGGGCGTCTCCAGAAAGCCGAAATCATTTATGCGAGCGAAGGTCGCCAGCGAGGCGATCAAACCAATGTTCGGGCCTTCGGGCGTTTCCACCGGGCAGATGCGCCCGTAGTGAGAGGGATGGACGTCGCGCACCTCAAAACCCGCGCGATCACGGGACAACCCGCCTGGTCCGAGAGCGGAAAGCCGCCGTTTGTGGGTTAGCTCGGCGAGCGGGTTGATTTGATCCATGAATTGCGAAAGCTGGCTGCGGCCGAAGAAATCGCGGATCACCGCCGACAATGCCTTGGGATTGATCAGCTTTTGGGGCGACATGGACTCGACGCCTTGATCGAAGAGCGTCATACGCTCCTTGACCAAGCGCTCCGTGCGAGCCAGACCGACACGGCATTGATTGGCGAGCAATTCGCCCACCGTGCGAACCCGTCGGCTGCCGAGGTGATCAATATCATCCAGCGTGCCTTCACCCTTTTTCAGGCGCAGCAGGTATTTGGTCGCGGCGACGAGATCTTCCTTGGTCAGGATACGGGAATCGCCGCCTTTGATGCCAAGTTTCTGGTTGATCTTGTAGCGCCCGACCCGGCCCAGATCGTAGCGTTTGGCGTCAAAGAACAAGCGTTTAATGAGCGCGCGCGCGTTGGCGGCGGTGGGAGGATCCCCCGGACGCAAGCGGCGATAAATATCCTTCAGGGCCTCTTCCTCGTTCTTGGCGGGATCTTTTTTCATGCACTTGATGATGATCCCCTCATCCACGCTGGTATCGACCACCTTGATCCTGGTGACGCCCAGATCGGCGATCTGCTTAATCACCGCTTTGGAAAGCGGCTCGAACGCGCGCGCCACCACGAGATCCTTGTCCGGGTCCACGGCGTCCTCGATCAGGACTTTGTTGGCGAGGTCGTCCCGTTTTTCAGCTTCCTTGATCGAGAGCTCCTCGATGTCGTAGAAGAGCTTGAGCAGTTCCAAGTCGCCGCCACGCACTCCGGCATCCTTGCCCTTGGCCTCCCCGTCCAGGAACGCCAGTGCGCGGAAAAACGTGGTGGTCAGAAACTTGCGGCGGCGTTTCTTGCGATCCAGATAGACGTAGAGCAAATCGCTGGTGTCGAATTGGGCCTCGTACCATGAGCCGCGGTCGGGGATGATCCGAAATGAATGAAGCGTCTTCCCATTGGGGTGAACAGTGGCTTCAAAAGCCAATCCCGGCGAGCGATGCAACTGGCTGACGATCACGCGCTCGGCTCCGTTGATGACAAAGGTGCCCTGCGGGGTCATGAGCGGCAACTCGCCCATGAAAACTTTTTCCTCTTTGGTGCTTTTTTCCTCTTTGAGCAGAAAGGTCACGTACAACGGAGCGCCGTAGGTGAGCCCGCCGCGCAAGCACTCGAGCCAATCCACCTTCGGCTCGCCGATTTCATACGAATGGAAATCGAGCACGCACTTGCCGTCGTAGCTCTCGATAGGGAACACTTCGGTGAAAACCGCCTGCAATCCCAGGTTCTTGCGCCGGGTGGGGGGAGCGTCCGCCTGAAGGAATTCCCTATAGGAGTTGGTTTGCAACTCGATTAGGTTGGGCGGGGCGATGATTTCTTTGATTTTGCCGAAGTCTTTTCGTTCAGTGGCTCGCGATGGCATTGGTGACCTTTATTGGCTTGGCGCCCCGACTACACAAACCGGGGCATCTACATTACTGGTAAAACGACAGAAAGCAAGCACGTGCGTTCAAGCGTGAGCTTGCCACAATTCAAACCCCGAACGCATCCGGGGTTGCGCTGGTAAATTTTGTTCCTTATCTAAAATGGGCGATTTTCCAGGAAAATCAAATGGGGAGCGGTGGCTTTTCGCATCCACCGTCCCCAAAAGCATTTATGCTATTACTTGACCTCGACTTTGGCGCCAGCATCCTCGAGTTTTTTCTTCGCGGCATCGGCTTCAGCCTTCGGAGCGTCTTCCAAAACCGCTTTCGGCGCGCCTTCCACCAAGGCCTTAGCCTCCGCCAGACCCAGTCCAGCCTTGACTTCGCGAACGGCTTTGATGACCGCGATCTTCTTGTCTGCCGGCACTGCTGCCAGGATCACGTCAAACGTGGTTTTCGCCTCCGCGGCAGGCGCAGCGGCGCCGCCCGCGGGAGCGGCAGCGACGGCCACAGGAGCGGCGGCGGTCACGCCCCACTTCTCTTCGAGTTCCTTCACCAAATCCGCGATCTCGATCACGGTGGCGTTACTCAATTCTTCCACTAATTTAGCTTTATCCAGAGCCATACTACCTTTCTTTCGTCTCGTCGTCGTTCACGCCTTGAACGGTTTCAGCCGGCGGCTGCCGTCCGACGATTTACGTTGTTATTGTTGATTCCCGTCCCGGCAGGCTTTGGCCGGGCCGAAAGCATTTCGAATTTCTCCGCCTAAGCAGGCGAGGCGGCGAGTTTGTCACCCCGGGCCTGGAGCACGCGGGCAAGCTGGCTCGCCGGGGTGTTCAGCAAGGCCACGAATTTCTGGGCTGGCGCCTGGAGCGCACCCAGGAGCAGGCCGCGCAGCACCTCCTTGGACGGCAGGTCTGCCAAGGTCATAATCTCGGGCTGGCCGAGTCGCTGATTGTTCAAGTAACCAAAATGAACCGGCAATTTGTCGATCTCTTTTCCGTAAGTCTTAACCACCTTCGCGGCGGCGGAGATGTCCTTTTGTCCCGTGACGACAGCCAGTTGGCCGGCCAGGTTGCCGTTTAAATCTCCGACTCCGGCTTCCTTTGCCGCGACGCGGAAAATGGAGTTCTTGACAATGTGAATTTTGGCGCCGGCCTCATGCAGGCGTTTGCGCAATTCGGTCAAATGCCCTACTTTCAACCCCTTGTAATCCACCACGATAAAAAACGGGGAGGCGTTGAGCTGGGCGACGTACTCTTTCGTCAGATTTTGCTTTTCAGGACGCATGGTATCAAATCTTTCGGTTGGTCCTCGTCAGACGGTGGTGAATTCTTTTAAGTCCAATCTCACCGGAGGACTCATGGTTGCCGACATGGTGCAACTCTGCACAAAAGCTCCCTTGACGCTGTTTGGCCGCGCCTTGACCACCGCATCAATCACAGCCCGCGCGTTTTCCTCGATTTGAGCTGGGGCAAAGGAGACTTTGCCGACCGGAACATGCACATTTCCCGCTTTGTCGATCTTGAACTCGACTCGTCCGGCCTTGACCTCTTTGACCGCCCGGGCGGTGTCGTCGGTGACTGTGCCGGTTTTCGGGTTGGGCATCAGACCTCGAGGGCCGAGCACTTTGCCGAGTTTGCGGACTTCACCCATCGCCTCGGGCGTCGCGATGGCAATGTCAAAATCCGTCCAGCCTTCCTGGCATTTCTTCAGCATGTCGTCAAATCCAACAAACTCCGCGCCCGCCGCGCGCGCGGCGTCGGCGGCTGGCCCGCTCTTGGCGAAAACCAGGACGCGCACGGTCTTGCCGCTGCCGTGGGGCAGGGGAACGGTGCCGCGCACCATCTGGTCGGATTGCTTGGGATCGACGCCCAGGCGGAAAGCGAGTTCTACTGTCTCGTTAAACTTCGCTTTGGGGAATTTACCCAGCACCTCGACGGCGGACTTTAACGGATAGCTCTTCTGGCCATCCACGGTCCCGAGGGCTTTGCGGTATCTCTTGCTTGGCATATGTCTGGTGCGGTTCAAACGGGCCCGGAACACGGGCTCTCCCGCGGTTGGGTTGTGGTTGTTCAGCCGACGACGTCAATGCCCATGCTGCGGGCGGTGCCGGCGACGACTCGAAACGCCGCTTCTTCGTCGATGGCGTTCAGATCTTTTTGTTTCAACTTCACGATTTCCAGCACCTGTTTGCGGGTGACTTTGCCCACCTTCTCTTTGTTGGGCACTTTCGAACCGGCGGTGATGCCGGCGGCCTTCTTGAGCAGCACCGCTGCCGGCGGGGATTTCGTGATGAAAGTAAAGGACTTGTCCTGGTAAACCGTGATGACCACCGGAATGATCATGCCCGCCTGTTCCTTGGTCTTGGCGTTGAATTCCTTGCAAAATCCCATGATGTTCACGCCATGCTGGCCGAGAGCCGGCCCAACGGGAGGAGCCGGATTGGCCTGGCCGGCCGGGATCTGAAGTTTGATGATGCCTGTGACTTTCTTTGCCATACAAATTATTTTTGTCGGATCCAGGCTCTGCTCTCAGCCGGGATTCCAGTGTGATTGAGAAAGATTAACTTTTTTCCACCTGCCAATACTCGAGTTCGACCGGGGTATTGCGCCCGAAAATGTTCACCGTAACCTTCAGTTTGCCCCGTTCCGGTTCGATCTCCTCGATAACTCCGCTGAAGTTCAAGAACGGGCCGTTGTTGATCTTGACGGTCTCGCCCACATCGAACGAGACTTTCGGGCGTTCCTGCTCCTCGGACGCCGAGATCTGGCTCTTGATCGATTCCACCTCCGCAGCGGGGGTTGGGGTGGGCGGATCTCCTCCGACAAAGCCAATGACGCCCTGGGTTTCTTTGATGAAATACCATGGCTTCTCGATCAGGCGACCGTTGTCATCCAGCAGCACCATATCGACGAAGACATAACCGGGCCACAATTTGCGCGTGGAGACCGTTTTCTTCTGATTGCGAACCTCGACGACCTTCTCCATGGGCACGAGCACCTCTTGGATGAACTCGCCCATTTCCTCGGGCTTAATCCGCTTTTCGATGCTTTCCTTGACCTTTTGTTCCTGGCCGGAAAACGTCTGGATGACAAACCACTGGGAGCGCATAAGAAAAACGATCAGGTCATCCAGCGCACCAACAAGGTGAAGCAGAAATCTGCCAGCACCGTGAATCCACCCAGGAGGATGATCGAGATGCTGACCACCACGGTCGAGCCTTTCAGTTCATTCCAGGTCGGCCAGGTGCATTTGCGCAATTCCTCGCGGGTTTGCCCCACGTAATTGGCGAAACGGGCCAACTGGCCACCACGCCAGAGCCAGACAAACAGGCCCCCGATGACCACGACCCAAACGATGAGCGCGATTGTGTCTCTATTCATTTTTAAATTTGGCGGAGAGGGAGGGATTCGAACCCCCGTCGGCGGTTAAGCCGAAGCGGTTTTCAAGACCGCCGCGATAGACCACTCTGCCACCTCTCCGGTCCCGCGCGAGCGGGAATTGGCAGGGCGGGAGGGACTCGAACCCCCAACCGACGGTTTTGGAGACCGCTACTCTACCAATTGAGCTACCGCCCTGTTTCCGGTGAGTATTTTTCAGTGTCTTATTCCAAATAAGGCGGGGCGCATTCCGCCCCGCCCGGCCAAATCATCTTCGCACCCCGTGTTACGCCATCACTTCGGTAACCCGGCCCGCGCCGATCGTCCGGCCGCCTTCCCGAATCGCGAAGCGCTGCCCACGCTCCATCGCCACCGGGGCGATGACGTTGACTTCGACAGAGACATTGTCGCCCGGCATCACCATTTCGATGCCCTGCGGCAGCGCCACAGTGCCGGTGACGTCCGTCGTGCGGAAATAAAACTGCGGCCGATAATTGGTGAAGAAGGGCGTGTGACGGCCGCCTTCCTCCTTCGACAAAACATAGACTTCCGCCTTGAATTTGGTGTGCGGCGTGATGGAGCCGGGTTTGGCGAGCACCATGCCGCGCTCGACATCTTCTTTTTTCGTGCCGCGCAGCAGGACCCCCACGTTGTCGCCGGCGTTGGCCGAATCGAGCAGTTTGCGGAACATTTCGATATCCGTCGCCACCGTCTTGCGGGTGTCCCGGATGCCGACGATTTCCACGTCGTCCATGCGCTTGAGCACGCCGCGCTCGACCCGGCCGGTCACCACGGTGCCGCGACCTTCGATGTTGAACACGTCCTCGATGCACATCAAGAACGGCTTATCGACTTCGCGCGTCGGCAGCGGAATGAACTCGTCGATCGCCTCCATCAGTTTCTGGATGCAGGCCAGACCTTCGGGTTCGCCCGCCAGCGCCTTCTTCGAGCTGCCCCGCACCACCGGGGTGGTGTCTCCCGGGAACTGGTATTTGTTCAGCAGGTCGCGCACTTCCATCTCGACGAGATCGAGCAGTTCCGGATCATCGACGAGATCAACCTTGTTCAGAAACACCACAATGGCCGGCACGCCGACCTGGCGGGCCAACAAAATGTGCTCGCGCGTTTGCGGCATGGGTCCTTCGGAGGCGTCCACCACCAGGATCGCTCCGTCCATTTGCGCCGCGCCCGTAATCATGTTCTTGACGAAATCCGCGTGCCCCGGGCAGTCGATGTGCGCGTAGTGGCGTTTGTCGCTCTCGTATTCCACGTGGGAGACCGCGATGGTCACCGTCTTGGTCTCGTCCCGGACGGTGCCGCCCTTGGTGATATCCGCATAGGAGATGGGCGTGGCCAAACCTTTGCCGGACTGCACCTGCACGATGGCGGCGGTCAACGTGGACTTGCCGTGGTCGATGTGCCCGATCGTTCCCACATTCACGTGCGGTTTCGTGCGTTGAAATTGCTCTTTAGCCATTGCTGTCTCCTGGTGTTTTTAATCTAATTTCTTGCTGTTAATCACTTTAAATAAACTGGAGCCCATGATCAGGGTTGAACTGATGACCTCGTCCTTACCAAGGACGCGCTCTGCCAACTGAGCTACATGGGCGTTGGTCAGATAATCAACCTGATACCTCTAAACGACAAAAACCCATTGCCCCGGGCTCGCTTCAAAAGAGCTTGGGGCTAATGATTTTGACTTTTAACGGCCCAACTGCAAGCCCGAAAATAGAGGAATGAAATCGGCGTGTCAAACGGTTTAACCACTTTTTTTCGCGCGGCCCGGCGGTCGGCTGCGCCGTTTCCCGGGCTCGCGCGGGAGCGGGT
>JBDHQH010000048.1:0-25780 GCA_039806935.1 Verrucomicrobiota bacterium
CGGTTCTCCCCTCAAACATCCACCGACCAGAACGGCCAAAAATCCGATCATCCATTGAATTCAGCCATTTTTTTCAGGGTCCTTCGGGGAATTTAGTGGGTAGAATTCGGGCTGACCGCCCTGTTCGTACAGATGCGCGAAATCAAACTGAACCGAAAGAGAACGGGGGACGAAGCCATGCCGCACCCCTTCCGGCTCGTGTTTTATAGGCATTTCCTTAAGGCTGGAAGCCCGGCACATTTCCCAAGGGTTGGAAAAATGGTGAAAAAAGTTCGGATTTGAAGAAAATTGGCTCCAGAGACAGGGCTCGAACCTGTAACCCGCCGGTTAACAGCCGGCTGCTCTACCATTGAGCTACTCTGGAGCGATTTCCAGTTTCCCGAGCGGCATCCGTTCCCGCCCCGAAAAGGAAGCGCAATTTACCGAGAACCAAAACGACGGTCAAACCCGAAATTTCGCGCACCGAAAATGCGATTGGAGAGATCCCGGCGCGCCAGAGAGGCTCGGATTTAATGAACTACCCGGCCAAGAATATTGCGCAGCGGCACTGGTCCGTAAACCCGACTGTCGAGCGAGTTCTGCCGGTTATCCCCCAAAACGAAATACTCATCGGGACCGCAGCGGTACTCGCGTTCCGCCACCGGCTGGCTGGGAAAGGTGGCGGTGCCGGAAGCCAGGTATTCCTCGACGAGGACTCGCCCGTTCACCGCCACCGTGCCGCCGCGAATGCGCACCAGATCGCCGCTGACACCCACCACGCGCTTGACCGAAAAGCCCTGGTCGAGGGGATCCCGCAGGACAACGACATCGCTTCGCTGCGGCGTATGGAATTGATAAACCAAACGATTGAGCAAGTACCGCTGGGAATCGACCAGCGTCGGAGTCATGCTCGTGCCGACCACCGCGACGGTTTGGATGACGTAGCGGCTGACGCTCGCGTAGATAGCCGCGCCCAAGGCCGCCGCCAGCAAATATTGTCCAAGCTGTGCCGTAAATTTCGACGACTTGGCCGCCGACACCCCTGTCAGCGCCGGTACTGCACAGATCTCGCCGCCGATCACTTGCTCTTTCGCATTCATCACCGCCCCACACGATACCGCAGCTCTAGTTGGACACAATTCCGGTAAAGTACCTATTCCCAGTGGTTTATCTGCGGATAAGGCCTCGGGAAACCCCGGGATTCCCCATCGATGGAAACCGCGAAAACACAGTGACAAACCGCCGGTTCCGGCTAAGAATCAAGCATGGCAAAGCGTCTTCGCATCACCCTGGTTGCGCTCGGCGCCCTCGCGGCTACAAGCCTCACCGGCGCGCAGTTGAACCTGCCCCCGCGCGCGCCCGGCGCGCTCACCGGCAGCCAGTTTATCACGCTCACCAGCCGCCTGTCGTTGACCGATCGCGAGAATTGGATTCACTCGCAAGTCCTCGCCGGAAACATTCCCGATTTCCTTCGCAACTTGACGCCCATCACCCACCGGGAGACGATCGGGGGCGCGAGCCATACCGTCACTTTCCACGTGCTGCCCGATTATCTGGCCATCGGTTCGGACAGCGATTATTTCCTCCAGCCCATGACCCCATTACTCGCGCAACGATTGTGCGACGCGCTCGGCGCCACGCTCCCCACGCGCAAGATGGTCAATCTCATCTGGACCAACGCCGTTCTCAAGCTTGCCCCTCAGCCCATTCCCCCGAGCGCCGAAATGACCACCGTTCCAGTGTTTGCCCAACACCACGCGCTCGTGCGCGCCCAGCGCGATCAAGCCACCAACACCGCACCTCTCGGAGTGCTGGTGGCGGGCGACAAAAAGGACGTGATCCTCTCGAGCCGCATCTACACCAATTTCGCGCGGCCAGCCGTCACCAAACCGGTGGTGATCTACGGCTGGCATTATCAAAGCGGCGCGCCCATCCAGCCGTTGTACAACGGGCACGAACAAACGTATGCCGACTACAGTCACGGCGCGCGGTTGGTGCAAAACTCAGCGACGCTTGATGGCCGACCCGACACCATCACCAATCTGCTGGCCGACCCCGCGCTGGCGCCGCTTTTGAGCGACGATTCGGCAGCGGACAGCGGCAGCCCCGGTTTGATCCTCAAGCCGCGCTACACGATCGCGCCCATAGCTCCGGTTCTGTTGCAACAACCGCGTTCACAGAGCATCCTGCCGGGGGAATCGGCCCGCTTCGAAGCTCTCGCGACGGGCGACGGCGATCTGGGGTATGTCTGGAGTTTTTCCGGCGCCGCGACCGCCACTGCGAGCGGCGCCAGCCTGTGGGTCACCAATGTGCCGGCGGGCGGCGCGGGCGCCTGCACGGTTATCGTCACCAATCCGGTCGGCAGCGTCACGAGCCGCCCGGCCCTTCTACGTTTGCAGACCAACATCCACGCCGTTCTCTGGGCCGATCCTTTTGAAACCGACACCGCCGCGGATTGGCGGGTGTTTGGGGCTGCGGGCAGCGGCGCGCCCGACTACACCGTGGACTGGGCGTATGATCACGCGCTGGCGGCCTACACCTTCAACGGCAGCAGCGACTTGATCCCGCCCGCTCCGCATTCCCCGCCCGGCAGCACCCGCGCACTGCGCTTGAGCGTGAACAACAATGACGCCCTTGCCGCCACTGCCGCCGTCAGCCTCTATCCGCGGGAATTTTTCAGCGGCAATTTCGCCCTCAAATTCGATCTTTGGATCAACTATCCCGGAAACGCTGGCGGCGCCGGCGCCGCCGGCAGCACTGAGCACGCCACCTTCGGGATCAATCACTCGGGCGAACGCGCCAACTGGGCAGGCTCGACCAGCGGCCCCTCCGACGGCGTTTGGTTCGCAGTGGACGGCGAAGGCGGCACCACCGCGGACTACCGCGCTTTTGCCGGCAATCCTTCCGGGCCGCCGGAGGACTTGCGAATCTCTCCCGCAAATAATACCGACCCCCTCTTCCAATCCCTGTTTCCCGCCTCGCAATTCGAAACCGCTGGCGCACCCGGCAAGCGCTGGGTGGAAGTCGAGATTCGGCAGGATAAAGGGGCTGTTTCCTGGTGGTTGGACGAGGCTCGGGTTGCGGCCTGGAACAACACCTCCAGTTTCACGACCGGAACTATCATGCTCGGGTTGATGGATCTATTCCCCTCAATTGCCGATCCGGCGGCGGATTCCTTCGTGCTGTTCGACAACGCGCGGGTCGAGGACCTGGACAACCAGTTTCGCATCCTCTCGGCCAGCCTTGCGCCAAACGAGCAATTCCGCCTCGCCTTTTCCGCAATCCCAGGCCGCGCTTACGTCATTGAGAGTTCGTCGGACTGGATCGATTGGGCGGAGGCTGGAATTCTCGTGGCGAGCAACGCGCCAGGCCGGTGGCAGTCAACTCCGAGCCACGACACTCGTTTTTTTCGCGTGAAGCTCCTGCCTTCAGCCCCTTAGTCCCCGGTCTCCTCAATCTCGCCCGGCGGAGGCGCTTCGGGTGTGTCCAATACCGTGCGTCCGTCCGTCCGCGCGCCCGATCCGCCCAACCGGCGCATGCGCAGGTAAAAAATCAGCAAAAGCACCACGAGAACGATCAAAGCTGGAAACAGCCAAAAGTCTAACATCGTCGGCCCACCCCCTCGCCATTAAGCTCGCACCTGGAGGCGTTATCGACAAGCCCCCCGGCCGACGATGCTTATTTCGCTTTCAGTTGGTGGCATTGGGACGACTTTGCGCTACTCTATTGCCTGTATGACCACCGCACACGCTGCGAAGACCGAGACCTCTGATTCCTCTCGCTACGACGCTTTTGATTGGCCCCTGGCCGAAGCGGCCGAAGCCCTCCTCCGCCAATTCATGGCCGACTTCATCAACCGCAACTCCTCTGCCCGGCAATTGGCCCACCGATTGACGCGAGAAACCGGCACCGATTTTTTTGAATGGATTGATCACTTAATCCTTCCCTCCGCGCCCGCTACGGAAGCGGCTCTGCGCCAGGCCGGCTTCGTCTCCGAACCCGGCCTTGACACCCCCGGCGGCGAGATCGTCCTCGGCCATCCCCAGGCGACTCTGCCTCGCGTTTTGCTGGGTGCCACGGCCACGATCACCATCGCGCTGAAACCGGAATTCGTTGCTCCTTTCGTCGCTGCTTTAGGCCTAACCACGACACCCGAAGGAGCGATTTATTCCCGCTATCGCCGTATCCTCGTCGCCGAGGAAGACGGCACCCGCCTGGAGGCCATCGAGCGCTGTGCCTATCGCGGTTTCCTCCCCGGCCCCCTCCAACCAGGAGAACTGGAGAATATCTTGCGGGCCAGGGAACTATGGTTTACCCGTCCCCGCGCTTGCCTCGACCCCGCGGAAGGCTTCCGGCAGGCCCATCATCGTCTCGACCAAATTCTGGCTCTCGTCGGCCGCGATCGCGCTTGTCAGTACTTTTTTGAAGCTGAACGCGCCTTTTGGGAAAATCGCAACCTGGCCGGGCGGATTCAAAAGCACCGTCAGGACCAGCTCGGCCTGGGCTGGGGGAATCACGATCATCATACCTTCCGGTGCTCGCGGCCCCACTTCGCCCGGCTCGTTCATTTCCTCGATCGCCTCGGCCTGCAAAAACGTGAGCGCTTCTACGCAGGCGCCGAAGCCGGCTGGGGCGCCCAGGTCATGGAACAACCGGTCACCGGCATCGTCGTCTTTGCCGATGTGGATCTCCTCCCCGAGGAAACGCAGATTGATTTCGCCAGTCACGAACTGCCGCCGGCTGGCCGCCTGGGCACCGTCGGGCTCTGGGCCGGGCTGCACGGGGAAAGCTTTCTCGAAGCGGGTATGCATCATTTGGAGGCTCGTTTTGACTTTGATTCCCTGCGGGGCCAACTCCGCACCCACGGCATCCAAACCCTCCAGCCGTTCTCGGATTTTGCGTTTCTCCGTCAAGCCTTCACCGAGGGCGAACGCTGGCCCGTCAACCCGCCCCGTCTCGATCAGTTATTGCGAGAGGGACTTATCACCTCCGGCCAGGCGGAGAAATTCCGCCGCGAGGGGGCCATCGGCAGCCACCTGGAAAACCTCCAACGGCACGGCGGCTTTAAGGGATTCAATCAGAAATCCGTCAGCGCCGTCATCGCCGCCACCGATCCCCGGCTCCAACACCATCCTCCGGTTGCGTCCGCCGAGACCGCCTAAAGCAGGGTCGCCGCCGAGAGGGCTTTGGAATCAGTGGGGAAACTCCGGACGCGCGGCTCATTGCTTGGGCGTGATTGTCCGGCACGACAAAAAAAGATTAGCTTCCAGGCCGACGGCGAACTATTCTCCTTCGGCTGGTACGGAGCGTAGCTCAGCCTGGCTAGAGCACTTGGTTTGGGACCAAGACGTCGCAGGTTCAAATCCTGTCGCTCCGACCATCTCCCAATTCAACCCCGCGCCCGCCGCCGCAAAAACATCAGGCCCAGTGCCAGACCCGCCAATGCCAGGGCCGAGGGTTCGGGAACTCCCGTGTGGTTAAATTGAAAATTTGGCCCCAACAATAGCGCCCCGGCATACTGTGGATCGCTCGCCGGAAAGCCCCACCCCGTGGTATTCTGCACCCCCCCGACGAACGTAATCAGGCTCGAGGCCCAAGCCGCGCCCGGCCTGATGTCGGTCACGCCGCTGCTGAGCACGTAACCCTGCGGCCCGAGATACGTGGAGACTGCCCCGATCCGGTACACATTCCCCGGCAGCAGCTTTACCGGCTCAATCTCCACATACCGCGTTCCCTCGACCAGCGGAGATTGCGCTGTCACGCGGTTTGTCGCTGCCAAATCCCCGTTGTCCGTCCAAATTCCGATGTCAATGTCCACAAACCCGTTGCTGTCGAAAAACTGATCCATGAAACCCACTTGGGTCACGGTCAATTCCTCGACCGGGACAAAACTCCACCCAACCAATCCTTGGAATTGCGCCGTGATCTCGTTGGGAATAGCTCGTGCGTCAAGCGCTTGAAAACTACCTTGCGCCCAACTGGAGATCCCCAGGCCCAGAAGGGCGGCCATCTGAAAGATTCGCTTCATAATCTTGGTGGTTCCACTTTGGCAGAATGTGGGCGCATTTGGCTGCTGGCGCAAGAAAAAACGTGACTTCCAGCAATGCGCCTCGCCCCAGCGCTGGATCCCGGAGGGTAGGCGAAGCATGCGGCAATTTTACGTGGTACAACGAGTGGCGCGAAGCCAAACTCGGACTAGGGTTGAGGGAGATTTAAGGAGAGTCCGTTTCTCGAACGCAAGGCATTATGCACAAGATCAAAGTTTTATTGGCTGATGATCACGTCGTCGTGCGCCAGGGCTTGAAAGCTTTGCTCTCGGCCGAAAATGACATGGAAATTGTCGGCGAAGCCGATAACGGCCGAATCGCCGTTCAAATGACCCCCAAGCTCCTGCCCAACGTGGTCGTCATGGATATCGCCATGCCGGTGCTGAATGGGCTGGAAGCGACCCGCCAGATCACCCGCGCCACCCCCGGAGTCCGGGTCTTGATCCTGTCCTCCTACAGTGACGATGAGTATGTTTCGCAGGTGACGGAGGCGGGCGCGGCCGGCTATCTTGTCAAGCAAACCGCGGGCGTCGAGCTTATCAAAGCGATTCGCGAGGTTCATCGCGGAAATGCTTACTTCAGCCCCGCCATTGCCAAACGTCTGCGGGATCAATGCCGCGAGGCTTTCACCGCCGGCCAGCCCATCAAGCGCCGCAGCGATTATCTGACGACACGCGAGGCCGAGGTGCTCCAATTAATCGCCGAGGGCCGCGCCAACAAACAAATCGCCGCCGAACTTTGCATCAGCATCAAGACCGTGGAAAAACATCGACAACAGGTGATGAATAAATTGGGAATCCACGACGTGGCCGGTCTCACGCGCCACGCTATTGCCCGGGGCATTATCGAGACTGCGCCCGGTTTGGCGCAGTCGGCTTGAACCCGGGGGCGTCCGGTGGAGGATTTATGAACTGCGCAGTCTGGCTCGGCTGGCTGTCCATTTTGCTGCTGGTGATAGGTTGCGCGCGTGACCGCCAGTCCGGGTTCAGCCCAATCGGACCACCCGGCGCCCAAGGGGAAAGGGTCCTGCCCACCGATGTTTCCAGGCGCGACCTGGCCATCGCGAGCGAAGTCCGGCGTGTAATTAAAGAGAGCCGCCATCTGGCTGGCGAATCGGGGAATGTCGAGGCGGTCGTCCAGAACGGCGTGGTTACCCTGCGCGGCGGGGTCATAAGCGACGACAGCCGATATGAAATGGTTGACCGCATCAAACGCCTGCCCGGTGTGGCGCGCGTTGACGATGATCTCGTTCTCGACTGGCGTTAGGCATGAGATCGCCCCGTTCCCCTAAACCTATCGAGGCGGGGTGGCTGCTGCTGCTGGTTTTCGGTGTACCCGCCCCGATCGTGCTTTTGCTGTTGTTGCTCCGCCGCTGGTCCCGCGTTAGCCGTTATCCGCCAGGATAATGCCCTGCGCGCGCGCATGGGGCGTGGAGTTATCTCCGGAGACCACCAAAGTACGGATCCCCTCTCGTAAGCGGGCAATCCGTTCATGTCCGTCCGGGCCGAGAGCCAGCAACGCGGTCGAGAGCGCATCCGTTTCGGTGGCCGAAGGCAGCGCGACTGCCGCCAGGCAAGCGCGCCGCACCGGCATGCCGCTCCGGGGGTCCATGACGTGGCCATAAACCCGATCGCGCCCCTCAAAGTACTTGCCTAGAATGCCGGAGACCGAAAGCGCTTCATCACGCAGCGGCACCACGGCAAGCACCGCGCCAGGCACCGACGGCGAATGCCCCTCGGTGCGAATCTCAAAAGGCTTCGTTATCTTCTCACCCTCAGCCGCAGGGCGCGGTCCGGCGGGGGGGGTGATAGCGACCTTCCAAGGCCCCCCTTCCTCGGTTCCGCCCAAGCCGTACACGGTGCTGGTTCCCCCGTGGATCAAAGCCCCGGGCACTTGCGCATCCCGGAGCGTTTCCACGGCGCGATCGATCGCATACCCCTTCCCGATGGCTCCGAGATCCAGCATCATCCCGGCTCGCTGGAAGGCCACGGTGAAATGACGTGGATCCAGGCTGAGATATTGCGCCCCCACCGTTTGCCGGGCTTTCGCAAGCTCCTCCGCCGAAGGTTCACACCCGATCTCCCCAAGGAATCCCCAGCAGCGGAGCAACGGCGCGACTGTGATATCAAAGGCGCCCTCCGTTTCGCTCGAAAGGCGCGCCGACGCCTCGATCAGCCGGAATACTTCCGGGCTGACCCGCACCGGACGGGTCGCCGCCAGTGCGTTGATGCGCGCGATTTCGCTGGCCGGCTGGTAGATGCTTAATCGCGCCTCCAAGGCCGCAATCTCCGCCAGCGCCTCCTCTCCGGCTGCGCGCAGGCGACCTTCAGCTTCCCCCTGAAGCACGATCTCGAAGCGGGTGGCCATTGCGTTGCGCGCCAAAACGACTGTAGCCATGACAATAAAAAAGGGTTCCGCCAGGTTAGCCGGGCGGAACCCGATGTTTACCAGAAAACGCTCAGGACAGCGGCAGCGTGCCGTAGGTTAGCATTGGAACTTCCTTGCCGGCGGCGTCCGTAACCTTGCGAGTCTTTTCGTCAAAAAGGCAGCAGGCCTTCAGCCGGTCGGACATTTCGGAGAGCGAAATCACCGTCTGAACGCGGATGGCCAGATCGATATTCGCGTTGGGCGCCTTCCCCGAGCGAATGCAATCAAACCAGTTTTTCTCATGCACCCGGATATCCTCCGGTTGCAATCCCGAGAAAGTGTCCGGATCGATTTCATCGGCAAATTCCTTTTCCGGCACCAGCTCGATGCGTTCGCCGCTGCTGCCGATATTCATGGTGGCTTTGTGCCCGTAGATGGCGAAACCCGGGCTTTTCGCGTTCACCGTGCTGCAGGTGATCGTGATCATGTAGCCGCTGGGGAACTCCGCCAGGAGTTGCATGTGCTCGGGCACTTCGCGCTCGGGAGTGCCAGGCACGGTACGGTCGGAATGAACATTCCTGGTGCCGATGCAGGTGACCCGCACGGGGAACTCCGGGTTGCCCGAGGCCAGCATGAGCGGGTGCAAGCGATGCGGCACCAGATCACCCAACAATCCGGAGCAGTAGGGATAGTACTTTCGCCAGCGATGAAAGCGTTCGGCACTGAAGGGAACGCGCTGCTTGACTGGGCCTTGCCATTTCTCCCAGTCAATGTTTTCAGCGGTCGATTCACGCTCAATCATGTAGTTCCACTCGCCATTGAGACTGTTGCGGCAGTAATAGCCCTGTCCCCAGACCAGCGTCCCGATGTTTCCTTTCTGGATCAGTTCGGCGCATTTGTGCCAGCCTCCGGCCGAGCAGCCTTGCGATCCAACCTGATAAATCTTGCCCGTCTTCTTGACCGCATCATACACCTTGAACGCCTCGTCCAGATAGCGCGTCATCGGCTTCTCGCAGTAGACGTGTTTGCCCGCTTCCATCGCCTCGATCGAAATTTGCTCGTGAATGGGATCGTGGGTGGCAATCAGCACCGCGTCGATGTCCTTGCGTTGGAGCATCTCGCGATAATCCGCGTACAAATCGGAGTCTTTCAAGCCGGCTCGCTCCTTGGCAAAGGCGCGACGCTTGTTGAAAACATCGCAAGCGGCGGCCACCACGACGTTGTTTTCGTTGGCCTTCTCATGGATGCCGATCAGGTGGTTTTGTCCGATGCCGAATCCCACTCCGACAATACCGACCGCAATCCGGTTATTCGCGCCCGCCACGTTGGCCGAAGGGGCCTGGCTCTGGCCATAAACCGGGCGGATAAAGGAGGTTGCGGCCGCCGCCGCCGCCGCCGTGGCGGCTTTTTTGATAAAATCGCGGCGGGGTAGTCCGCCGTTGCCTGATTTGTTTTCCATAAAGGTTTGTCGATAAGAACGAATATTAGACGCAGGGTACTAAATCAAAATTCGAGGTCAATGCTCGAAAAACTGGTGAAACCCGGCGGGCTGAAAATGCGAAGGGAGCCGTCTCTCTTCAAGACGGGGGGATTGAAACAGACCATCGAACATTGCGGTAAGATTCACAAACCGGTGCGACACGAGTAATGGGGTGAAAACCTCCTGAACTCACGCGGACGCCGGCACTATCGCCGGGGGAAAAGCGGTATCGTGCTTGACCAATCCATCCTCCAACTCGACTACGCGCGGAGCCCGCGCGGCCACGGAGGCATCATGCGTCGCCATCACCAGCGTGGTCTGTCGCTCACCGCGGAGGGATACCAACAGCTCGATGATGTCCTGGCCGGTGCGGGAGTCGAGGTTGCCAGTCGGTTCATCCGCCAGAATCAAGTCCGGTTCGTTGATCAACGCACGAGCAATGGCCACCCGTTGCTGTTCCCCGCCGGAAAGCTCATAAGGCTTGTGTTCGAGACGTTCCTTCAGGCCCACACGCTCGAGCAGTTCTCGCCCTCGCGCGGCGGCTTGAGTCGCGCTTCGGCGCGCCATGCGCGCTGGGAGGCAGACGTTTTCCAGAGCGTCCAACTCCGGGAGCAAATAATAGGCTTGGAAGATAAAGCCGATTTCCAGATTGCGAATGCGCGCCAACTCACGCCGGGACCGCGATGCCAGATTGCGGCCAGCGAACCAGATTTCACCAGCGCTGGGAGTATCGAGCCCGCCCAACAAATGCAACAAGGTGCTTTTCCCCGCGCCCGAAGCGCCCCGCAGGGCCAGAAAATCTCCGCGGCACAGTTCCAGATCCACGCCCCGCAACACCTCGAGACTACGCTTGCCCAACAGGTAGGTTTTGCGCACGCCGGTGGCGCGGAGCAATGGATCATTCATAGCGCAGCGCTTCCACTGGTTTTAGCCGTCCCGCCCGCCAAGAGGGGATCACGCCGCCGAGCAGGCAAATCACCAGCGCGCTCCCGCAGATGAGGATTACGTCCCGGGGAACGATCAGCGCCGGCAATTCGCTGAAATTATATACCGAGGCCGGGAAAAGTTCCCAGCCGGTTGCCCGGTTCATGAAGTGCAGAAACTCGTTGCGATACGCAATGGCCAGCATTCCGAGGCCAAACCCGGCGGCCACCCCGACCGCCCCGATAAATCCGCTTTGGCTCAGGAACAGCGCCGCCACTTGAAAATCCGTGGCGCCCAGCGCCTTGAGCATTCCGATTTCGCGCGTCTTCTGCACCACGAACGTAATCAGCGCGCTCAGAATGCAGAGCGCCGCCACAATCATGATGAAGAACAAAAGGTAAAACATCACATTCTTCTCCACCACCAGCGCGCTCAACAAGTTGGCGTTTTCCTCCATCCAGGTGGTTACGCGGAATTCCGGTCCCAGCCGATGCTCCAATTCCTTCTGGACACTCGGCGCTTGGTTGGGATCTTTGAGCATCACAAACAAACCATGCACCGCATCATCCAACACGTACAGTTCCTGGGCCTCACGAAGAGAGGTGACAATGACCGACGCGTTGTATTCAAAGTAGCCGACGTCGAAAATGCCCCGCACCTCGAATTCATCGGGAAGGATCGCCTGCTCCATCTCCTTCCCGCGCGCGGCCCTCATTTTTCGCAACTCCTCAGGGGAATAGATGAGCAACTGGTCGCCCACCATCAACCCCATTTGGCGCGCAAATTCCACCCCCACGACCAGGCCGCGGTCCGAGAGATCAAATTCCCCCGCGACAATGCTCTCTGGAAGAATCGACAGCTTTGATTCCAGTTTCGGCTCCACTCCCCGCAACCAGGGGGCGGCAAACTGGGAATGCCCCTCCTCCGGTTGTGTTTCCACCATCACCTGTCCCAGGACGAAGGGCGCCACCACTTTGACCTGATCGTTGGAGGAAACCAGGCGCATGATCGCCTGGTAATCGGTCATTGCGCGGTTGGGCTCGGTAATCCGCAGATGAGCGTTGAACCCGAGGATTTTTTGCCGCAACTCCTGGTCGAAACCCGTCATCACGCTGATCACAATGATCAGCACTGCCACACCCAGCGTCACCCCCAGCACGGAAATCAAGGTGATGACCGAGACGAAGGTTCGCTTGGGCCGCAGGTATCGGGTCGCGAGCAACAGCTCAAACGGCAGCCGTGACATATTAACGAGTGCGGAAACTAAAGCCCGGCTCGGCGGCTGTCAATGAAACCGCAACCCGAGTTGATACGCCGGAGGCCGATGGCTTCCGGCCATTCCTCCACAGCGCTCAAGCTTGGCAGTTCACCTCCGGGTTCTGCGCGCCATCATGTCTTTTCTTTCGCGAACGAATCCCTCATCCTGTCGCGCGGCATGATCGTCTTGGTGAGTCAACCGGCCGCTGGTCATTTTCGAGATCCTCGACTTGCGCGGTTGTCTTCAAAAGCTGACACTCGGCAACCTTGATTCTGTGAAAAAGCGCGTTGTTCTCCTGACCTCCCTGGCGGCGGTTATCGCTGCCGGCTCGTTTTTCTTCGCCTCCATTTCGCGCCGAAAACCGGCCGGAATTTCCGAAACCGCGCCGCGGTCGGCAGCGGCCACCGTGGCCTCTTCCCCAACCTCCTCCCCGCCTCCCCCGACCCTGGCCGCGATTCCCGGCCTGAGCTCGCCCGCTGCCACCAACATCGCTCCCGCCGGCGCCCAACCCCCGGTCACACGCGAGTTTGATCTGTCAGTGAACCCCTACGCCGCCGCGTTGCGGGAGCCGGGCAAATCCAAGCGCGCGTGGGATCCGGAGTTTCTGAAACAGTTCAGCCGGGCGGAGTCGGGCGATCCGATCCGATTCGAGTTAACCAGCGGACGCGCGGCCTCCGGCCTTATCCGCATCACCCGCCATCTGGATGGGGAAATAAACTATCTTTCGGGCGACCTCACCGAGCCGGAGGCCGGCAAATTCTTTTTTCTGACCCCACCCGTGGCGGGGAAGGCCGGCAAAGCGGTGGGGGTAATCGAGTTCCCCGCCTCGAAAACGGCCTACCGGATCGAGCCGACGGGCCCGAATGGCGATCCGGAGTTATGGCAGCGCCGCCTGGATGAGGTGTTGTGTCAGGACCTGCCGCGAGCGACCGGCGCCGCGTCGGCCACCACAAACGAAACGGCTGAAATGCCGCCTTTGCGGCCCGATCTGGTTCCGGATTACGCGCCGGCCTATAACAGCAATATCGTCTCGCTTCAGAGCTACCCGGGCTCCCCCGCGGTGTTGTTGCTGGATTTTTTCGGAGGCTACACCTCCACCTGGGGAGGAATCGCATATGCCAGACCCGCGGGCGTCAATAACGTGACCATCCGCGACCTGTGGAAGCGGGTGGCCGAGGATTTCATGCCGTTTAACATCAACGTGACGACCGATATCAAGGTGTATCTGGCGGCGCCAATGACCAGCCGCCAGCGATGTTGCTTCACCGACACTCCCGTCACCGCCGCGGGCGTGGCCTACATGGGATCCTGGAATTGGGGCTCTGACACGCCCTGCTGGTCCGTCTATACCACGGGGAAAAATGGGGCGGAAGTGGGCGCGCACGAGCCCGGCCATACTTTGGGCCTTGGCCATATGGGAAACATCACCGGCGGCGCCACCAACGAATATTACTCCGGCCAGGGCAACGGCGCCGCCGGCTGGGCGCCCATCATGGGCGTTGGATATTATAAAAACGTCAGCTCCTGGGCGAAGGGAGAATACTCGGGCGCCAACAACACGCAGGATGAGTTAAAGGTTATTATCAGCGCCAATAACAGCGTCGCCTACCGTCCGGACGATACCGGCGGCACCCTGGCCACTTCGCGCCATCTCGAGATCGATGAACAGGGAAACGCCTGGGCGGAAGGGGTCATTGAGAGAACTGGCGACACCGACGCTTTTCAGTTCACCACCAGCGGCGGAATGGTCACCCTTTCGGTCAACCCGGCGCACGACTGGGCTAATCTCGCCCTGATGGTTGCCCTGACGGATGCTCAAGGCGGCGTGTACGCCAGCAACAACCCCGCTTCGACGCTCTCCGCTGGAATCGCCACCAATTTGCCAGCGGGCACCTACACCTTTGCGGTCAGCGGCGCCGGGCGCAATGACCCGTCCACAACCGGGTTCAGCTCCTACGCCAGCCTCGGGTATTATTCCATTGCCGGATCCATCGACGGGGCGCGGGCGCCCACCCGGCTCAGCATTATGGAACATTCTCCGAATGGCGCGGTGGCGGGGACAGTCCCGGGACGCAGCGGAGGGAACCTGGCCTACTCGATTGAGTCCGGGAACACCGGCACCGTCTTCGCCATTGATAATAACGGCGTGATCACGGTGGCCGACAGCGCCCCGCTGGACTACAATCTCCGAGCCGCCGGCACGATGTTGCCGGTGCAATATCAACTCTTTGTAAACATCACGAACCTGGATAACCCCAGTCTGACGGAACTGAACCGGCGAGTCGTAATCGCGGTACTGCGCCGCGGAGCAAACTACCCGATCGCGGTGACCGGCTACAACGCCGGCATCCTCGCGCCCTGCACCGCGACCCCCGCCGTGCCACAGGCCACGGCATTGGATCTCCCGAATCAGTTCGCGTTTTACCAGGCGGGCTTGAACGCCAATCCGAGGGTGGGCGGCACCGGTGGCGAACAGGGCCTTCCCGCCAGCGGAACCGTGCTCAGCGCACTGGACAACTCCACTTTTCAACTCGGGCCCTACGGTGGGTTTAACGCGTTGGTACTCGGCTATTCCTACCCTCGAAGCGGCACGCTCCTTTTGCAATCGCCGCGGGCCTACAACTCGCTCGCGATACTTGCCACCTCGGCCAACGGAGGCGGGAATGGAACACTGGTCATCCATTTTCTCGGCGGCGCAAAAAGCGAGGCGTTTAGTTTTAACGCTCAGGATTGGTACAACACCAAGACCAATGTGGCCCTGCAAGGATTTGGGCGGCTGAAGCTCGGCCAGGCCACGCTTCCCACGGAGGATCCCGGCTGGAATAATCCCAACCTTTACCAAACCACGATTGACCTCGCCAGGCGCGGGCTGAACCAGCCCATCGAGTCCGTCACGTTTACCGCGCCGGGCATCGCTGGGACGACGGCCACCGCCGTGCTTGCGCTGAGCGGCGAAGTCATGCCGGCAGCAATCAATATCGCTCAACAGCCGCAAGCCATCACCAACACCGTGCCCGGGATTGGCGCAACCTTCAAAGTCGTCGCCATGGGGACGCCGCCGTTGGAGTATCAGTGGTTCTACAGCGCGAGTGGGCGGCCCGACAGCTTCGCCCCGCTGGAGGGTGAGACGGCGCCGGCGCTGACCTTGCCCCCCTTCCTTGACGTGACGAACGCCGGCGCTTTCTGTGTGGTGATTACCAATTCCGCCGGCGCCGTGACCAGCACCGTCGCGACGCTCACCGTTTTCCGCGCCCCGGCCATCACCCAACCGCTCGCGCCCGCTGACCTCCGCCTGCTGGCGGGGCGGACGGCTGTCTTTTCCCTGGCCGCCAATGGCGTGACGCCAACCTCCTACTACTGGTTTACGAATGGGGTATTCCGCAGCGGTTCGGCGATCCCTTCGCTGAGCATCAGCAACGTGCGAGAACAGGATGCCGCGAATTATTCCGTCGTCGTCACCAACGCCTTCGGCGCCGTCACCAGCGGCATCGTCTCGCTGGCGGTCATCCCGGTGACCTATCCGGCGGCGCAAAATGTGCTCGACGACCGCCCGCTCGCCTATTGGCGGCTGGACGAAACCACGGGAACGATCGCCCACGACTATGTCTCGGGCAAAAACGGCGCTTACAATAAAGTGCAGCTTGGGCAGCCCGGTTACAATCTGCTGGATACTCACCTGGCCGCCCGCTTCGGCTACCTGGCGAATAATACGAGCCTGGTGACCAATATCCCGATCGATTTTGCCACCTCGGGCAACGCCGCCTTCTCGATTGAGGCCTGGGTCAAAGGCGGTCCGCAGGCGAGCGACAGCGGACTGGTCACCAAGGGCTATGGCAGCGGTGGCGAACAATTCAACCTGGATTGCGGCGGCCCCGGCCGGGCCTTCCGGTTTTTTGTCCGGGACAGCACCGGAAGCGCCCGGGTGGCCGCCGGCTCCATCACCCCCAATAACCAATGGCATCACCTGGTCGGCGTCTGCGACCAGGCCCGCAGTAATGTGTTGCTCTATGTCGATGGCGTCCTGGCCGCCACGGCCTCCATCATCCCTGGCAGCGGGCTGCTCAGCGCCAACAACCCCGTGACCATCGGTTGCCGCCGCTCGAGCGCCGCTTCGGGTTACGATCTTCAGTTCAACGGGATCATCCAGGACGTGGCCATCTATGATTACGCCCTGAGCGCCGCCCGCGCGCAGGCGCATTTCGCCTCCGCGGCGAATCGTCCTCCGGTGTTTGTGGCGAATCCCTTTGCCGCCATGCCGGCGGAGGCGGGCCGATTGTACACTGCCTCGATCGCGACCCATGCCACCGATCCCAATGGCGACCTTATCATGTTTTCAAAACTCGCCGGCCCGGGCTGGTTGAATGTTGCGGGCAACGGCGCCCTCTCCGGCACTCCGTCCAGCTCTGATGCTGGGGCCAACCTCTTCACGGTGCGAGCCAGCGACCCCGGGGGACTATTTACCACCGCCACCCTGACGATCCATGTCTCCAGCCCCACTCCGATTGGGGCGCTGCTGCTGTCGGAAAGCGGGCGAATCCGCCTTTCCTGGTCTGGCGGACTCCCTCCCTATGAGGTGTGGATGACGACCAATTTGGACCTCCCCTGGGAAAAGATCGCCGACTCCCTGGCCGACACCAATTACCTGATCTTCCCGTCCAATCCGGCGGCCTTTTATCGAGTTTTGGGCAGATAGGGGCCTTGCGTTTTCGCTGCCTCTGCCCGATCTCTCAAGCCACCAACACGGGTCGCCCCAGGCACAACCTGGCGCTGGGCCGGACGGCATGCGGGTTTCGGATTCGCGAATTGCTCTTTGGGCGCGGCTTCTCCATAACTTCCAGATGTTGGCGAAGGTTTGTTCCGCTGCGGTGACCGGTATCGACGCTTACCCCGTCGAAGTGGAGGTCAACTCCGGCTACGGCGATACCGTAGTGGTCGTGGTGGGCCTGCCGGACACCGCCGTCAAGGAGTCCCGCGACCGGGTGATCACCGCGGTGCAAAACTCCGGATTTCATTTCACTTTCGGACGGACGACCGTGAATCTGGCGCCCGCGGATGTGAAGAAGGAGGGACCGAGCTTCGATCTGCCGATTGCGGTGGGTATGCTCTCGGCCAGCGAGCAGATGGAAACGGATCAGCTCGGCAATTTTGTCCTGGTGGGAGAGTTGGCGCTGGATGGCACGGTGCGCCCGGTCAAAGGCGTGCTGCCAATTGCCCTGCGCGCGCGCCAGGACGGGCGGGTGGGCTTGATGGTGGCGCGAGAGAACGCCGCCGAAGCCGCCGTGGTCGAGGGCTTGCAGGTTATCCCGGTGGCCAATCTGCGCGAAGCCGTGGCCTTCCTCGAAGGCGAAACCAGAATCTCGCCCGTGCGCCTCGACATCAACCACCTCTTCAACCACGCTTCGGAGGACGACCTCGATTTCAGCGAGGTAAAAGGCCAGGAATCGGTGAAACGAGCGATGGAAATCGCGGCGGCCGGCTCGCATAATATTCTGCTGATTGGCCCGCCGGGAACCGGCAAGTCGATGCTGGCTAAACGCTTGCCCGGGATCTTGCCGCCGCTGACGCTCGCCGAGGCGCTCGAAACCACCAAAGTACACAGCATCGCCGGGCTCCTGCAATCGGGGCAGGCGCTGGTGACCCACCGGCCATTTCGCTCGCCGCACCACACCGCCAGCGATGCCGGATTGCTCGGCGGCAACATCAATCCGACGCCAGGCGAAATCTCGCTGGCGCATCATGGGGTGCTGTTTCTGGATGAACTGCCCGAGTTTAAGCGCAGCGTGCTCGAGACGATGCGCCAACCGCTCGAGGACGGCCGGGTCACCATCTCCCGCGCCGCGGGCACGGTCACGTTTCCAGCCGCCTTCATGCTGGTGGCGGCGATGAACCCGACTCCCGATGGCAAAATGCCGGCTGAGTCGCGTTGCTCTCCGCGCGAAATTCAAACGTATCTCGGGCGGGTGTCGGGACCGCTGCTGGATCGAATCGACGTGCATGTGGAGGTGCCCGCTGTTAAATTTCGAGAGATGAGTCGCGCCCTGCCGGGGGAGAGCTCGGCGAAGATACGCGAGCGGGTAGTGGCGGCCCGGCTCCGGCAACAGGCCCGCTTCCAGCACAAACCGAAGATAACCTGCAATGCGCGCATGGGATCCCGCGAGTTGAAGCAGTTTTGTGAGTTGGACGAGGCGGGCCGCGGAATGATCGAGTTCGCCATGTCCGATCAAAAACTCAGCGCCCGCGCCTACGACCGCATCCTCAAGGTGGCTCGCACCATCGCCGACCTGGACGCGGCGGAGCGGATCCTGCCGGATCATCTGGGCGAGGCGATCCAACTCCGCAGCCTGGACCGCCGCCTCTGGGCTTGAGGGCCCGGCACGCGGTGCCGCTTGGACGGGTTTAGTCCCGGCGAATGCCGCGCACCGCGAGCGAAAAACCGAGGATAACCGCCGCGGCTCCACCGGCCACGAGCCAACTGGCGTCATGGGGCGCGCGACTGGAAAAGGCGGCTTGAAGATCGGGCGCAGCCGTGAAGCCCAGGATCAGCAGCACGATCCCCAGCGCGAAAACGGCCAGGCCCAAAACGTTGTTCACACGCAAGCCTCGATCAGGGCAGCGCGGACGTCACTGGGGCATTTACCGAAACGCGAGAGCCGCCCCGGGGCACGGGCACGACGTTGAACCGCACGGGCGATGCCGATCTCGTCGGCAATTCGGCTTGCAAGTAGCCTCCGTGACGTTCCAATTCAATGCCCGCGAGCGCCGGGCAGAGCTGCACGTGAAAATCGCGCCAGCACCGCGCCTCGCGCAGGGCGGAGCTGAACTTGCGCGTGGCGTGGCCGAGGAAATGGATTCGGGGCATCCCCGCGAGCAGGCGGCTCAGCCGGAACACCCACCGGGAATGCAAATGGCCGATGATTGTGCGCTCAATCTGGTGCTGGCGGGCACGGAGCGATTCAAGCCTGGCGAGAAAGGGCAGCGCGGTGGGGTCATGGCAGAAGAGCAGCACGCGATCAGACGGCGCCAAAGCGGAAAACGCCGCGACGATTTCGGCGAGGTGTTCCTGGCGGGTGGTTTCCCAAGCGCCAAGTTCCTCGGGCAATACGTCGCGTAAGAAAACCGGCAGGCTGATCAGACTCGAGACCACCCCCATCAGGACGTAATGGCCCAGGCGAAGCTGCCAGAAGGGATCCAGACCCAATCCCTCGCGCGCGCGCCGGAAGCTCTCGAAGCGCATCCCGCCCCGTGATCCGAACAGACTCAGTTTCCCGAGTTCGTGGTCGCCGTAAACGACTCGCAAGCGGGTGCCAAACACCGCGCGCAGTTTGCCCAGACAATCGCTCACGCTCTGGAAAGCCGCCTCGTCGCAAACGCCCAAACCGCCCGTGTTGCAGGAGAAATCCCCATTGGCCACGAGATAATCCAAATCCGCCGCCTGCTCCAGGAAACGATCGAGCAGATATCCTTGATCGAGGGGCTGGCGCATCCAGACGTGGCGCCGATACCCCCGAGCCAGGCCGCGAAGCAGGGGCTGCCGAATCGCGCGCAACTCGAAGTCGTTGCCGCGCGCGCGTTCGGCCGGACCGGCATAGTGAATGTCGCTTACCACGCCGAGGGTTCGAGTTGGTGTCATGCCGGATATCTGAAGTTTTGCCCCAGCCGAAGTCAAATCCGACGGCACGCCTCTTCGACAACCGCGGCGGGCGGAATCAAATACAGGCATTCGAGCGAACGCGGATTGCCGCAGCGCGGACTCAGGCACGGCACACAGGGCAGCCGGGCTTGGCAGACGCCGGCAAGCTGGCCATAGGGACCGGTGCGCCGCGGATCGGTGGGGCCAAAGACGGCGACCACCGGCGTGTTGACCGCGGCGGCCACATGCATCGGGCCGGTATCGTTGGTGATCATCAAGCTGGTGGCGCGAATCCACTCGACCATCTCCGGCAGCGACAATTGCCCGGTCAGATCCAGGCAGCGCACCGGGGCGGCGAGCGCAGCCAGGCGCGCGCCGAGCTCCCGATCCTCCGCCCCGCCCAGAATGGCAAATCGCGCCGCGGGCCGTCGTTGCGCCAGAGCGCGCATCACCGCCGCGAAATTCTCGACGGGCCAGCGTTTATTGAGCCAGCGCGCGCCCGGTTGGAGAGAAATCATAGTCTCGCCGGCGCCAAATCGCTCGCGCACGCGACTCGCGACCGCCGGGCGCGGAGGCAGCCAGACAAAGGACGCCCCGCGCGGCACTCGCAGGATGTCGAGCACCCGCAAATACCAATCCACCGCATGCACCCCCGCTCCGCCGCGCGGGACCGCAAGATCGTAAAACGCACGCGCCCCTTCCCGCGGGGTGTCGAGGCCGATGGTGAGCCGGCCATTGGCCAGCCATGCGAAAATACCGCTTCGAGCCAGCGCCTGCAGATCGATCACCCAATCGAAATCCCGCGCTCGCATCCAACGCACGGTGCGCCAGTACTGTTGCCAAACCCGCGGGGCGGCGAATCCGTGGCGTTGAAACAGGACGAGGCCGTCCAGGTCGGGATCGTCTTCAAGCAAACCGGCCAGGCGGGAATCAATCCACCAAAATACGCTCGCCTCAGGCCGGTGCTGCTTGATCAGACGCAACACGGGCAGAGCCTGCACCACATCACCCAGCGAACTGGGCTTGAGGATGAGGACTTTGAGGGCTGAGCCGCCGGAGGCCAGCGCGGGCTCGCCCCACGGCGCCACAACCCCGGAAGCGGGATGGGAGCTCACCGGCCGTACGCCAGCCGCTCGGCCAACCGGGGCGGCAGGCCGGCGTCCAGAATTTTTTTCTGCGCCGCCGCGATGTCATAGTCCAGCCGGCGCAGCTCGATGGTGCCTTCGACCGTGTCGAAGACCACGTACGCGGCTTTGGGGTTATTGTCGCGCGGCTGGCCAATGGCGCCCACGTTGACGAAATATTTCTTCCCGGCTTCGACCTTGAACTTCGAGTAAGTGCCGCCCCGCACCATACTGTCGCGCACAAAGGCCACTGGCACATGGGTATGGCCGAAGAAGCAGACGGCCGTGTTCTGATAGGTGAAGCTGGCGGCGGCGGCCAGCTTATCGAAGACATAGCCCCAGCGTTGCGGGCCGTCCAGAGTCGCATGCACAATGGTGAAATTGGTCACCATGCGCATGTACTTGAGGTCGCGCAGCCATTGTTTGTCGTCTTCGGAAAGTTGTTTGCGCGTCCAGTTCACCGCCTCGGCCGCCGCCGGATTGAAGCCGTCCAGGGCTTCCTCGGTCGAACAGTATTCATCGTGGTTGCCCTTGACGCAGGGGATATTCATCTGGCGAACGATATCCAGGCATTCCTTGGGATTGGCGTTGTAGCCGACGACGTCTCCCAGACAGGCGTAATGTGTACACTTCTGCTGCTCGATGTCGTCCAACACAACCTTGAACGCATCCAAATTGCCATGGATGTCGGCGATGATGGCGAACTTCATGTTACCTTACGATTTCAAAACCACGAAATTCATGGGCGCTCTCGCTCCAATGAACCTCTTCTTTCCGGATAAAATTTTCCAGTCCCGAGTCGCGGATGCCCGCCCGGAAGGCCTCGAGCTCGTCCGAGCTGCCCTCGGCCACCAACTCCACCCGTCCGTCCAGCAAATTACGCACCGTGCCCGTAATCTCAAAACCGGTCGCGACGCGTTTGGCGGCATAGCGAAATCCGACGCCTTGAACCCGGCCGGAATAAAACACGCGCATCCGTTTGTGATTCACAAAAATGTTCTCTTTGCACCTCTCCAGGCCCCGTGAGCGGTCGGATCGTCGCCAGAGTCTGTCCATGTAGCCGAGCCAGAGCCGCTGCGCAATCATTTTCGCGCTTTCGGCGGACTTGCATCACCAAGGCTATGTACCACTTTGCGACACCATCGTAACCTGTGCGTCTCAACGCACACCCCGCGACATCCGTTTGGCTTTGTTCCGGGCTTGCGGTATTCTCCCGCGCATGGGCCAGTTCCCGCTTACAAAAGCCGCTGACGGGCGCCGTCGTGTTCCCGCGCGGTGGCGCGCCGAAATCGAGCAAATCCTGATCACTGAAGCGCAGCTCGCGCGCCGGGTGCGCTCGCTTTCAGGGGAGCTCGAACGGGATTATCAAAATCATGAACTGATGGTGGTCTCGCTGCTCAACGGCACGGTCATGTTCCTGGCGGATTTGATCCGGCACCTCTCGCTTCCGCTGCGCCTCGACTTCATCGGGGTTTCCAGCTACGGCGCGGGCACCGAATCCGGCAACCTTGTATTCACCAAGGAGTTGCGTTTGGATGTGCGCGGCCGAGATGTGCTGCTAATCGATGATATTCTGGACACCGGCCGCACTCTTGCCCGCGTGCGCGCCAAGCTGCGCCCGCTCAAACCCCGATCCCTTAAAACCTGCGTCTTGCTGAACAAGGCCGCGCGCCGCGCCGAGGCCATCGCGGCGGATTACGTGGGGTTCGAAATCCCCGATGTTTTTGTGGTCGGCTACGGGTTGGATTTTGCCGAACGCTATCGCAATCTGCCGTTTGTGGGCGTGCTGTATCCACGCGTGTATCAATCGGCGGGGACGGCTAACAGTCCATATATTCCGAGCCGGACCGCAAGAGCTTAACTCGACCCCATGCGTATTACGGTCGCTTTTTATTCTTATTTTGCGGAACTAGCGGGGTGCGCGGAAACCATACTCGAGGCGCCCCCGGGGTGCTCTCTGGGTGATTTGCACGAAATGGTGGTATGCCGCTTCCCGCGCCTTGCGCCCCTGCGGCGGTCCACGCTCCTGGCCGTGGGGGTCGAATACCAGCTAGGCGATTACCAACTCCGGGAAGACGATCAAGTATCCCTTTTCCCACCAGTTCAAGGAGGCTAGGCGCCCATGCGACGTCAGCTCACATTGACCTGCGATCCGATCGAGGTGACACGAATGACGTCAAGTCGCGCTCCGGATCGGGGAGTCGGCGCCATCGTGACCTTTATCGGCACGGTTCGGGGCGAGGAGTCCGGAGGCGAGATTGCCGCGCTTGAATACACCGCCTTCCAAGCCATGGTTGAGCACCAGTTCGGCCAGCTCTTCGAGGCGCTGGAGGCGCGCTGGCCGATCCATTCGGTTCAGGTCGTTCACCGATTGGGCCGGGTCGCCGCCACCGAACCTTCGCTCTGGGTGCAAATCACCGCCCCTCACCGGGGCGAGGCCTTTGCCGCCTGTCAATGGCTCATCGACGAAATGAAACGGCTCGTTCCAATCTGGAAGAAACCGCTGGCGTAATCAAACCGCTACCGCGTCGAGAAGGACGAATGCCTCTGCCCCGCGCGCGATAATTCCTACTTTGGCAGGTTATCGGCGTCCAGCGAGTTGACCAGATCCTTCTCCGCCAGCACCCAGTCCGCGAGTGTGAGCGGGCGCTCCGGCAGCTTATCCCGGAATAATTCGTAGGCGCGCTGGCGAACCATCGCCTTGGTGATCCCGGGCGTAAAAGGGTGCGGTTGCTCGGTCGAAGGTTGTGTCTCGGCCTGTTTTTTTATATCGGCTCCTTCGTTCATGCCAAAACATAAGCCTCAAGCGGGCGGATGCAACCGCTGATCGACGTTTGCGCCAGGCCCAATCTCCCCGCGACGGCCAGGTCCCAGAGGTTGGGGATTCGCGTGAAGACCCACTGTGGATGAGAGCGCGGGAGCGGCGCTCACCGGACCGGCGGCCCGCGCGTCAGTTCTGACTCTGCTTGCTTTTAGGTTGCGGGTCGCCCGCGGTTTGGGCGCGAATTTGATCGGCTTGATCGTTCCAGAGTTTCTCGAGTTGTTTAAGCCGCGCGGGTTGTTTGGAGGCGAGGTTGTGGAGTTCCGATCGATCATTGGCCAGATCGAAAAGCTGCCACTCCTCCCCCTGGGCGGCGGTGATTTTCCAGTGGTCCGCCCGCAGCGCGCGATTCCCCTCATGGTACCACCAGAAATACGGGCGCGTCACCGCGCCATCTTTGGCGAAGGCAGGGACCAGACTCTTTCCGGGTGGCGGCGGGACACCCGCGGCGCGCTCAGGCCAGCGGCCCCCCGCGAGGTCCAAAATCGTGGGCGCCAGGTCGATGACATGGCCGGGGTTGGCCCGAAACTCGCCCCGGGCCTGGATACCGCGTGGCCAGCAAACGATGAAAGGGGTGGCGATGCCGCCTTCATGCACCCAGTATTTGTGAAGGCGAAACGGGGCGTTGGCGGCGCTGGACCAGCCAGGGCCGAGGCAGAGGAAAGTCGCGGCGGCTCCGGGCGGGGCGGCGGGGTCATGGCCGTCGCCACGAATCATCAACTCGGCGCTCGCGCCGTTGTCCGAGAGAAAGAAAACCACGGTGTTCTCCAAAACGCGCAGGGCGCGGAGTTGTTGAAGCACGCGCCCGATTTCGAGATCCATGCGATGGATCATCGCCGCATGAATAGCCATCTTTACCGGCTGAAACGCCTGCTGCGTCTCCGTAAGGCTGGACCAGGGCACCGCCCGCGCGACCTCCCCGGGGCCCACTCGTTCGCCGAGCGCTGCGGGGGAAAGATTCCAACCGGGGAAATAGCCGGCCTCCAGGGGCGGAAGGGCACAATCTAAAAGGCCGATGGCTTTCAGCCGCCGCCCGCGTTCCTCGCGCAACACATCCCAGCCGGCCCGATAGCGGTCCCGGAAAAGCGCAATGTCCTCCGGCGGGGCTTGCAGCGGGAAATGCGGAGAGGTAAAGGCAAGATACAGAAAGAACGGTTGTCCGGCATGCTCTCGTTGATGCTGGCCCAGAAAGTCAATCGCGTGCTGGGCGATGGCCGACGACGAGTAATAGCCGGAGCCGGGCGCTGCCGGCGCCAGCGGCTGATCATCCAGCGTATGCTGCCGCGGGCTGAAGTTGCGGTTGTGATCGTTGAGGCTATACGAACGATCGAAGCCGCCCGCCAGGACGGGGCCGTCCAAGTGCCATTTGCCGGAATGATAGGCGCGGTAGCCGAGCGGATGAAGCAGTTCCGGCAGCAACCGGACCCATGGCTGGCGCCGCCCTCCCGACCCGCCGCGGACGCCCGGCAAGCCGTCGCGGTGAACCTGCTGCGCGTAATAGCCGGTGAGCACCGCGGCGCGGGTCGGCCAGCAACGGGCGGTGTTATAAAACTGCGTGAAACGCAGGCCGTTGGCGGCCAGCCGGTCCAGATTGGGAGTGGGAATCTCGCCTCCGTAACATCCCGCGTCCGAAAAGCCCATGTCATCAGCCAGGATGAGGACGATGTTGGGTTTGGTTGGAGCGGCAAAGCTGACGGTTGGCATCTGATCCGTAAGGGCCGCCAGCCCGAGCAGCAACAGACCCAGTCGGCCAAAATAAGATGACATCGTGACGTTCAAGATGAGCCGGCGCGAAAGCGGCGTCAAGCAAGACGCAAGAATCCGCGGGTCCCGGTCTAAAGCATCATAGCTCAATCGTTTGCCAAATCGTGGCATTCATTGGCGCTCCCGAACCCGGAGAATTCGCAGCCATTAGCCGGGGATTGAGTGGAAGGACATTTCGGCGAAACGTCCCTACCCTGGAGTTCGGGTCAGACGACCTAAAGGCTGCGGCTACATCCGGAGTGTCCAATCGGAAATCCCCATGTAGTCGCAGCCTTCAGGCTGCGTCGGGCGTCCGGGCCAGACGGGGAGCGCAGCCTAAAGGCTGCGGCTACATCCGGAGTGTCCAATCGGAAATCCCCATGTAGTCGCAGCCTTCAGGCTGCGTC
>JBDHQH010000195.1:0-4230 GCA_039806935.1 Verrucomicrobiota bacterium
TTGCCACCCCTGCCCCATCCCCGCGCAATTCCCGCTTTGCGATTGCCCCGGGCGGCCTTTCCGGGTCTTATGGGCGGATGACTGGCCGCTGGCTCATCTTCTCTCTGCTGCTCCTGGCGCCGGACGGGGCGCTCCAAGCCGCCGAGGTCCCCCGGGCCGCCGTTTTGGATCGCACCGCGCGCGCCACCGCCCATCCGCGGCTTTTCTGGACGGCGGCGGAGGACTCCGCGATGCATGAAAAAATCCGGGTGGATCCGCGGTTGAAGGCCGCCGCGGAAGCCGCGCAGTTGACCGCCGACCACATGCTCGGCGAGGCGCCGGTGGTTTATCGGAAAGATGGCCGCCGGCTGCTTGGCCGCTCGCGCGAGGCGCTCGGGCGGATGACGCATCTGGGCTTCGCCTGGCGGATCACCGGGGAGCAGAAATATTTCGACCGCGCCCTGGCCGAACTGCGGGCCATGGCGGCCATGCCGGATTGGAACCCCTCCCATTTCCTCGATGTCGCGGAGATGACGCTGGCGGCCGCTCTGGGTTACGATTGGCTTTATCCGCGGCTGGCCAGCGAGGATCGCGCCTGGATCAAGCAGGCCCTCGAGGAAAAAGGGCTGGCCCCGTACCTCGAGGCCGCCGCGAAACCCGGCTGGGAGCGCGGGCGCAACAACTGGAATCAGGTTTGCCACGCCGGCATGGTGGCCGGAGCGCTGGCCTTGCTCGAGGACGATCCCGGGCGCGCCGCGGAGGTCATCCAGCGCGCGCTCGAGGGATTGCCCGCCGTGATGAAGGTGTATAATCCCGATGGCAATTACCCCGAGGGCCCCGCTTACTGGAACTATGGCACCAGCTTCAACGTGATGTTGGTGGCCATGTTGGAATCGGCGCTGGGGACCGATTTCGGCCTGAGCCAGAGCCCGGGATTTCTCAAAACGGGCGAGTTTCCGTTGCAGACCATGGGGCCGACCCTGCTGGCGTTCAACTTCGGCGATTGCGGCGTCGGGGCCTCCTTTTCGCCCGCCATGCCCTGGTTTGCCGCGCGGACGCGCCAGCCGGAATTGATGTGGTATGAGTGGGAGCTGCTGGAGCGGGGCATCGCCCGGGTCCGTTCCACCAAGGGCCGTGCGCAAATCGAGCGGCTGTTTCCGCTGGCGATGGTCTGGGCCGAGAAAAACGCCCCGCGCCGTCCGCCAGTGGAGAAGGTTTGGCATGCCCGCGGTCAAAATCCGCTCGTCATTTTTCGCGGCTCGTGGACCGATCCCGGCGCAGTGTTTCTGGCGATCAAAGCCGGCACCCCCTCGGCCAGCCACGGGCACATGGACAGCGGCTCCTTTGTGCTGGACGCGGCGGGCGCGCGTTGGTCGCTGGATTTGGGCGCGCAGGACTACAACCAACTCGAGCAGCGCGGCATCCGCCTCTGGGATTTCAGCCAGGAATCGGAACGCTGGGGCATTTTCCGCTATCATAACCGCGCGCACAGCACCTTGATGGTGAACGACGCCAGCCAGCGCGTCACCAGCCAGGCGCCCATCCTCGAGTGCGCCGCCAACGACGCGGGCGGGGTGGCGGAGGTGGATTTGACGGAGACCTATGCAGACCAGTTGGCCCGGGCCAGGCGCACCTTCACCCTCGCCGGCCGCCGCGTGACCATCGAAGATCAACTCACCGCCACGAACACTCCCGCGAAGGTGCGCTGGGGCATGGTGACTTCCGCCACCCTCAAAACCGCCGGTTCGAACGAGGGCTGGCTCGAGCTCCAGGGCAAACGCCTGCGCTGGGAAGTGATTTCACCCAGGAGCGTGACGCTAACCTCGTGGCCGGCGAACCCGCCGCCGCATGATTATGACGCCCCGAATCCGGGCGTCAGCGTCGTCGGCTTTGAAGTGCCGCTCGCCGCCGGGCGAAGCGAAACGATCAAAGTCGTCCTGGATTGTCCCTGAACGGCGATTTTCCCCGCCCTTGCATTCCGTGACCAAAAACATGAAAAACCTCCTCCCTTTGGTGGCGCTGTCCATTTGCCTGGCCGGCTGCGGCGCCTTGAACCACGACCGCGCGCAAACCGCGGCCCAACCCTGGACCCCGCAGCGGGCGCAAGCCTGGCAGGCGCAGCAGCCCTGGCTGGTCGGGTGCAACTTCAGCCCGAGCACAGCCGTGAATCAGCTCGAGATGTGGCAGGCGGACACCTGGGATCCGGCCACCATTGACCGCGAGCTGGGCTGGGCGGCCGGCCTGGGTTTCAACAGCGTCCGCGTGTTCCTGCACAACCTGCTCTGGGAACAGGATCAGAAGGGGTTCCTCAAACGCATGGAGGAGTTTCTCGACCTCGCGGAAAAGCATCACATTGGCGTCATGTTCGTGCTGTTCGACGGAGTCTGGGATCCCCATCCGCGGCTCGGGAAACAGCGCCCGCCGCGGCCGCATCTCCATAACTCCGGCTGGGTGCAGAGCCCGGGCGCCGAAATCCTCCGTGACCCGGCCCGCCAGGACGCGCTCCAGGGCTACGTGCGGGGCGTCATCCGCCATTTTCGCAATGACCCGCGCGTGCAGGTCTGGGACTTGTTCAACGAACCGGACAATCCGGTCGAGCAATACGCGGCCGTCGAGTTGCCGAACAAGAAGGAGGCGGCGCTCGAGTTATTGCAGAAGACCTTTGTCTGGGCGCGCGCGGCGCGGCCCTCTCAGCCGCTGACCTCCGGCGTCTGGATCGGCAACTGGGCCGATCCGGCGAAGCTGAACGCCATGGAACGCTGCCAGCTCGAGCAATCCGACGTCATCAGCTTCCATTCCTACGGCCACCTCGAGGACGCGCGCCAATGCGTCCAGAACCTCCGCCGCTATCAACGCCCCATCCTCTGCACCGAATACATGGCCCGGCCGAACGGCAGCCGGTTCGATCCCGTCCTCGGCTGGTTTCAGGAGGCCAACGTGGCCGCCTACAACTGGGGCTTTGTCAGCGGCAAGACGCAGACGATCTACCCGTGGGATTCCTGGAAAAAAACCTATACCCGCGAGCCGGAGGTCTGGTTCCACGACATTTTCCGCGCCAACGGCATGCCCTACGACCCGCAAGAAACGAGATACATCCGGCAGGTCACCAGCCGGGCGCGCTCCGAGCCGGCGCCCGCGGAGCGGTGATGGAAAAACACCAGACCGGCGGCGGCACCGCCGCCAGCCGCTACCGCGGCGGAGCGGGGGCGGGCGCCGGCGGCCGGGTCATTCCCGGAGGCAACGCGCGCGGCGGAGGCAGTTTCGCCAGCAGACTGAACATGCCGCGGGGAAACAACGGCGATTCAAGCCAGTCCGCCAGGGCGTGCAACTCGGGCGCGGTAAACCCGATCCCCGATTGCCGTTCCAACGTCCATTCCGCCGCGCCGGTCTGGGTGATCCGGGTGTCGGCCGCCGCCAGCAGGGGCCCGGCCGTCCGGAGCCATTCGATGGTGGCCGCCTCCGCCGGCAATTGATGGCGTCGCGCCACAATGCGCCCAAGCTGGCTCAAATACATCCAGGCCTCGACGCGCGGCCCGGTCGTTTCACGGTCAAAATAGACCAGATTCGTTTGGCTCAACAAATCGTGGATCGTCCCGGGCGGGGCGGGGCGGTTGGTGAGCGCGTTTGGCGACAAACCGCCATGCAGATACTGGCCCTCAGGCAGGATCTCCTCCCGCAAATACGGTGTCATCAGCGGCACATGCGTCCAGGTCAACCCGTGGAAATTGGTGGATTTTTCGACCACCCCCATGCGGTTCGACGCGACCACTGCGTTCAGGATCGGCGGCAGGGTTTCAGCCAGGCCCGCAATCGCCTGGCTTGCGTTCGGCACCAGGGCCGCCGCGTAATCCATGAAAGGCGATCCGCTCTGCGCCCAGAAATAAAGCTGGTCCGGCGCCGGCCCGGCCTGAAGCTCCTGCCAGGCTGAGGCGGGGCTGATCCAGGACGCGAGGCCGCGCAGGGCCGTGAAACTGAACAGCGGTTCATGAATCAAATTGGTCGGCGGCTGCCAGGCCTCGAGCGCCGGCAAGGGCCGTGGAAACTCGATCACTCCCCGCGTCTGGAGATTCGTCCCCTCGCCGGACCAGGCCAGCCGGATTTTCGGCGCGCCCGGCGGCGGATTCCAGCTCTCTCCGAAGGCGGCGCCTAACCGCCCCAGATCCGCCGAAATCTCCAACCACGGCCCGGAATCTCCCGCTCCCCCTCCGAATGTAGCCGCAGCCTTTAGGCTGCGCTCCCCGCCCCCTCCGG
>JBDHQH010000049.1:0-25228 GCA_039806935.1 Verrucomicrobiota bacterium
ATCGCCTTTGCCTCCAACAGCGTCCCGAGTCCCTTGGTCGAGTGGTTCGACACCTCCAGCACCAACCTTCCGCTGGCGGGTGTGCAGTTGTGGCTCAACGGCCTGCCAGGCTCGAACGGCGCGCCTGGCTCCATCTGGGCCAATATCCCGGACGCAACCGGCGCTCCGCATCTCTTCTCCACACCGGGTGGCGTGATTACCAACAGCGGCTGGCAACATCTGGCGCTCACCTTCGACAAAGCCTTGGGCGAGGCTCGCATCTATACCAATGGCGGTTTGGCGCTGCTCCAGACGCTGCCCGACACACTCGTGCCCAAGACCATCGGCGATCTTTACTTCGGCTGGCATCCGGGGGAATCCAACAATCTGACCGGCCTGCAGGGGGGCCTGGATGAGCTGGGTCTGTACAATCGCGCGTTGTCGCCCTGCGAAGTGCGCGGCATCTTCAACGCCTCGACGAACGGCAAATACAGCCCGCTGGCCTGGTCCTGTCCCGTCACCAACCGAGTGACGCTCAGCACGGCTCTCGGCGACCAGGTTTTCGACTTCAATAACGGTTTGAACTGGACGAACGGCCCGCTCTGGGAAACCAACACTATCGTCTTCAACAATCCGCTCCTCGCCTCGACCAACGGCGGTTCCGGCACTAATCTGGCCGCGGTGATCGTGCAATCGCTCGATCCCAATACCGTGGTCGACCACTTCGTGCTCTCCGCCGTGCTCACCAACCGCCTCGGAGGTTTGCTGCACTTCACTGAAAACACCAACAAGGCGCTGGTTCCGATCAAGTTCGCCCCCTGGCCCTACGCGCTCTCGAACTTCCCGCCGCGGTTGGTATTCAGCAACAGCTTCGCCGGCGCGACCACGGCCGTGTACCAGGCGGACGCCGTGCTGCCCGGTGACCCGAATGATCCGGCGGTCGGCGTTCGCGACTGGCGGGTAGTGGGCGCTCCGGTGGCGTTGCTGAGCGACAACTTCGCGGCGCCCCTCCAGACCAACGCCCTGGCGCTCGCCACGGGCGGCGTGGAGACCATTCTGCCCACCATGCCGGGACGGCGGTATCACCTGACCTACTCCCTTCGCGGGCCCGCGGCCGTGAGCTGGTGGCCGGGCAATGTCGAGCCGCTTAGCCACCGCGCCTGGGATCTGCTGGGGGGCAACCATGGCGGCTACCTCGGCGGCGCGGAAAGCCTTCCGGGCAGCTTCGTAAGCGCTGACCCAAACCCTTATGCCTTCCTGTTCCCGCCCAAACCCTATATCGCCGAGAACCCGATCCCGCCTCTGGCTTATTCGGCGCGGATCGACCTGGGCGACCCGGTGAATCTCCGGCTCACCAACAATTTCAGCATCGAAGGCTGGATCAATCCGCAAGTGTTGCAGACCAATTTCGACACCGCGATTGGCACGTTCCGCCAAATGATCCTGTTCCGCGGCGATTCACGACGCTGCTATGACCCCTATTTTCTCGGGCTGGATCTCGATCCCGACACGACCAACAAATATAACCTGGTGTTTCACATCGACGATGGCGCCGGATTCTGCGGCACGGAACTCTGGAGCACGAATTACCCGGTGCAGCCTGGCGAATGGCAGCATGTCGCGGCCATAATGGAGCCGAATGTCCCCGTGCCGGATCTGCTCGATCAGCACGGCAATCCGGTGCTGACCAACCAAATGCGCCTGTATCTCAACGGCGTTTGTGTGGCCAGCAATTACACCGCCATCGCCCCCTTGCGGGACCTGGATCCCGCCTATAGCCCCGGCGTGGCGATCGGCAACCGCAGCCGGCTCTCGACCTACTCACCCGCAAACACCGACGCCCGTCCGTTCCTCGGCTTCCTCGACGAACTCTCCGTTTATGGCCGGGTGCTCTCCGGGCCGGAACTCAGCGCTATCGCCGGCCGGGGCGGCGCGGGCAAAGCCGATTACCGGGCCTCCTCGCCCGAGCTTTCGCTGGCCAAATTGCGGATCAGCCTGGACCATGTCGAGATGGATCTGGCCTATGGCGACAACGCGCGCTGGACCACCCGCACGCTCGACTTCACCGCCAGCCGCACCAACTCCGTGCTGCGCCTCCAAAGCCTGCTTCCCGGCACCATCATCAACGGCATCACGCTGACTGAGTTGCCGGACGAACTGTATTACCTGCCCGAGGAGAGCCTGGCGGCGCTCAACGGCGAGGACGCCTACGGCGTCTGGAAATTGGAGATCTGGGATACCCGCGCGGGGGGCGCCACGCTGGCCGACAACCCCATGCTCGTGGATTGGCAGCTCCAATTTGTCATGCTGCCCAGCAACGCGCCGCCGGTGATTCAGCTCACGCACGGCATCCCCTATACCAACACCCTGCCCGCTTTTGCGGTGCAGAACTTTATCGTGGAGGTTCCGGCCTGGGCCACCAACGCCACCAACACGCTGCTCTACGCCACCGACCGCGCGGGGATCAACCCGCTGCAAGTGGAGGTGCTCTTTGATGCCGCCGGTTTTCCCACGGCCTCGAGCACGCCGATGTTCTGGCCGCCGGTCAGCGCGGGCACCCGCGTCCTCCCCGCCGATCCGTTCATCACGCCCTCAATCACTCCGGGCCAAACCTATTACTTGTCCATTACCAACCCGAATCCGGTTTCGGTCACGTTTGCCTACGGAGTCTGGTTTGACTTGCTCTCGCTGCCCTACTGCCAGCCGCTGGAAACCTTCGTCCCGCAAGCCGGAGTTCCCCGTTATCTGCAATTCGACGTGCCCGAGGGGGCGTCTCCGCAGGAGGTCGCCTTCCGGTTGACCGGCGCGAGCGCCAATGTCACCGTCGTGCTCAGCCAGCACCTGCCGCTGCCGGATCTGGCCCGCTTCGACTATCTCAGCGCCGCGGCCTCGACCAACGACGAGGTCTTCGTGGTGGTAACGAATACGACGCCCTTCCCGGTCACTGGCAACCGGTGGTACGTGGGCGTCTTCAACTCGGGGAGCGCCGCGATTCCGTTCACAGCTCAAATGTGCTCCCGCACGGTTTCTCCGGTTGTGATTGCGCTTACCAACGCCATCCCTTACGCGGCGAGTCTCGCCAGCCCGTTGGTGGCGCCGCCGGGCCCGCCGCAATGGTTCTTTTTCCAGTACACCGTCACGAACTACACCGAGGCGGTTCTCTTCGAACTTTACGGACTGAGTGGCGACGCCGATCTGGTGCTCCAGCGAGAAACCGTGCCGGGCATGGCGCCGTATTACGGTGGGAGTTTCCGAGTGGGGCTCAATCCCGAGCAAATCGTCCTGCGCACCTCGAAAGAAGTGCCCGATCTGCGCGGTAATTGGTACCTCGGCGTGTACAACAACGAGCCAACCAATGTGGCCTATACCATCCGCGCCGTGGTCGCCGATCGAGACGGCTTTTTACTCAGCGGTCAGCCGATTCAATCCCGCCTGACGCCCCTGCCCTTGCCACGCGGCCTGCTCATGCAATGGAATGCCGTCGCCGGCGAACTGTACTACATCGAGTTCTCGCCGACGCTCCGTCCGCAAAATTGGAGCCTGATCGACACCGTCCGGGCCACCACGCCGGTGGCGACCTACGAAGTGAAACTCCCGCTGCCCAACAGTGGGTTTGGGTTCTATCGCGTGGCGCAGACACCCTCCCCGGTGGCAGGAAAGCCCGAGTTGAAAATTCAACGGTTCGGCGCGAATCAACTCCGGCTCTCTTGGCCCACGCTCTTCCCCCATGAGACGCTCCAGTACGCCACCTCGCCCTTGGGTCCCTGGACCGACGTGCCGAAGACTCCCGTGGTGGAGGGCGCGGAGTTCGTCATCTACGAGCCCATAGGTACCACCACGCGTTACTACCGGCTCTACCCATAGCGTCTTTCAGCCAGTCATTCCTCGCGACGGGGATGACTGGCCGCGTCCAAGGGAAGGCGTTGGCGTCCGTTTCGCCGGGCGCAAGTCTCCGGGGGCCGGCCTGGCCCCGGGCGCCGGGATCAATCTCCGTTCCCGGCCTTCAGCAACGCCTCCGCGTGCTTGCGCGCGGCGCTCCCCTGCCCACCCAGCATCCGGGTCAATTCCTCCACCCGCTCGGAGCGGCTAAGCAAATGGATGCGCGAAATTGTCCGCCCGGCCTCGAGCTGTTTGCTGGCCAAAAAATGAGCGCCGGCCGGCGCGGCGACTTGCGGCAGATGGGTGATGCAGAGCACCTGCCGGCGCCGGGCAACCTTCCGCATCTTTTCCCCCACCGCGCGCGCTGTTTCCCCGCCCACATTCGCGTCCACTTCATCAAACACCAGCACCGGCACCTCATCGACCTCCGCCAGCACCGTCTTGAGCGCGAGCATCACCCGCGCGAGTTCCCCCGAGGATGCGATTGACCGCAACGGCCGGGCCGGCTCGCCCGGGTTGGGGGCGAATTGAAACTCGATGGTGTCCATCCCCCGCGCGGTCGCCAACGAGGCGTCCCGCGCAAACTCCTCGCGTGTCGGCGCACGCGCCGACACCTCGAACCAACTCCGGTTGAACCCCAAATCCGCCAGTTGCGCGCTGACGGCTTTGCCGAGCTGCGGCGCGAGCTTCCGCCGCTTCGCGGAGAGCGACTGCCCGGCGCGCCAAATCTCCTCTTCCAGCCGCGCGCTCTCGGCGTTGATCCGCTCCAACTCCGACTCCCGGGATTCCAGCGCCTGCAAACGACGCTGCGCCTGGTCCCCAAAAGCGAGCACCTCGGCGATGGTGCCGCCGTACTTCCGCCGCAGAGTTTGCAACATGTTCAAACGTTCCTCGAGCTGCCGCAAACCAGCAGGGTCGAGCTCGAGGCGGTCCCGGTAACGGCTGACGCCCTCGGCCAACTCCTGCAGCGTGGCCGCCCATTGTTCATGCTGCGTCACCAGCGGAGCGCAGGCATCATCCAGTCGGCGCAGGTCTTGCAGCGCGCGCCCCACCGCTCCCCCGCGGTCGGTCAGCGACCCCTCCCCCTCACTCACCAGCTCCAACACCGTCTGGCTCAACTCCAGCAGCCGCGCCGCGTTGCTCGCGCGCTTATACCCCGCCTCGACTTCTTCCTCCTCCCCGGGCCGCAATTGAGCCGCGTTGATTTCGGCGGTTTGAAATCGCAAGAGATCCAGTTGCTGCGCGTAGGCCTTTTCATCCATCACCAGTTCGGCTTTCCGCCTGGCCCACTGTTCCCGTCCGCGGACCAGCGCTCCGAAGCTTTCAACCTCGCGTCCAAATTTTCCGAACGCGTCCAGGATCGCCAATTGCCGCGCCGGGTGCAGCAGGCTCTGATGCTCGTGCGGCCCATGAATATCAACCAGCCACTCCCCCACAGCAGCCAGAACGTTCAGCGTGCTGGGCGAGCCATTGATGAATTGCCGATTGACCCCCGCCAGCGTAAGCGCCCGCTTAAGCACCAACTGTTGATCTTCGCACGGCTCCAGGCCGTTCTCCTCCAGAAGGCTCACCAGCGGAGCCTCCACCCCTCGCAAATCGAACACCGCCTCCACCGAACAACTCTCACATCCGCTCCGAATCAGACTCCGATCCGCCCGTTCGCCCAGGATCAGATTGAGCGCCCCGATCATGATTGACTTGCCCGCCCCCGTTTCGCCAGTGATAACGTTATAACCCGGCTGCAATTCCAGCGTCAGATCGGCCACGAGGGCCAGGTTTTTGATGCGTAGGGTGCTCAGCATTCCTTCAACGCCGGAACGGCTCCCAAACCCAAACCTGTGGATGTTCAGTGGTTGTGTTCATTATCACGGCACGGGCAATTATCCGACGGAGGCTCAGAGAGTCGATATTTTTCCTATTGAGACCGAGTCTCAGTTGGCTTACCGTCTGACCGTTGTCATGCAATCATCGGCGCCGGATCTAACCTTGATCGCACCCGGAGCTTCCGCTCCCGGGAGCGAGGGCAGTTTTTGGCGGCGACTCGGGGCGGGCTGGCGCCAACTGGCGGGTGGGTTTATTGCCGAGGGTTTTAGCTTCGAGTGGCACGAGCTGGACGGAACTGGCCCTCTGGTCTGGGCGCCCAGCTTTCACCAGCGGAGCGTGGAAGTCTGCCTTAATCTCGAGGGCTGTGGCTGGGTGGCCGCCGGGGACTTGCGCATGGACTTCACGCCAAAAACCGCCGGCTTTTTTGCCACGAATGGGCGGCCGCTGCGAGCCGAGCGCTCGGGCGGCGGGCGGCATCGTTTTTTAAGCGCCGAGTTTTCCCTCCGTTTTCTTGATCGGCATTTGACGGAGCACCGCGCCCATCTGCAGCCCGGGCTGGGCAACTGGCTTGCCAGCCAGGGAGATTGCGCGGCGCTCTCGACGGTTTCCCCTCTCAGCCAGCGCCATCGGGATTTAATGAAATCCTTGCTTCAGCCTCCCGTACTGGCCTCGGCCCAGCGTCTGTGGTTCCACAGCAAGGCGCTGGAATTTGCCGCGGAATTTCTCTTTTATGCGGAAACGGAGCCCTTATGCAACCGCGCGCGGCGAGTGGCGGCCGAGCGTGTCGGGCGGGCCAAGGCGGTGCTGCGCGAGCGGTTGGCCGACCCTCCTGAATTGGCTGAGTTGGGCCGATTGATTGGCTGCAGCCCGTTTTATCTCAGCCGCACCTTCACCGCCGAGACCGGCCAGACCATCTCCCAGTGGGTGCGGCAGGCCCGCATGGAGAAGGCGGCAGAACTCTTACGCTCGGGCCGCTTTAACGTCACCCAGACCGCGCTCGAGGTCGGCTACTCCAGCTTGAGCTATTTCAGCCACGCCTTTCATGAGACGTTTGGATGCTGCCCGGGACTCTACCCGCTCCGCACCACCTCCCAGCCGCAGCGGCCGCAAAAGCCCTTCTAGCCCGCCTGGAAGGGAGCGGTTCGCGCGCGGCCGGTTTAGACTAATCTAACACCCTTTCACTCGCCAGAACCCCCTCCGCCAAACCAATTGCTGCTCTCGGTGTTCTCGGGAATCTCGTGCTCTCGGTGGCTTTTTCTTCTCTATCAGGACTTCCTCCACCAAACCAAATTCTGCTCCCACTTCGCAAAAAAAGGTTAGTGTTTGGCAACGACGGTGAAGTCGGATCGAGGCTGAGCGCGCAACATCCCTCGTGTTCGAAGGCAGCCCGGCCAGTCCGGGCAAAGAGCAGTGCGCAAGAATGGCGTCGCACCGGAGCAAATTTGCGCCGCTTGGGCGGAAAGAATGGCTATGAGGCACAACAAAAACAGGCGACAAACTTTGGCGGTCGAAGCCACAGCGCCGGAAATTTGCGGAGTCGCTCCGTCCTTCCGCCCCGGCGGACTTGAGACGGAAGAATTGAGGCCCGGCGCCGGGATGAGTTCCGCTTTCGGCGCGCCGGCCATCCGAAGCCTGCAACCACGAATTCCATCATGAGCGCCTCCTCCTCCATCAGCAGCATTCAAAAGCCGTTTAGCTCCATCAATCGGCAGGTCATCCAGCATCCCCTCGACGCGATCTTCGCGCCGAAATCGGTGGCTGTGGTGGGAGCCACGGAAAAGGCGGGCAGTGTGGGGCGTACCGTCTTGTGGAATCTGATGAACACCCCGTTCGGCGGCCCGATTTATCCGGTGAACCCCACCCGCGGAAGCGTGATGGGGATCAAAGCCTATCCCAAGCTGAGCGGACTGCCGGAGCGGCCGGATCTGATTGTGGTGACTACGCCGGCAGCGACCATTCCAGGCATTGTGGGCGAGGCGGCCGATCTGGGCATTCCCGGCGCGGTAGTAATTTCGGCGGGGTTCAAAGAGACAGGTCCGGCGGGCGTGGAGCTGGAGCGCCAACTGCTGGCTCATGCCCGCCGCGGCAATATGCGCCTGGTCGGCCCGAATTGCCTCGGGGTCATGAACCCGGTCAGCGGCGTGAACGCGACCTTCGCCGCGGGCATCGCCCGACGCGGCAACGTCGCTTTCATCAGCCAATCCGGCGCGCTTTGCACCGCCGTCCTCGACTGGTCCCTGCGGGAGGAAGTCGGCTTCAGCGCCTTTGTTTCCATCGGCTCGATGCTCGATGTCGGATGGGGCGATCTGATCAGCTATTTCGGCGATGACGCCAATACCCGGAGCATCGTCATTTATATGGAAACCATCGGCGACGCCCGGGCCTTCCTCTCCGCCGCGCGCGAAGTGGCGTTGACCAAGCCGATCATCATCATCAAACCCGGGCGCACTGAGGGCGCAGCCAAAGCGGCCGCTTCGCACACCGGATCGCTTACTGGATCGGATGATGTGCTGGAAGCGGCTTTCCGGCGCTGCGGCGTGTTGCGGGTAAACCATATTTCGGACCTGTTCTACATGTCCGAAGTCCTCTCCAAACAGCCGCGCCCGCAAGGAAATCGACTGACGATCATCACCAACGCCGGCGGGCCCGGTGTCCTGGCCACTGATGCGCTGCTCACCACCGGCGGCGCCCTGGCCGAGGTTTCCAAGGAAACCATGGAGGAGTTAAACAAATTCCTACCTCCGGTCTGGAGCCATAACAATCCGATTGACGTGATCGGGGATGCCGGCCCCGATCTCTACGCCAAGACGCTCGAGGTCGCCGGCCGCGATCCGCAGAGCGACGGGTTATTGGTCATCCTCACCCCCCAAGCCATGACGGATGCCACCGCCACCGCCGAAAAACTGAAGACTTTCGGTCATATTAGCGGAAAACCCGTGCTGGCAAGCTGGATGGGCGGCGGCGAGGTCGCGGCTGGAGAGGCGATTCTAAATCGAGCTGGCATCCCCACTTTCTCCTATCCCGACACCGCGGCCAAGGTCTTCACGGCGATGCACCAGTACAATGAGAACTTGCGCGCTCTATACGAGACTCCGGTGCCCTCGGCCGACCCCGAGGACATCCAATCCGGCCGCGCCAGGGCCCGGGCGCTCATTGCCTCCATTCGCCCGACCGGCCGCACGATTTTGACCGAGGCAGAGTCCAAGGATCTGCTGGGTTGTTACGGCATCCCTACCGTGGTAACCCGCATTGCGGAGAGTGAGGCAGCGGCGGTGAGGATCGCGGCGGAAATTGGCTATCCCATAGTGCTCAAGCTCTACTCCGAAACCATCACACATAAAACCGATGTGGGCGGAGTGCAGTTGAACTTGAAGGACGAGGAGGAAGTTCGGCGGGCGTTTCAGTCCATCCAAGCCGCCGTGACCGAAAAGAAGGGGGCGGAGCACTTCCAGGGCGTCACAGTCCAGCAGATGATCAAGCTGGCCGACGGTTATGAGTTGATTTTGGGCAGCAGCATTGATCCGCAGTTTGGGCCGGTGTTGCTATTCGGCATGGGCGGGCAATTGGTGGAAGTCTTCAAAGACAAGGCGCTCGGCCTGCCACCGCTGAACACCACCCTCGCCCGGCGCATGATCGAGCACACGAAGATTTACAAGGCTCTCCAGGGCGTGCGCGGCCGGCGCCCGGTGGACTTGCCGGCGCTGGAGAAACTTATGGTCGGCTTCAGCCAGTTGGTGGCCGAACAACGATGGGTCAAAGAAATTGACATCAACCCGCTCTTCGCCTCGGGCGAGGCTCTGGTCGCCCTTGATGCCCGGGTGATCCTGCACGAGCCGGAAGTGACCGAGGAACAGCTTCCCAAGCTGGCCATCCGACCCTACCCGACCCAATACCTCGAGGACTGGAAAACCAAAACCGGGGAAACCGTCACGATTCGCCCCATCCGGCCGGAAGACGAGCCCGCCATGGTGACCTTTCACGAGGGCCTCTCCGAGCGCAGCGTTTACCTGCGCTATTTCAGCCCGCTCAAATTGCAGCAACGCGTGGCGCACACCCGGCTGTTGCGCATTTGCTTCAACGATTACGACCGCGAGATCGCTCTGGTCGCCGAGCGGACCCTCGGGCGCGGACAATCCGAAATTCTCGGGGTCGGGAGGATGAGCAAGGTGCATAACTCCGGAACCGCCGAATTTGCGGTGCTGGTCACAGACAAATGGCAAAATCAGGGCCTCGGGGCGCAGTTGACGCGGCGCCTGATCGAAATTGCCCGCCATGAACATTTAAAACGGCTGGTGGCCTACACCCTGCTGGAAAATAAGGAGATGCAGCACATGTGCAAAAAGCTTGGCTTCCAGGTGAAACAATCCTACGACGACTCCGAATGCGTGATCAGCATGGAACTATGATTCCCTCGCTTTTTAAACCAATACTATGACCCCAACGATGACCCCCTCGAAAGCGGACGCGCTCGACGGCAAACCCGCAACGCAACCCGCGCCCGCCGGCCGCTCCGTCAAGGCCGATTACAAAACCCTGGATGGCAACGAAGCCGCCGCTTACGTGGCCTACCGGCTCAACGAGGTGATGGCGATCTATCCGATCACGCCCTCCTCCCCGATCGCCGAGTGGTGCGACCAATGGGCCTCGGAAAACAAGCGCAATCTCTGGGGAACCATCCCCTCCATCGTCGAAATGCAAAGCGAAGGGGGCGCTGTCGGGGCGGTGCATGGCGCTTTGCAGACCGGCACCTTGAGCACCACTTTCACCGCCTCGCAGGGTTTGTTGCTCATGATTCCCAACATGTTCAAAATCGCCGGCGAACTCCTGCCCACGGTGTTTCATGTGACGGCGCGCACCGTAGCCGCCCATGCGCTGTCCATTTTCGGCGATCACAGCGACGTGATGGCCTGCCGTTCCACCGGCTGGGGCATGCTGGCCGCCGCCTCGGTGCAGGAGACGATGGATTTCGCCCTGATTTCCCAGGCCGCCACCCTGCGCTCCCGCCTGCCGTTCATCCATTTCTTCGACGGCTTCCGGACTTCGCACGAGGTGTCAAAAATCGAAATGCTCCGGCTGGAAGACCTGGCCGCGTTGATCGATGACCAACTGATCGCGGAGCATCGCGCCCGCGCCCTGACGCCCGACCGGCCGGTGCTGCGCGGGACGGCGCAGAACCCGGACGCCTTTTTCCAGGCCCGCGAGACGGTGAACCCCTTCTATGCGGCCGGCGCGGATATCACTCAAAAAGTGATGGACGAATTCGCCTCCCAGGTGGGCCGGCGCTATAACTTGTTCGATTACGTGGGCGCGCCCGATGCCGAACGCGTCATCGTGCTCATGGGTTCCGGCGCCGAAGCGGCTCACGAAGCGGTCGAGTATCTCGTGGCGCGCGGCGAGAAAATCGGCATCGTGAAAGTGCGCCTCTACCGGCCCTTCGACGTCCGCCGGTTTCTCGAATCCCTCCCCGCCACCGTCAGGAGCCTGGCGGTGCTCGACCGGACGAAAGAACCCGGCGCGGCGGGCGAACCGCTCTATCAGGACGTCCTCACGGCGCTGATCGAGGGCCTCGCCGCCGGTTACGGCCAGCTCAAAGCCATGCCCAAAGTTGTGGGCGGCCGCTACGGCCTCTCCTCGAAGGAATTTACGCCGGCCATGGTCAAGGCGGTGTTTGATAACTTGAGCCGGCCCGCGCCCAGGAATCATTTCACCATCGGCATCCAGGACGATGTTTCCCACACCAGTCTGGAATGGGATGCCGGCTTCTCCACCGAGCCGGATAACGTCATCCGGGCCATGTTCTACGGCCTGGGCGCGGACGGGACGGTGGGCGCGAACAAGAACTCGATCAAAATTATCGGCGAAGAGACGCCCAACTTCGCCCAGGGCTACTTCGTTTACGATTCCAAGAAATCGGGATCAATGACGGTGTCGCACCTGCGGTTTGGCCCCCAACCCATCCGGTCCTCCTATCTCATCACGCGCGCCAATTTCGTCGCCTGCCATTTGCCGGTGTTTCTCGAGCGCTACGACATGGTGGGAAACCTGGTGCCCGGCGGGGCCTTTTTGCTCAACACACCTTACTCCCCGGAGGAGATCTGGAGCCGGCTGCCCACGCCGGTCCAACAGGAACTCGTCAACAAGCAGGCCCGGTTCTTCGTCATCGACGCCACCAAGGTGGCGCGCGAGAGCGGCATGGGCGGACGCATCAACACCATCATGCAGGTTTGCTTCTTCGCGCTCTCGGGCGTGCTGCCCAAGGCGGAAGCCATCCAGGCCATCAAAGATTCCATCCGCAACACCTACGGCAAAAAGGGCGACGAGATCGTCCAGAAAAATCTGCAAGCCGTGGATAACACCCTGGCGCACCTTCACCAGGTTGAAATCGCTCGCGAGGTGAACGGCGTCGGAGGGTTCCTGCCCGCCATCACCACCAACGCGCCGGAATACGCTCAACGCGTGCTGGGCAAACTGGCTGCCGGCCGGGGCGACGAACTGCCCGTCAGCGCGTTCTCCTGCGATGGCACCTTCCCGACCGCCACCGCGCAATACGAGAAGCGGAATCTGGCGCTGGAAATCCCGGTCTGGGACGAGGCCATTTGCATTCAATGCATGAAGTGCGTGGCGATTTGCCCCCATGCCACCATCCGCGCGAAAGTCTATGATCCCAAAGAACTGGCTGGCGCGCCCGCCGGATTCAAGAGCGCCGACGCTCGCGCGCCGGAATGGAAAGGTCTGAAATGGACGCTGCAGGTCGCGGCCGAGGATTGCACCGGCTGCACCATTTGCGTCGAGGTTTGCCCGGTGCGCAACAAGACCGAGGCCCGGCTCAAAGCCATCAATATGCGCCCGCAGCCTCCGCTCCGGGATCAGGAACGGGAGAACTGGGATTTCTTCCTTGCCTTGCCCGAGTTCGACCGGCGCAAGCTCAAAGCCGGGACCCTCCGCCAGCAACAGGTGCAGCGGCCGCTGTTCGAGTTCTCCGGCGCCTGCTCCGGTTGCGGGGAAACGCCTTACATCAAGATGGTCACGCAGCTTTTTGGCGATCGCATGGTCATTGCCAACGCCACCGGCTGCTCCTCCATCTACGGCGGCAACCTGCCTACCACGCCCTACACCGTCGATGCCAGCGGGCGCGGCCCGGCCTGGTGCAACTCGCTCTTCGAGGATAACGCGGAGTTCGGCCTGGGTTTCCGCGTCTCCATCGACAAGCAGAAAGAGTTCGCCGAGGAATTGCTGCAAAAACTGACCGGAGTGATCGGCCAGAGCCTGGTGGAGGGCATCCTCCAGGCCGACCAATCCGACGAGGCCGGCCTCTATGATCAGCGCGAACGCGTAGCCGCCCTCAAGGAAAAGCTGCGCGGGCAATCTTCCCGCGAAGCCAAAATATTGTTGAGTCTGGCGGATCAATTGACGCGCAAGAGCGTCTGGATCATCGGCGGCGACGGCTGGGCCTACGACATCGGCTACGGCGGCCTGGACCACGTCCTCGCCTCCGGTCGCGACGTTAACGTGCTGGTGTTGGACACCGAGGTTTACTCCAACACCGGCGGCCAGTGTTCGAAAGCGACCCCGCGCGGCGCCGTGGCCAAATTCGCCGCCGGCGGCAAGCCCGTGGGCAAGAAGGATCTCGGCATGATCGCGATGACCTACGGCCACATCTACGTCGCCAGCGTTGCCATGGGCTACAAGGACGAGCACACGCTGAAAGTGCTGCTCGAGGCGGAGTCGTATCCCGGCCCTTCCCTCATTATCGCTTACAGTCACTGCATCGCGCACGGCATCCCCCTCGATGCGGGAGTCGGCGCCAAACAGCAGAAGCTCGCAGTCGAATCCGGCCAGTGGTTGCTCTATCGCTTCGACCCACGCCGCGCCGACCGCGGGGAGAACCCGCTGCAACTGGATTCCGGCGCGCCCAAGGGCAAAGTGCAGGATTACCTGATGTCCGAGAACCGCTTCAAAATGCTCACGAAGAGCAAGCCCGAGGACGCCAGGCAGTTCTTCGCCCAGGCGCAACTGGATGCCGACAAACGCTGGCAACGCTACCAGTTCCTCGCCGGGCGCGCGCCGGCGCCGGCGCCTGCCCCGGCGGCCAAGCCCCAGTCAACTGTGGACCAACAGCCTTGAACCAAATCTGCTCCGGGCGGCCGCCACCGCCCGGAGCCTCCCGCTGACGGGAGGCATCTGGATGACCCGAACCTAACCCGAAGAAAATTTTATGGATCTCTCAACGACTTATCTGGGACTGAAGCTGCGAACCCCGCTGGTGCCGTCCGCCTCGCCGCTTTCCGAGGAGGTTGATACCGTTAAACAAATGGAGGACGCCGGCGCCTCCGCGGTGGTGCTCTATTCGCTTTTTGAGGAGCAGTTGCGCCAGGACAGCGCGGAGCTAGCCTTCACCCTCGAACATGGCACCGAAAGCTTCGCCGAGGCTCTCAGTTATTTCCCCGAGCCCAGCGAATTCCGGCTCGGCCCCGAGGAATACCTGGAACATATCCGCAAGCTCAAAGCCGCCGTGCGGATCCCCGTCATTGCCAGCCTGAACGGTTCGTCCGTCGGCGGTTGGACCAGCTATGCCAAGGCGATTCAACAAGCGGGGGCGGACGCCCTCGAACTCAACATTTATTACATTCCCACCGACACGTCCATTACCTCAGCGCAGGTCGAGCAGGTATATCTCGACATCCTCAAGGCGGTGAAGCAGTCGGTCGAGATCCCGGTGGCCGTGAAGCTCAGCCCCTTCTTCACGAATTTCGCCAACATGGCCAGGCGTTTGGACGACGCGGGCGCCGACGGCCTGGTGCTCTTTAACCGCTTTTACCAGCCGGACATCGATCTCGAAGCCCTCGAAATCAAGCCCAACATTCTCCTGAGCACGCCCATGGCCATGCGAGTGCCCCTGCGCTGGATCGCCCTGCTCTACGGCAAGCTGGGAACCAGTCTCGCCGCCACCAGCGGCATCCATCGCGCCTCGGATGCGCTCAAAATGCTCATGGCCGGAGCCGATGTCACCATGCTTTGCTCGGCCCTCATCCGCCACGGCCCCCGTCAGATCGGGGTGATCGAGCGCGACCTGGTCGCCTGGCTTGAGGAACACGAGTACGAGTCTGTCGCCCAGCTCAAAGGCAGTCTCAGCCAGCAGAACTGCCCCGAGCCCAGCGCTTTTGAACGCGCCCAGTACATGAAGGCGATTTCGCAGCTTCCGATTGGCAATTGATCCCGCTGATTGAACGATCCCCCGGCCGCCTCCTCCGAGGCGGCCGTTTTGCGTTGCGCGAACCTGCCTCGTCCGGGCGTCCTGGCTCTCAACCTGGCGCCGGGTGATCCGGGAGCTTTCCGTCAGCCGTAAAATTTCCGAATTTTTTAGTTGCGCGCGCGAACGCTTGGCGATATGTATAGCGGTATCGAAGGTTTGTTCAGTTGCGCGGTAGCCGTATGGCAGACCGAAATCAGGCAACCACTTCCCAAAAATTCAAAGTTCCAGGTTTTCGGGGATTTTCTATAAATAGCCCTTCGACACAACAGAAAATGAGCAGCACAGTTACCAAAGGCAGCAACAGTCACACACCAGCCGCGGATCAATACGGCTCCGGCTACCTCGAGATCTCCGAAAAGGGCTTCGGGTTCCTGCGAACCGCCGAAAATCACTTCCACCCCAAACCCACAGATATCTTTGTCACGCCGGATACGATCAAGCGCAGCTTTCTGCGTGAAGGCAGCCTGGTGGAAGGCCCTACCCAACCGCCGCACCGGGGCAACAGCCCGCAGCTTAAAGCGGTGGATAAGGTCAACTCCATGCCCTTCGACCAATACACCAAGTCGGTGCGGTTCGAGAATTTGACCACCATTGACCCCATCGAAAAGTTCCGGCTCGAGACCACGCCGGATTTGATTGAAACCCGGGTTATTGACATGGTGACGCCCTTGGGCAAGGGCACCCGCGGGCTTATTGTCGCGCCGCCGCGCACCGGCAAAACCACGATTCTCAAGCAGATCGCCAACTCGATCACCACCAATCACCCCGAGGTCCACGTCATGGTGCTGTTGATCGACGAACGCCCCGAGGAAGTCACCGATTTCCAGCGGTCTGTCAAAGCCGAGGTGGTGGCCTCTTCCAACGATCAGGACTTGGAAACACATGTGCGGCTCTCGCGTTTCATGATCGAACGTTGCCGCCGAATGGTCGAGGCAGGCCGGGACGTGTTTGTTCTGCTGGATTCGATCACCCGCGTCGCCCGAGCCTACAACAGTGTGCATGGCGGCAGCGGGCGCACCATGACCGGCGGCGTGGATGCCCGCGCGCTGGAAATCCCGAGGAAAATGTTCGCCTCCGCGCGCAAAATCGAGGAGGGCGGTTCCCTGACCATTCTGGCCACCGCGCTCGTGGACACTGGCTCGCGCATGGACGAACTGATTTTTCAGGAGTTCAAAGGCACCGGCAATATGGAGTTGATTCTCGATCGCAAGCTCTCCGACCGGCGCTTGTTCCCGGCCATTGACATCCCCAAGAGCGGCACCCGGAAGGAGGAAAAACTGTTTCCAAAGAACCAGATCGAAGCCGTTCGCAAACTGCGGCGCACGATGGTGGATCTCAACCCGGTCGAGGCAATGGAGACGCTCGTGGCGGCGTTAAAGAAGCAGAAGACCAACGAAGAGTTGCTCGCCAAACTGGCGTAACCGCGCTGGCTGATCCTGACGGCGGCCCATGAAGCCGAAGGCAATGACCCGTTCCAGCCGCCCGCCGCTGGAACGGATGCTCCACATTCACAAGACCATTCTGTCCGGAGCATGCCCCACCGCCTCACGCCTGGCCGCGGAGCTGGAGGTCAGCGCCAAATCAATCCACCGCGACCTTGAATTCATGCGGGATCGCCTGCGGTTGCCGCTGAAGTTCGATCGCGCCAGGTTTGGCTATCTTTACACGGAAGAGGTCGGGAGTTTTCCCAGCCTCCAGATTACTGAGGGCGAACTGGTCGCCCTGGTGGTGGCTGAAAAGGCCTTGCAGCAATATCGCGGCACCGCCTTCGAGAAACCCCTGCTGAGCGCCATTGGCAAAATGCGGGAGGCGCTCCCCGACACCATTTCGGTGGATCTCGGGGAAATCGAGCGCGCGATCTCCTTCCGCACTCGCGCCGAGCCGATTTTGGCTTTGGAAATCCTCGACCAGCTCGCGCGGGCCGCCGCCAACCGGGAGAGCCTGGAAATCAGTTACCGCAAACCCGGCCAGCCGGAGCCCGAGCCGCGCGCAATCGACCCTTATCACCTGGCCAACATCAACGGCGAATGGTTCCTGTTCGCCTTCGATCACCTGCGCAAAGGCATCCGCACTTTTGTGCCCGGACGGATCAAGTCGTGCCGCAAATCCGGACGCCGCTTCAAGCGCATCGAGAAGTTCTCCCTCGAGGACCGCCTGCGGGGCAGCTTCGGAGTACGCTCCGGGGAAGGCGACCACGAGGTCCGGATCCGCTTTGATCCCTCGGTGGCGGATTACATTCGCGAAAAACGGTGGCACGGCTCCCAGGAATTGCGGGAGTTCAACGATGGAAGCCTGGAGCTGAGGTTGAAGCTCTCCGGCCTGGCCGAGGTGGAGCGTTGGGTGTTGAATTGGGGCGGAAAAGCCCGCGCGCTCCAACCGCCCGAACTGGTCGAATCCATCGCCCGGGCGGCGTGCGCGCTGGTCGCCCAACACCACCGCCGAGAGTAGGCTGGTACCCCATGGCGGACGAGCGATCCACACTTTACGCTGCCCGTCATGTCCGGACCCCGATTTCAATCGTTCGAGCAATTGCCACAAGAGGGCGAGCGAAGGAGGATTCTCGAGGCGGCCGGGCTGATCCTGGCCGAGGCGCAGTCCCTGGCGAGGCGGTTGGACGCCTCCAGCCCGGAGACGGGATGGTGCATCAGCCCGCGGACAGACCCCGGCAATGGAATGCTGGATTTGCCGGCTTTCCCGCGGCAGTTTTTTCCGGGTGACTCAACCTTGCCCTCCACGGCGCCGGAATTGCGGGCAGCCTAGCGGGAGTCCGCGCGGTGGACTGGCGGTTCAGCGATGGCATCGTCCCTGCTCCGCATCGTCCGATGAACTGCGTTGCGAACGCCGCGCCAGCATCTTTCGGCGTGCTGCCCAAACCCGGGGAGCCGGATCAGGATCGCTTGTGGCGGGAAGACGAAAGCTTGAACTTTTTTCACCAGCGCCTGGCCGAAGGCTCAGGCGGCATCCAACTGGTTTCGTTCGACTTTTTCGACACCCTCGTTTCCCGGCTCTGCGCTGAGCCGTCGGATCTTTTTGTGGAAGTGGGACGGCAACTTGCCGGGCGTGGGCTGCTCGCGCGCCCTCTCTCCCCCACCGAGTTCCGCTCCGCTCGCCTTGCCGCTGACGAGCAGGCGCGGGTGACGGCTTCACGACAGGGCCGCTCTCCCGAGATACATCTCGCCAATATTTACGAGGAACTCCGCGAGGTGGTAACCGACTCGGCGTCAGCGCAAGCGGTCGAATTCGAGGTGGAGCGCGCCTTTTGCTATCTCAATCCCGCCGTGGTTTCGCTGGTCCGCTGGGTGCGCCGGCTCGGCTGCAAAACCTGCATCGTTTCAGATACTTATTTTTCCGGGGCTGAACTGGAGCGACTGCTGCTGGATCAGGGAATGCCGCCCTCGTGGTTCGATCGGATTTTCACCTCCAATGAATGCGCGAAGGCCAAATGGTCGGTGGACCTTTATCACGAGGTGCTGCGCCATTTCGACCTGCATCCGAGCGAGGTCATTCACCTGGGAGACAACGCGACAGCGGACATCGCCCGCGCTCGCCAGGCGGGCATCGAGGCCGTGCATTACTACCGCCTCCCTCCGGCTCTGGAACCGGTGTTTGCAGGAGAAAGCTCCCTTCGCGGGGCAAACACCCACCCCGCGGCCTCGCTGAACTCTTTGCGAGTCATGACCGCGCGCCACGCCCGTTCCGCCAGCGACGCTTTTCGCGACGGGGCCACGGTGTTCGGACCGGTTTTGTGCCGCTACGCCGATTGGTGCGTTGAGACGTTGCATAACGCGGGCGTCCGCAAAGTCCTGGCCCTGATGCGGGAGGGAGAATTGCTGGGGGAATTGGTTCAACGTGCGGCCGCCGCCGCCGGCATCGCGCTGGAGGTGGCGCCCTGCTACGTCTCGCGCCGATCCACCGCGCTGGCGGGGACCACCGGCGCAAACGTCGACAACACTATGGCGCTTCTGGAAGGCTGCGCCTCGACAACACCTCTGGCCATCCTTCAGATTTTGGGGATGGACCAGGAGGTCGCCAGCGCCTTGGAGCCGGCCTTTCTGGAAAAACCCTTGGGTTCGCCAGAGATCATCCGTGAATGTGTCCGCGTGCTGTTTGAATCGCCAAATTTCCGGCGCGCGAGCGAAGATCGACGCCAGGAAAAGCACCAACTGGCTTTCGATTATTTGTCCGCGCTGGCCGGTGAGGAGCCAGTTCTGGGTTTGCTTGATTTGGGCTGGAGCGGCAGCATCCAGCGAAACATATCCCGAATCCTGCGGCTGGGAGGGCGTCGGATCCAAACGGTGGGTTGTTACGTGGCCTGCTCCAAACGTTCCGGTCGTCTCGCTCTGGAGGGCGACATCGCGCATGCTTACTTGGAATCGGATTGGCGGCGCTCGACAATTTTGGCTGAAATCGCCATCACCGCCTGCGTGGGCAGCACCGATGGTTATCGTCGCAACGCCTCGGGCGGGGTGGATCCAGTCTTGGGTGATTTCGCAATTACCCCGGCGGAACGACAAATCAAAGAACGTTTGCGCGAAGGGGTGCTCGCCTTCCAGTCAAACTGGCTCATGCTCCGCCGGACCGGGGCGCGCCCCGCCCTTTCCCGGGAAGCTTTGGCGGATCTGGACCTTGCCTCCGCCTCCATCCTCTATCGGTTGATCGAGTTTCCCACCAAGGCTGAAGCGGACCGGCTTGGCGCGCTGCGCCACGACGAGAATTACTTCGGTCAAAGCCTCTCGGCCGCGCTGTGTGATGGGGAGTCGCTGCGCGACCTCCGCCAGCGAGGCGTGCTCGAGGTGTTCCGCCGCTCTCGAAGCTATTGGCCGCAAGGTGTGGTAGCGCAAGGATTCCCGCGCCTGGTTTCGGCTCTGCGAGGCGGTTGGAGCGATCCCCTGGCCCTCGGGCGGTGGGGCGCCTGGAGCGCCGCCGGCGCCCCCGATCCGGGCATCACCGATGAGGAGGCGGCTCACCTCGAAACGCTGCTGTCCACGCTCGGCCCCCGGCAGGTGTTGTTTATTGGCCCCGTGAACCCCGAGCTGGCGGCCGCGCTGCTGCGCGCGCTGCCCGCGGGCGAGAGCTGCGCCGCCCGTGTCCTGGTGGCCAATCCCGGCTCCGGATTGCCGGCCAGCCAGAGCCTCCACGAGGGGTATGTTCAGCTTCCCTTTCAAAAAGTGGATGTGGAATCGCTCGGCCCGATCCGCGATCAACTTTCATCAGCGGCTGACACCGCCCTCGTCTTTTCGGAAATCTTGAGCCCTTCCGACGCACGCCTGCTCCTGAACGGATTGGCTCCCTTTCTCGGCCCGCAAGGCGCCATTCTTGCCCCGGCTGGCCGTCTGGATTTTGCCACCCGGCATCAAGATTCCGGCTTGATCCGGGAGCTGGATGAGTGGCTGAAAGTCACCGGCTGCGATCTGGGCTATAGTCCGTGGGGCGGTTCAAAGTCGTTGCTGCCGGAATTATGCGGTTGGATGACCGCGCGTCGATCCCCCGGGTTCCAGGGGTGGAACTTCCAATGGATGACCCCGGCGGCCACGCTGGCGCCGGCGCATCCGGTTCACCCCAGCCCGAGGCCCGGGCGTCCCGCCGAATCCGGGGCCTCCGAGGTCGTGACGGTCGCAGCTCCCGCGCGGTAACCTCGAACGCCCATCCCATGGATACTCCATCCGTCTCCATCATCATCCCGGTTTTCAACAAGGGCGAGCTCACCCACCAGTGTTTGCGCGCCCTGCTCAAGTTGCCTCCAACTGTTCCTTGCGAAATCATCGTGGTGGATAACGGCTCCACGGACGACACGCCACAACGGTTGAAAGAGTTCGGCGATCGGATCCGCTGGTGGCGGCGAGAGACCAATGGAGGTTTCGCCGTAGCCTGCAACGAAGGTGCCGCCGCCGCCCGGAGCGATTTGCTCCTCTTTTTGAACAACGACACCGTTCCTTTGGAAGGTTGGCTGGAGCCGCTGGTCGCGGAAACCCGGCTGAACGCTGGCGTGGTCGCGGTCGGGCCGAAACTGCTGTTCAGCAATGGACTTATCCAGCACGCCGGAGTCGCCTTTGCCCGGGAGACTCGCAACCCCTTTCATCCCCATTTCCTGCTTCGCGGCGACGATCGCCGTGTGAACCACCGCCGGGAGCTGCAGGCCATCACCGGCGCCTGCCTGCTCATCCGCCGCAAATGGTTCGAGCGTTGCGGCGGCTTCAATGAAGCCTATCTCAACGGTTATGAAGATCTCGATCTATGCCTCCACATCCGCGGCCAGGGAGGAGGGATTGTTTATCAACCGCGGAGCGTCCTGTTCCACCTCGAAAGCCAGACTCCCGGTCGTAAGAAACATGATGATCAAAACCGCGCGCGCTTCTTTCAGCGTTGGGGGGAGCGGCTGCTTTCAGATGAGGATGCCTATTATTTTGAAGACGATTACCGGTTGTTGGACCGCGCGAGCGATTGGCCTCTCGATTGCCGGCTGGTTCGGTTGCGGTCAGAAGCGGAGCGGCGTCAGTGGGAGGTGGTTGCGCGCGTCCAGCGCGCCGCCGCAAGAGTGGACTGGCAGAGTGTCGCGCGGCTGCTTTCCGATACGCAAGCCTGGCCGGACGACGCCCGGCTGCGGCGCTGGGCTGGATTAATCTCATCCCGCCAGCGCCTTCCCTCTGTCGCGGAGCGCCATCTGCAACGCTCTTTGCAACTGGAGGACAATCCGGACATTCGCCTTCGTCTGAAATCCCCTAAAACTGCTCCCCATTCCGCTGAAAACGAAGCCGCCGCCGGATGGATGCAGTTGCTTATCGAGGGCGAGGAGCGCATTCACGCCCTGGAATTTCCCGCGGCCTCGAGCGCGTTTAAAAATGCCCTGGCCCAGGGCGCTCCTCCCCGCCTGGCACTGCCCGGGTGGTTGCAAGCCGCCCGCCGGACGGGGTGCCCCGAAGAAATCGACCGCCTCGAACACGCGTGCGCGCAACTGCCCCGGACTTTTATCCACTTCGAGACAGCCGCCGAACCCGCTGGCGCCCCGGCCACTGAGAAATTGACCTCGATCGTGATCCTGGCCCATAACCAGCTCGAACACACTCGCCGCTGCCTGGAGAGCATCGCGGAATTTACATCCCAGCCTTGCGAATTGATCTTAATTGACAACGCCTCGACCGATGGCACTAGGGAATGGCTGGCGCAGTATGCCTCAACCCATCCACAGGCGCGGGTCATCCATAACGCGGTTAACCGCGGTTTCGCCGCGGGCAACAATCAGGGCCTGGCCCTGGCGCGTGGTGATTTCGTCCTCTTGCTCAACAATGACACGGTGGTTACAACCGGGTGGCTCGAAAGCATGCTGGCCGTCTTTGATCGGCATGCCGCGACGGGCATGGTCGGCCCACGCTCCAACCGCGTGGTGGGCCCGCAATTGATTTCACACCCAGGTTACCGCGAATTGGCCGAACTGCCAGGATTTGCCGCAGAATGGGCCCGGCGTCACACCGGCCATTCGACTCCTGTGCCGCGGCTGATTGGTTTTTGCCTCCTGCTGAAGCGCGAGGTCGTGAAGACGCTCGGCGGATTGGATCCCCGCTTCGGCTCCGGCAACTTTGAAGATGATGATTATTGTCTGCGAGCGGGCTTTGCTGGCTTCGAACTGCGCATTGCGGATGACGCCTTTGTTCATCATGTCGGCGGCCAGACCTTCCTTGCCGCAAGGATTGATTACCGGGAAGCGATGCTCAACAACTGGCGGTTGTTCAAGCAAAAATGGGGAATGCCCGCGGAGGCCCCGATCGAAGCTGGCTACCGGACACCCGCCACCCTGCCGCCCAATGTTTCGCTGCATGTGCCGTTGCCATCCCCCTCCGGCCTGGCCGAGACCTCGCCGCGCTCGGCTTCCCCTCCATCCCCAGACTGCGCGCAAAAGGGCAGCCTCCGCCTCGCGCTCGAACTGCGGGAAAGTGGAAATCTGGCGGAGGCGTGGGCCCAGACCCTTGCGGCTCTCGAAACTCGTCCGTTCCATCCCGAAGCATTTCTCCTCCTGGCCCGGATTGCGGAGGACGGCGGTGATGGCGTTTCGGCCCGGCGATGCGCCCAACACGCCCTCCAGTTGGCCCCCGGATTCAAACCTGCCCGGAAATTCCTCAAGCGCAAACTGCGCAGCAATTCTAAACCCGCCTGGCTCGTCCTCCCCCCCGGGATCGCGCCCTCCCCCCACCAGCCTCAGCCGACGCCATGCGCGCCCCGGCTCTCCGTCTGCCTGATCACCAAAAACGAGGAGCCATTTCTGGATCAATGCCTCTCATCGCTGCGCGGGATGGCTGATCAGCTCATTGTGGTGGACACCGGTTCCACCGATCGCACGGTCGCCATCGCCGCAGAGCATGGCGCCGAAGTGCATTCGTTTAAATGGACGGATGATTTCAGCGCGGCCCGCAACGCTGCGCTGGAGCATGCCACGGGTGACTGGGTGCTAGCCCTCGATGCCGACGAGGAGTTGCCCGCCGCCAGCCATGAGGCGCTGCGCCAACTCATGCAAACGCGCCAGGCCTTGGCTTGGCGACTGCCAGTCCAGGATGCCGCGCGGCCAGAGGAAGGGTGCTCTTATGTGCCGCGCCTCTTCCGAAACGCCCCGGGTTTGTTCTATGTCGGACGGATTCACGAGCAGGTTTTCGGCAGCCTGGAAGCGCTTCGCCTGGACTGGGGTCTGGAAAACCGCCTCGGCAATGCCTCCCTCCTGCATCATGGCTACCGGCCCGAGGTCGTCGCCCAGCGCGGCAAAATCGAGCGCAACCTCCGGCTGCTCGAATTGGCGCTGGAGGAATCACCGGCCGACGCGAACCTGCGCATGAACTACGGCCTGGAACTCGCGCGTTCCGGCAAGCTCCTGAACGCTCTGGCTCAATACGACCGCGCCCTGGCGCTGCTGTCGGCGGCGCCACCAGCATCCGTGACGCCCGAGCTGCGCGAGACGTTGCTGACCCAATTTACCACGCACCTGATAACCGCCCGGCGCTTCGAGGATCTGCCGCGAGTTTTGCAATCGCCATTGGCTCGAGCAGGCGGATTAACCGCCTCGCTCCACTTCGCTTTGGGGCTGGCGCACTTTGAACTGAGGCAATTCCGCGAGGCTGCCGATCAAATGCGCCAATGCCTCGCCAAACGCGATCACCCCGCCCTGGCGCCCATCCATCCGGAAATCCGCCGGGCCGGCCCCCGTCACTGCCTGGCTCTGGCTTTGGAGCAATTGGGCCTGGCGGACCAGGCCGCCGAGCAATTCCGCCTTGCCACGGCGGAGGATCCTCAGTCCCTCCCGCCACGGAGTGACTACGCCCGATTTCTCGCCGCTCAAGCCCGCGCCACCGAAGCCCTTAACCTATACTTCGACCTGGCGACGGAAAACCCCAACCGCCTGGACCTTTGGTTCCAAGGCGGGCAGGTGGCCTTGAGCCAGCCGGAATATCTCGAAGTGGCTCTCGATTGGACCGCCGAGGCCCTGCGGCATATCTCGCTGGAAACGGACGAACCTCTCGCTCCTCGGCTTCTCCAACAGCGAGCCGAGGCGCTGACTCTGGCCGGCCAATGCGATTCCGCCCTCCCGTTTTGGCAACGGCTCCAGCCTCACGCTCAACCGGCCTGCCTCGCCGCCTTGGTGCTCTGCGAGACCTCAGTGGATAGTAATCGCTATTTGCCTCCCGCGCAGCTCGAGCCGGCTGTCAGTCGCGAATTCATTGCCTGGTACCAACGGCTCAGCCGCTTCCAGGCTCACGGCACCATGCAAGAGCTCATTGCCCACAGCTCCAATTTGAACTCCGTCCTCCCCCTGGCGGGCCGGCTTCTCTCCGCCGCTATCGCCGAAACCGAGGCGGCTCACCCCGTACTCGCGCCCGCGCCAGGCGATTTGCAGTCGGCTCTTCGGCCCTAACGGGCCCACGGCTGATTCAAGGTATGCAGGTAGCGTTTGGCCTGCGTGCAAAGAACGCAAAATAAAACTGGACGGACTTTCCCCGATTTGATTTTTTCTCAGCATGGCGCAACCGATTCGACTGCCCAATGCTCAGGAACAGGCCATTCTGGACCAGTTAGTGGTTCGGCCCATCACGGCCGAGGAACAGCCACGATGGAACGAGTTGGTCTCGACCCGTCATTACCTGAAAAACGCCACGTTGGTGGGGGAGCATCTCTGCTATGTGGCCGAGTATGAAGGCACTTGGCTGGCGGTGCTGGGCTGGGCGGCGCCCGCCCGGCACCCTGTCAACGACAACTATTCTTCACGGTCAGCGACAATTAAAACTCACTAGTGTCACCGGTTAATTGTTTCGCTAT
>JBDHQH010000050.1:0-24883 GCA_039806935.1 Verrucomicrobiota bacterium
CTCCGGATGTAGCCGCAGCCTTTAGGCTGCGTTCCCCGTCTGGCCCGGACGCCGACGCAGCCTGAAGGCTGCGACTACATGGGGATTCCCGATCAGACGCTCCGGATGTAGCCGCAGCCTTTAGGCTGCGCTCCCCGTCTGGCCGGGACACCGACGCAGCCTGAAGGCTGCGCTCCCCCGGCTGCCGGATTGATTATTCGCTCCCCCTGTGCCCTTGTTCCGTTAACCATTGATCGAGGTCGTCGTCCTCGGGTTCTTCAAGCGCAGCGACGGACGGAGCGTCGATGAACCCGTCCGTCTGGACGGATTCGAGCGCGGCCCATTGCAGCCGCACCAGTTCGTTTTGCGGAAGAAATCCGCTCCAGCTTCGCACCATAGTCGCTTCTCCTCCCGAGCAAGCCTCTGCCGAAAGCGGGTTTTAGGCAACCCGCTTGGGCGGATAAAGCGGTAGAATCAATCCCCACTCGGAAAAACCCAGGCGTTTCCGGTTCGAAAGGGCGTTTCGAGATGCGCAAAACCATGGCTCGGGGCACTCGGCGCTTGCATTGCCCGAAGCGCAACCACAGACTGCGCAGCAACATCCCTAAACGGGTTCATGAAATTGTTTCGCCGCAAATCCGTTAGAGACCTGCAGGCGGAGGCGCTCTCCGACCAGAGCTTGCACCGCGCGCTGGGTCCCGTAAATCTCACCGCCCTGGGAGTCGGCGCCATCATCGGCACCGGCATTTTTGTTTTGACCGGCACGGTGGCGGCGCAAAACGCCGGACCCGCCGTGGTGCTTTCCTTCGTGCTTGCCGGCCTGGCCTCGATCTTCGCCGCGCTGTGCTACAGCGAATTCGCCTCGCTGGTGCCGATGGCCGGCAGCGCCTACACCTACGGCTACTCGACGCTGGGGGAGCTTTTCGCCTGGATCATCGGGTGGGATCTGATTCTGGAATACGCCGTTGGCTCGATCACGGTGGCCATCGGCTGGTCGGGTTATGTGGTTTCCTTTCTGCATGACTTCGGCATCGTCGTTCCGCCGCATTGGTCGGCGGCGCGGGGCACCGAGTTGATTCAACTGCCGGCGGTGCTCGCGGCGGCGTTGCAGGTCAAGGCGGGCTGGATCGCCACCAACGCGGCCTTGCTGGACCAGATCCGCGCCGCCGGAACAGATCCCGCCGCGCTGCCGCACGTCACCGCCATCCTCAATCTGCCGGCGGTGTTCATCATTTTTGTGGTCACCACTCTGCTGGTGGTGGGGATTCGCGAATCCGCCGTCTTCAACAACGCCATCGTGGTGGTCAAGGTGGCGGTGGTGCTGCTGTTCATCGCGGGCGCCGCGCATGCCGTCAATCCCGCCAACTGGCATCCCTTTATTCCCGCCAATGCCGGGACTTCGGGGCATTTCGGCTGGTCGGGGGTGATGACCGGGGCGGGGATTGTCTTTTTCGCCTATATCGGCTTTGACGCGGTGAGCACGGCCGCCCAGGAAGCCAAAAATCCGCAGCGCGACATGCCCATCGGGATCATTGGCTCGCTGATCATCTGCACGTTGCTGTACATCGTTGTCTCGGGCATCGCCACCGGCGTGGTGCCTTACGCGCAGCTGGACGTGCCGGATCCGATCGCCGTTGCCGCCGATCGCGCCGGCCTGGCGTGGAAGTGGGGGGACGTAAGCCTGATCGCGCTGACCATCAAATTCGGCGCCATCGCCGGCCTGTCGTCGGTGATACTGGTCCTGCTCCTTGGGCAATCCCGGGTGTTTTATAGCATGGCGCGGGACGGGCTGCTGCCGCCGGTGGTCAGCCGGATCCACCCCCGGTTTCGCACGCCCTGGATCACCTCGATCATCACCGGGATCGCGGTGGCGTTTTTCTCGGCGGTGTTCAATGTGCGCGAGGCCGGCAGCCTGTGCTCGATCGGCACGCTGCTCGCCTTCGTGATTGTCTCGGTCGGCATTCTGGTGCTGCGGGTGCGCGAGCCGGATCTGCCGCGCCGGTTCCGCGCGCCGCTGGTGTGGTTCGTCGCCCCGGCGGGCGCGCTCTCCGCGGCTGCCTTGATGGCCTCGCTGCCCTGGCACACCTGGCTGCGCCTGATTGTCTGGTTTGCGCTGGGCTTGATCGTCTATTTCGCCTACAGCTATCGTCACAGCGCGTTGAACAAACGTTGAGCGGGTTCGCCCGCCCTCCCGCGGACGCCAGTTTATGACAAAGCTGCCTACTCTCGTGCCGCCGGGCCTCGGCCTGGCGTTTTTACTCTGCGCCACCCTGGCGCTGGCGGACGATTCCGCCGCCTTTCTCCATGCCGATGGCTCGCGTCTCGTGGACGCCGCGGGGCGGGAGTTTCTCCCCCGCGGAGTCAATCTCGCCGGCTGGCTCAGCCCGGAACCCGCCCTGATGGGCGCGCCCAATCTGGATCGGTACCCGGGCGCCGACGACTGGGAGAGGCTCGAGGCGGCGCTGGACGATGTGCTCGTCTGGGATGCTTCCCGAAAAGCGGGGTTTTGGGATGCCTGGCGAAGCAATTGGGTAAGCGCCGCCGATCTTGATTTCATTCAAAGTCAAGGCTTCAACGTGGTGCGCGTTCCGTTTCATTACCGGCTTTTTTATGAAATCACCAACCCCGCCGCCGCGTTTCCCGAGAACGGCCGCGACCTCGAGGCCGGCTTTGCCTGGCTTGATCCGCTGGTGACGGAGTGCGCCGCGCGGGGACTTTATGTGATCCCCGCCCTGCACGGGCCGCCAGGTTCAGCGGATTACGCCGCGCCGCGCAACCTGTACACTCATGCCTCCAACCGCGCCCTGTTTCTGCATCTCTGGCAACGGATCGCGAGCCGTTACGCCGGCAACCCCGCCATTGCCGGCTACGAGCTCCTGCATCAGCCCCGCAATTCCGACGGCGGCTCGATACCCAACCAGGCCCTGAGCCGCGTTTACGCGGACGCCCGGGATGCGATTCGCGCGGTGGACGTCCATCATCTCCTGTTTTGCGCGGGCGAGGCGGGCGTGTGGCTCTCCGCCATTCGCAGCACTGGCTGGACGGACCGTGAGGTTTGCTATGTTGAACACCTCCACCCCGGCCCGCTCCCGCTGGGGAGCGCGCAAAAGGCGGTGGCGCTGGCGCACGGGGTACCCTTGTGGGCCGGCGAGCTCGGCTCGAACTCGACGCATTGGCTGCACCTGGCGGTGGGCGAGCTCGAGAGCGAGTCCAGCGTGACTGCCGGCGGGCAGACGGGGGAGGTGCGCGAGGGATGGTGTTACTCGCCGTATAAAGGAACCGGGATCCTGCCGCTGGCCGGGTGCGGGGAGCCCTTGGGCTGGCAAATGCTCAAGGCGTACTGGAACAACGAGGTCAACGCGCCCTCTCCGGAGGACGCTTTCGCGTGGCTGCTCGAGTACGCCGGGCGAGCCGCGCTGGCGCGTTGCTTGAGGCATGGCGAAACGGTGGCGGCGCTGCGGCGGCCTGGCGGAGAGTACGGTGCCCTGCGAACGCCCTATCGCCCCGGGCTGCGCATCCCGGGCCGGTTGGCCGCCGGCGACTATGATCTCGGCGCCAACGGACTGGCTTACCTGGACAGCGTGGCCGCCGACGAGACCGGCGGGCAGGCGTGGAACGAGGGCTGGGCCGGGCGCAATGACGGCGTGGATCTCGTTGGGTGCGCGGATGAGACGGCGGGTTTGAAGGCGGGCTGGCATTTGCCGGGCGAGTGGCAGGAGTACACGGTGACCAGCGCGCCGGGCCGGTATCATCTGAACGTGCGTTACTCGGGCGGCGGGCAGGCGCGGGTGCGCCTGAACGGCGCGGATCTGGCCGGGGTGCTGGCTTTGCCGGACACGGGTTCGGCGGAACGGTATGTGACGGCGCGGCTCGCCACGGTGGACGTGAGCGCGGCTGGGGAGGCAACGGTGCGGATCGAATGCGCGCAAGGCGGCTACGAGTGGCTGTGGCTGGAGTTTGAACCGGCGGAGGGCGCTCCCCTCGCGCCCTCGGGCTTGCAGGCGGCAGTGGGAAACACGAGCGTGGCGCTGAGCTGGAATCGGGTCTCGGGCGCATCCGGCTATATGGTGCGGCGGGCATCGCCGCCGGGATCCGCCAGCGTGGAAGTGGGCCGGGTATCGGCCACTGCTTTTGCCGACCAGGGATTGCTGAACGGCGTGACCTACAGTTATAGCGTCGTGGCGACGAATGGATACGGCGTGGGCACGGAGACTCCGGAGGTGGCGGTCACGCCCGCGGCGGGAGGACTGCCCGAGGGCTGGATCGCCGCGGAAGCAGGCCTGGCGCAATGGTGGAACGGCGATGCGGGCGAGACCGGCCGCCCGGGGAGGGTGAGCTGGGTCGATGGCGTATGGACTCTCCACGGCTCGGGCGCGGGCATCGGTGGCCGGCGGGATGCGTTTTGGCATGTGTTTCGGCCCTTGCCGGGCGACGGAGAAGTCGCGGCGCGGATGATTTCCCAGGGTCATTCGAACGCCCGCGCTCTGGCCGGCCTCATGGTGCGGGAGAGCCTCGCCGCCGACGCGCCCCATTTTTCAGTTCTCACGCGTCCGGGGGAAGGGCTGGAGGTAGCAGCGCGCGCGAGCGCCGGCGCGGATACCGCGATGCCCTACGCGGGCGCTTTTGCGCCGCCGCAATGGCTCAAAATCACCCGGCGGGGGAATCAGTTTCGCGCGTGGCGCTCGGCGGATGGAGAAACCTGGACGCCGCTGGGCGAGTCGGCCACGGTGACCATGGGGGCAAGCGCCTTCGCCGGCCTGGCGGTGACCGCGCATGACCGTTTTCTGTGGAATCAAGCGGTGTTTGATGGCGTGCGCGCGCTCGCCGCGCCGGAAGAGGAGGAGCCGGCCCCGCGGCTGCGGGCCTCGTGGCGCGAGGGCGGGCTGCGGCTGGCCTGGGAAGGCTCGGGGCCGGGCTGGCGGCTGGAAAGCACGGCGGATTTGGCGGCGTCGGTTTGGGAGCCGGCGCCGGAGGTGAGCGCAACACCGGCGGAGGCGGGCTGGGAGATGTTCGTGCCGGCGAGCGAGGGAGGCGGCCGATTTTTCCGGCTGGTGAAGTCCGCAGAGTCCGCAAACACTTCTAGCCACCGGCGACGCTGAATGGCAGGTTGATTTCACGATGAAACGACATCTGGACAGCGGCAAACCCGGCTCCGGGCCCGTGTTTCAGCCGCCGAAGCTGCTGCGGCAAATGGAACAATTCCTGGGCCGGCCCCCCCGGCTTGGCGCCGGGGTGTACATCGCCGCCGGCGCGGTGGTGGTGGGCGATGTGACGCTGGGGGAAGGTTCCAGCGTGTGGTACAACGCCGTGCTCCGCGGCGACATCAACCGCATCCAAGTGGGCCGTTTCACCAATATCCAGGACAATGCGGTGCTGCATCTCGCTGACGATTTCCCCTGTGTGCTGGGTGATTATGTCACGGTCGGCCACGCCGCGGTGGTGCATGCGTGCGAGGTCGGCGATGAAGTGCTGGTCGGCATGGGAGCGGTCATTTTGGATGGCGCGGTCATCGGCGAGCAATGCCTGATCGGCGCGCGCGCGCTGATCACTCCGGGAACGAAGGTGCCGGCGGGTTCGCTCGTGCTGGGCGCGCCGGCGAAGGTGGCGCGCGCGCTCTCCCCCGCCGAACGCAGCCAACTCAAGGGCTGGGCGGAGAAATACGCCGCCTACGCGGCTTATTGTCTGCGCCATGGCATTAATGTCTCCGGGCCGCTGCCCTCCGGGCCGCCCGGCGCCGGCGCCCCTCAGGCGGCTGCAGTCGAGACGGCATGATCCGCCCGGCCGCCTTTTGCTCCATTATGAAACTGCTCTTCGTGGCCGGCGCGCGCCCCAATTTCCCGAAGGTCGCCCCGCTTATGGCCGAGCTGGCGCGGCGGCCGGGGCGATTTGAACAGGTGCTCGTCCACACCGGCCAGCATTACGATTACAACATGTCGCAGGTGTTCTTTGAACAGCTCGAGATGCCCGCGCCGGACGAGTTTCTCAACGTCGGCTCGGGTTCGCACGCCGCGCAGACGGCGGCGGTCATGACCGCTTTCGAGCCCGCCCTGCTCAAGCACCGGCCGGATTGGGTCGTGGTCGTCGGCGACGTCAATTCCACGGTCGCCTGCGCGCTGGTGGCCGCCAAACTCGGGATCCAAGTCGCCCACGTCGAAGCGGGACTGCGGTCACGGGACCGTTCCATGCCCGAGGAAATCAACCGTCTCCTGACTGACCAGATTTCCGACGCGCTTTTCACCCCCTCGCGCGACGGAGACGAGAACCTGCTGCGGGAGGGAGTGGCTCCCGCCCAAATCCACTTCGTCGGCAATGTGATGATCGACACTCTGGCCCGGATGCTGCCGCTGGCGCGGGAGCGGCCCATCCTCAGCGAAGCGGGGTTGTCCGCGCGCGATCATTTGCTGGTCACCCTGCACCGCCCCTCGAACGTGGACGATCCGGCGGCGCTGCGCGAAATTCTGAACGCCCTGGTCGAGCTGGCGCGCGAGCGGCGCGTCCTCTTCCCGGTCCATCCCCGCACGCGCGCGCGGATCCAGAACTCGGGCATCGCCCTGCCGGGGACCGCGCTCCAGTTGATCGAGCCGCTCGGGTATCTCGATTTTCTGGCGGTCATGAGCACCGCGGCCGTGGTCCTGACCGATTCCGGAGGGGTGCAGGAGGAGACCACCTGGCTGGGGGTGCCCTGCGTGACCGCCCGGCCCAACACCGAGCGCCCGATCACCATCACCCAGGGGACCAACCGCCTGGTGGCGAGCCGTTCCGGGGAAATTTTGCGCGCTCTCGAGGCTGTCCTGCGCGCGCCGCCCGCGCGCGGCGCGCCGCCGGAACTCTGGGATGGCCGAACGGCCGTCCGCATCGCCGACATCTTCGAGCGATGGGGAACGAAAGATCGGGCCTCGACCGGCGCCGCCTGCGCCCGATAGAGGGCGGCCCCAGGCCGGGCGCTTCTGGAAAACCCGCCGCTGCGCTGGTGGAAGCGGCGTCCGCTCGAAGGCGGGCCCAGCCGGAAATCAGAACTCAGCCCGGCCGCGAGAAGACACGGCGGATGACCTCCTCGATGGGCACTTCCTGGATGTCGATATCGCTGACGGGCAATTGATCGAGCAACGCTTTGCAGGCGGGGATGACGCGGTCGCGCTTGATTTCCAACCGGATCAACTCGGGGCTCTGCTCCAGCACCACGCCATGTTGAGACAGCCGCGCCAGCTCGGCGGCGGGCGCGCCCGGCTCGCACTGGATGGTGACCAGTTTGGAATCGGCGAACCGGTCCACAATCTCGTCCAGTCCGCCATCAAAGAAGATCGTGCCGCGGTCGATGATGATCACCCGCTCGCAGAGTTCCTGGACATCGGCCATGTAGTGGCTGGTCAGGAGGATGGTGGTGCCGCTCCGCCGGTTGTGCTCGCGCAGGAAATCGCGCACCGTTTTTTGCGAGATCACATCCAGGCCGATGGTGGGTTCATCCAGGAACAGCACGCGCGGCTGGTGCAGCAGGGACGCGATCAGTTCCATCTTGGTGCGTTCGCCCAGAGACAGCTCGCGCACGCTCACGCTCAGTTTGTCCCGCACGTCCAGCAGCTCCGCCATGCGCGCCACGCGCCGCTCCATTTCGGGCCGGGAGACGCCGTAGATTTGGGCGTTGAGTTCGAAGGATTCGCGGGCCGGCAGATCCCACCACAACTGATTCTTCTGCCCCAGCAGCAAGGCGAACTGCCGGCGGTAGCCATCCTGGCGTTCCCAGGGCACATACCCGAGCACGCGCGCGCTGCCGGCCGTCGGGTAGAGCAAACCGGCGAGCATTTTCAGGGTGGTCGTTTTGCCGGCGCCGTTCGGCCCAAGGAAGCCCACCAGCTCGCCGGCCTCGATGGCGAACCGCACATCCCGCACGGCGCAGTTCTGCGTGTATTCGCGGCGGAAGAGGCCGCGGATGGCCCCGGCGAATCCGGGTTGCTTCTGGTAAGTCCGGTAAGTTTTGGTAAGGCCGTTGACTTCGATGACGGGCATGCGGCTGGGATCTCCGCGCGCCCTCAGCGCAGCAACTGCTTCTCGAGGTAGCTGACCGCCTGGCGCACGGCCTGATCCACCTCCATCCGCCCCTTGACCAGACGGCAGGCGTGCAGCACGGTCCCGTGGTCGCGTCCGCCAAAGGCCTCGCCGATGGTGCTCAACGAACTCTCCGTCATCTGGCGGGAGAGATACATGGCCACCTGCCGCGGGAAGGCGATGTTTTCCGGCCGCCGCTTGCTGGTCATGTCGGCCAGGCGCAGGTCGTAATGCTCGGCCACGCGCTTTTGGATCACCTCGATGCTGATCGAGTAACGGCCCTCTTCGTGGAGCACTTCGCGCAGCAGACCCTCGACCAGCTCCAACGACAACTTCTTGCCAGTCAAGGCCGCGAACGAGGCGACGCGAATGAGCGCGCCTTCGAGCCGGCGGATGTTGGTGCGGATGCGGCTGGCGAGAAATTGGATTACTTCCTCAGGCAACTGCACGCCCATGATTTGGGCCTTCTTGTGAAGAATCGCCAGGCGCATTTCGACGTCCGGCGGCTGCAAATCGGTCACCAGCCCCCACTCGAACCGGGACACCAGCCGCTGCTCGAGACCCTGAATCTCGCTCGCCGGGCGGTCGCAGGTGAGCACGATCTGTTTGCGCGCCTCGTGCAGCGCGTTAAACGTGTGGAAAAACTCCTCCTGAATGCGCTCCTTGCCCGCCAGAAATTGAATATCGTCGATCAACAAAACATCGGTTTGACGGTATTTCTTCCGGAATTTCGCCATCTGGCTGTTCTGGATGCCGTCGATGTATTCGTTGGTAAACTTTTCCGAGGAAAGATATGCCACCCGGGCGCCCTTCTTGTGCTGGGTCACATGCTGGCCGATGCCGTGCAATAAATGCGTCTTGCCCAATCCCACTCCGCCATAAAGAAAAAGCGGGTTGTAGGATTTGCCGGGCGATTGGGCCACCGCCAACGCCGCCGCATAGGCGAAGTTGTTGTTATTGCCCACGACGAACGTCTCGAAGGTGTTCTTGGGGTTGAACCCAAACTCGTGGGCGGCGATGGCGCGCTCCGCGGAAGCACCGCCCCTGGGCTTCTCGGGCGGCGGAGCGGCCGGCGCTGGAGCGGCGGCATTCGCCGCTGGGGCTGGTTGCGATTGGGCGACCCGAAACCGGATCTGAAGCTGCCGTCCGCAGGCCAGGGCCAGGACATCCCGCAGCAGACTCAAGTAGTTGTCCTTCAGCCAGACCTCGCAAAAGTCATTGGCGACTTCAAAAGTTACGCCGTGCGAATCCAAGGCGGTCACCTTGAGCGGCGCGAACCACAAATTATAGATGTCCGAGCTCAGCATCGACCGCAAGTGACCCTGAGCCGTACTCCAAATGGTTTCCGCAGAAGCTTCCATGTGATCTCCCAAAGCCCGTTTTTTGGGCATTTTATTCACGTAGGCGCTTACGGCGCCCTGGAAACAGCCCCTGCGTTCATTATATCAAGCAACTCTGGCCATCGACAATTAAAATTCATATCACAATCTCCGAGCTTTCCTTCAGATCAAATCGACTTACTTTGTAAGTCACTGGTGCCCAGTAACTTACCACGAAATAACAAAACAGCCCCACAGCTTTCGTGCAGATCGGTGTCACCGCTGGTTTTTCTGGTTGCGGACCGTGGGAGCGTTTTAGGACAAGCGGCGCTGGGTTGCGAGGACAACATATTATCTCTTATTCACCACTTATTCACAGCGATTTCCGCGTCAAAACAGGCTTTCTCGAGCTCGGTGAATCGCCGCCATGGATGCCGCGTGAACGCGTTGAGCTGGACAAGTCTTTTTTGCCGTTTGCTTTCCACGATATCCCGACTGTTTTCCAATTCAGAGACAAAAAAACTCCCGTCAACGGGAGTTAGGCAAATTATTAGACCGCCTGTTCGCCGGTTTCCTCGGTGCGAATGCGGATCGCGTTTTCGATGGTGGTGACGAACACTTTGCCGTCGCCAATTTTGCCGGTCTTGGCGGCTTTGACGATGGCGTCCACGGCGGCGTGGACCATGTTTTCGGCGAGCACGACTTCGATTTTAATTTTCGGGAGGAAATCGACGGTGTATTCGCTGCCGCGGTAAATTTCCGTGTGTCCTTTTTGGCGTCCGAAGCCTTTCACTTCGGACACCGTCATCCCCTCGACGCCGAGGCTGGAGAGAGCGTCTTTGACGTCCTCCAGCTTGAAGGGCTTGATGATGGCTTCGATCTTTTTCATGTGAATCCGGAGCCGATACTAACAACCAAACCCGCGCTGTAAACAGGAATGTGGAAAAGAATTTTTTCGTCTCGCGAAGACATTGCCAGGCTCGTGAAAAAGCAGGAGGAACCCCGCTTCAAAGCAAGAACGTTTTGCCGAAACGTCCTTCTTCGGGCCGTGCGGAGATCTCGATTTGGACTTCTGGGCCCTCCCCGCCGGAACGCTCAGTGGCGGTGCGATCCGCCGCCGCAACAGCCGCAGCCTCCGCCGCCTTCCATTCCGCAGGCGGGCGCGGCGAGGCCGGAGGAGGTGGAGGTGGAGGCGAAGACCGAGAGTTTTTTCGCGAGCCGGGTCGAGCCGCAGCGCGGGCATTGGGCGCCCTGCCAACGGCTCGAGCGGACGAGAATCTCGCTGTCCTTCCGGCACTGTTCACAATGAAATTCGTAGATCGGCATGCGGGAGGCTAGCCCGTGCGCCGGAGGGATTCAAACGCGAAAACGCCCGCCGGACAGTCGTCCGGCGGGCGTGATGAGAGCAGACTGGGTCAGGCTTTCGCGCCGGCGGGCTCGCGGGGCGCGCGGGCGCCGGATTCCTTGTCCTCGGGGATGCGCATTCCGTAGAAGGAGCGGTACACGAAGATCAACGCGATGACAAACAGGCCGATGGCGATGCCGAATTTGAGGCCGGTTTTGCCGCCCTTCTGCATGGCCACGGCGATTTCGGTCGCGAGCAGGCCGAAGAGGGTGGTGAACTTGATGATCGGGTTCATGGCCACCGAGCTGGTGTCCTTGAACGGATCGCCCACGGTGTCGCCCACCACGCTGGCGGCGTGCAATTCGGTGCCTTTGGCGCGCAGATCGACTTCGACAATCTTCTTGGCGTTATCCCAGGCGCCGCCAGCGTTGGCCATGAAGATGGCCTGGTAGAGGCCGAAGAAGGCGATCGAGATCAGGTAACCGATGAAGAAGTAGGCATCGAAAAACGCCAGTGACAGCGAGAGGCAGAAGATCGCCACGAAGATGTTGAGCATGCCTTTTTGGGCGTAGATCGTGCAAATCTTCACGACCTCCTTGCTGTCCTCGATCGAGGCGGTCTTGGCGCTGAGGTCCATGTTTTCCTTGATATAGACGACCGCCCGGTAGGCGCCGGTGACGACCGCCTGGCAGGAGGCGCCGGTGAACCAGTAGATCACCGCGCCGCCCATGAGCAGGCCCAGGACAATGGTCGGCTGGACCAGCGAAAGTTTGCTGATGACGTCGCCGAATTCCTTGTCGAGCAGCAGGATGATGGCGAACAACATGGTCGTGGCGCCCACCACGGCGGTGCCGATGAGCACCGGTTTGGCGGTCGCTTTGAACGTGTTGCCCGCGCCGTCGTTCTTCTCGAGGTTGTACTTGGCGGCGGCGAAATCCGGTTTGAAGCCGAAGTCGCGTTGAATTTCGCCCTCAATGCCTTTGATGCTCTCGATCTGGCTCAGTTCGTAAACCGATTGCGCGTTGTCGGACACCGGGCCGAAGCTATCGACGGCGATGGTCACCGGCCCCATGCCGAGGAAGCCGAAGGCGACCAGGCCGAAGGCGAAGATCGGCGCGGCGAAGCCGATGTGCGCTGGCATCATCATCGCCACCGACGGGTTCCAGACCGTCACCAGATAGGCGACCAGCATGAGCACCAGCATCAGCAGGCCCTCCCAAAAGGCCGAGAAATTGCCGGCCACAAAACCGGACAGAATGTTCAGCGAAGCGCCGCCCTGGCGCGAGGCGGTGACGATTTCTTTCGTATGGCGCGCCTCGGTGCTGGTGAAGATCTTGGTGAACTCGGGGATCAGGGCGCCGGCGGCGGTGCCGCAGGAGATGATGGTGGCCAGGGCCCACCAGAGATTGGGCAGGGGGGTGGGCTCGCCGCCGTTCTGGAGGACAAATCCGCCCAGCATCAGCCAGCTCACGAGATAGGTCACGCCGATCGAGATGCCCGAGGTGATCCAGACCAGCCACGTCAGCGGCAGCTCGGGATTGAAATCCTTCGCCTGGGAATACTTGTTGGTAAACACCGTGTTGGTGATGAAATACGCGGCCAGCGAGGTGATGATCATCAAAACGCGCATCACGAAAATCCAGGTGATCAGTTGCGCGCTCGTGCCTGAGAGGCCCAGCGTCAGGGCGATGAACGTGATCAGCGCCACCCCGGTCACGCCGTAGGTCTCGAAACCGTCCGCCGTCGGCCCGACCGAGTCGCCGGCGTTGTCGCCCACGCAGTCGGCGATCACGCCCGGGTTTTTCGGATCATCCTCGGGCAGCTTGAAGACGATCTTCATGAGATCCGAGCCGATGTCGGCGATCTTGGTGAAGATGCCGCCGCAGATGCGCAGCGCCGCCGCCCCGAGGGACTCGCCGATGGCGAACCCGATGAAGCACGGGCCGGTCAGGTCGGAGGGGAGGAAAATCAGGATGCAGATCATGAAGAACAGCTCGACGGTGATGAGCAGCATGCCGACGCTCATGCCCGAGCGCATGGGGATGGCCAGGGGCCCCCAGGGCAGGCCGCGCAGGGCCGAAAAGGCCGAGCGGCTGTTCGCCTGGGTGTTGATCCGCATGCCGAACCAGGCCACCCCGTAGGAGCCGAGGATGCCCAGCACGGACGAGGCGAGGATCACGCCGACGTTGTAGGCGATGCGGCCGCTGGTCAGCGGCATGCCGCCCGCATCCTTGTGCTCGACCAGAAAACCGAAGTAATAGGCGATGCACAGGCCGATCAAAACCCACAAAATAGCGAGCAGTTTGCCCTGCTGGAACAGGTAGCTTTTGCAGGTCTCCCAGATCATGTTCGACACGTTGCGCATGGAGCTATGCACCGGCAGACCTTTGGTCTGGCGGTACTGCCACAGGCCGAAAAACGCGGCCAGCACGCAGACCACCAGCCCCGCGAGCATCAGGGTGTAGCCCGAGGCGCCGCCGAGCGCGGGAAAATTCACCGTGCGCAAATCCGGCAACTTCAGCTCGGCTTCGCTGCCCAACGCGGCGTTCGTGAGGCCAAGGAGCGTCATGGTAAAAGCGCCCCGTAACAAACATTTCTTAGTTATCATAAAAAGTTTGAGCGCGAGAATATCGCAAAAATGCGAACTAAAAAGCCAACCTTTTTTTTCCAATCTTTCTTAACCTGGCCCGGACGATTCTTGCCCGCGCCCGGGGCAAAAAATGTCCGCGTTGCGGGTAATGCTGAGGATTAGAAAAACCATTGGGACAAAAATCGAACATTCAATTGTCGAAGGCCGCGATGCTCGTCCGGTTGCTCCACGGTTTGCGCCGTCCCTGCGAGGACTTGGGCCGGGTTCGGTTCTTCGGCCACGGGCAGCGAGCGCCCAGTTAAACCGGCGCTCACGCCCATGAACAGTTCCCCTGCGAAACGGCGTTTCGCCTGGCGTTGCCCTTGCCGTGGCGTTCAAACCAACGCTCTTTGGCTTTATCGACGCCCGACGTATCCGGAAGGCGGCGGCGAATTTGTTCTTGGAACTCCGGGTGAACAATGGGTATTGAGCAATTTTGGCCGCATCCGGGAAGCAGAATTTTTTGCCGCCGGTTGGGATTTCGCCGGTTCGCGTTCTTTTCCGCGGGGTGTCGGATGCGCTTGCGGGGACTGGCCAAATTTGATCAGATGCGTTTATGCGTATGCAGAACGAGCAGCGATGGGCTCCCGTTGGGGCGCTGGTGGCCGCGGCCATCCTGGCGCTGGCGGGTTGCGCGACCACCCCGAAAACTCAGCAACAGATCACCCGCGCCCCATTTGGGCGCGCCCCGGACGGCCAGGCGGTCGAGCTGTACACCTTGCGCAACGCCGGGGGCGCCGAGGCGCGCATTTCCACCTACGGCGGCATTGTCGTGTCGCTGAAGGTTCCCGATCGCAACGGACGGCTCGGCGATGTGGTGCTGGGCTACGATCGGCTGGAGGATTACCTGAAGGACAGCCCGTATTTCGGCGCGTTGATCGGCCGTTACGGCAACCGGATCGCCAACGCCCGGTTCACGCTCGACGGGCGGACCTACCCGCTGGCGGCCAACAACGGACCCAACTCGCTGCATGGCGGGCGCAAAGGCTTTGATAAAGTGGTTTGGACGCCGACCGTTCTCTCCACCCCGCGGGGCCCCGGCCTCAAGCTGACTTACCTGAGCCGCGACATGGAGGAGGGCTTCCCCGGCAATCTGGCTGTGACGGTGGTCTATACCTTGCGGGACGACAACGCCCTGCGGGTGGAGTACACCGCCACCACCGACAAGGACACCGTGGTCAATCTCACGCAGCACTCGTATTTCAACCTGGCCGGGGGCGGCGCCATCCTGAATCACGAGGTCATGATTCCGGCGGATCGTTTCACGCCGGTGGACAGCACGCTGATTCCGACGGGCGAATTGCGTCCGGTGGGGGGCACGCCGTTTGATTTCCGCAGCCCGACGGCCATCGGCGCGCGCATCGGGCAGGAAAACGAGCAGCTCAAATTCGGCAAAGGGTACGACCATAATTTTGTCCTCAACAAACCGGCCGGGCAGTTTGGCCTGATAGCGCGGGTGTTTGAGCCGGGCTCGGGGCGGGTGCTCGAAGTCTCCTCGACCGAGCCGGGGTTGCAATTCTATTCGGGGAATTTCCTCGACGGCTCGAATGTCGGCAAGGGCGGGCAGGTGTATCACTTCCGCGAGGGTTTCTGCATGGAGCCACAGCACTTCCCGGATTCGCCCAACCAGCCGGCTTTCCCGTCCGTGGTGCTCAAGCCCGGCCAGACCTATCATAATCTGATCGAGTTTAAGTTCTCGACCCGGCAATAAGACCAAACCGATCCGATCCGTCGGGAGCGACACCTTTTCATGCCCACTTCTGTACCGAAGCTCACGCTGGCCGAGGCGCTCCAGAGCGCCCGGGAAACCCGCACCCTCGAAATCGGCTCCGGCATCCTCCCGGAGACGCCGCGGGTGTTCGCCAAACATTTCGCCGGGCGGAAGGCGGTGTTGGTGGCCGACCCGAACACCTACCGCGCCGCCGGCGCGGCGGTGCAGGCCGCCTTTGGCGCGGCGGCGCTCCCGCCGATCGTGATTGAAGATCCCGACCTCTACGCCGAGTCCCGCTTCGTCGAGCGCGTCGAGGCGGCGCTCAAGCCGCTGGATGCCATCGCGGTGGCGGTGGGGTCGGGCACGGTGAACGACCTGACGAAACTGGCTTCGCACCGCCACGGACGCGAATACATGTGCGTGGCCACCGCAGCCTCGATGGACGGCTACACCGCCTTCGGCGCTTCGATTACGCACCAGGGCGCGAAACAGACCTTTTTTTGCCCGGCGCCGACGGCCGTGGTGGCCGATTTGGAGGTGATCGCGAAAGCTCCCGCCCCCATGAACGCCTGGGGCTATGTGGATCTCGTGGCCAAAGTGACCGCCGGCGCGGACTGGATTCTCGCCGACGCGCTCGGCGCGGAACCCATCGACGCCCGCGCCTGGAGCATCGTCCAGGGCCGGTTGGGCGAGATGATTTCGGATCCCGCGGGGGTGCGCGCGAATTTGCCCGGGCCTTTGGGCCGGCTGATCGAGGGCCTGATGCTGGGCGGTTTTGCCATGCAATCCGCGCAATCCAGCCGTCCCGCCAGCGGCGCGGAACATCAATTCAGCCATCTGTGGGACATGCAGCACCACACCCACAACGGCAAGGCGCCCTCGCATGGTTTTAAAGTCGGCATTGGCACGCTCGCGGTGACCGCGCTTTACGAGCAACTGCTGGAAATGCCGCTGGAAACCGTGGATTTTTCGGCTCACCTGGCCCAATGGCCCGACGCGGAGAGCTGGAAAACCCGGGCTCGCGCGTTATTGGGCGCGGGGGAATTGGGCGAGGTGGGCGAGCGCGAAGTCGCCGCCAAGCACATCCCGCGCGCGGAACTCGAGGCGCAACTCCGGAAAATTCGCCAAATCTGGCCTGAGTTGCGTCTGCGGCTGCGCCGGCAATTGCTGCCGCTGAGTCAGCTTCGCCAAATGTTGGTGGATGCGGGAGCCCCGGTCGAGGCGCCACAAATCGGGATTTCTCTGGAACGGCTCCGGGACAGCTACCTGGCCGCCTGGATGATTCGCCGCCGATTTACGGTACTCGATCTGGCCGTGCGCGCCGGGTTGCTCGAGCCAAGCCTGGCCCGCATCTTCGGCGCGGGCGGGGTGTGGCCCCTGAAGGCGGCCGGCGCCTGAGCCGGGGCGGCAAATCCGCCGCCGAATCATTTGCGCTGACAAGCGGCTCCGGATGGTATTAATTCCCCGGCTTGGATATGCCTAAGCGCACCGACATTCATACCGTCCTGATCATTGGCGCCGGACCGATCATCATCGGCCAGGCCTGCGAATTTGATTATTCCGGCACCCAGGCCTGCAAGGCGCTGCGCGAGGAGGGCTACCGGGTGGTGCTGGTCAACTCGAATCCCGCCACCATCATGACGGATCCGGAGTTCGCCGACCGCACCTACATCGAGCCGATCACCCCCGAGTGCGTCGAGAAAATCATCGCCCGCGAGCGCGCCGAGATGCGGGCGCTGGGCGCGGCGGGCAAGCTGGCGCTGCTGCCCACCCTGGGCGGCCAGACGGCATTAAACACCGCCATGGCCCTGTTCCGCGGCGGCGCGCTGGAGCGGCACGGCGTGGAAATGATCGGCGCCAACGCCCAGGCCATCGAGCGCGGCGAGGCCCGCCAGATCTTCAAGGATTTGATGATTGAAATCGGGCTGGATGTCCCCATTAGCGGCACCGCCCACACCCTCGAGGAGGCCCGCGCCATCGCCGAACGCATCGGCCGTTTTCCCCTCATCATCCGCCCCGCCTTCACCCTCGGCGGCACCGGCGGCGGCATCGGCTACAACCGCGAGGAATTCGAGGAGATGGCCAAGCGCGGCCTCGAGCTCTCGCCGGTCTCGGAAATTCTGATCGAAGAATCCCTGCTCGGCTGGAAGGAGTTTGAAACCGAGGTCATGCGCGATGGCAACGACAATTGCGTCATCATCTGCTCGATCGAAAACCTCGACCCCATGGGCGTGCATACGGGGGACTCCATCACGGTGGCGCCCGCGCAGACGCTGACCGACAAGGAATACCAACTCATGCGCGACGCCTCGTTCGCCATCATCCGCGCCGTGGGGGTCGAGACCGGCGGCTCGAACATTCAGTTCGCCGTCAATCCGGAAAATGGGCGCATGGTGGTGATCGAGATGAATCCGCGGGTGTCGCGCTCCTCGGCGCTCGCCTCGAAGGCCACCGGCTTCCCGATCGCCAAGATCGCGGCCAAGCTCGCCGTCGGCTACCGCCTCGACGAAATCCGCAACGACATCACCCGGGAAACCCCCGCCAGTTTTGAGCCCACCATCGATTACGTCGTCACCAAGGTCCCGCGGTTCGCCTTTGAAAAATTTCCCCAGGCCGATCCCACGCTGAACACGCAGATGAAAAGCGTCGGCGAGGTCATGTCCATCGGGCGCACCTTCAAGGAATCCCTGCAAAAGGCCCTGCGCTCGCTCGAGATCGGGCGCTCGGGTCTGGGCGGCGACGGCAAGCCCTGGCGCGTGGGCGATCAGGTGTATGGCGACCGCGACATTCTCCCGCGGGACGTGATCACCCGCAAGTTGAGCATTCCCAACGCCGAGCGCATCTTTTACCTCCGCCACGCGCTGCGCGCCGGCTTCACTTGCCAGGAGATTTGCCAGCTTACCAGCATTGATCCCTGGTTCGTCACCCAGATCAAGGAAATCGTCGATTTCGAGGAAGAACTCGCCGCGTGACCGGCCGGCGGGCGCTCGGGGATTGGGCCGAGGCGAGGCCCTGGCCGCCGGGGCGATTTCTTTGCCGCGCGCCGCTCGCGCACTGCGAGCGGCGGAGTCCTCAAGCCACCCCATTACCCCGCTTGATGGGCCCCGCCACCCGAAGACTTGGATCCGCTCTCGCGTGATCGCTTATTTGGTTTCCGGAGCGGAGGAGCCGCTGGACGCGCCGCCTTGATTTTGCTGGCTGTGGTCCGCGGCGCCGCCCTGATTCGGGTTTTGATCCTGGCTGCCGCCCACGCCCAGGCCGCTCGGGGATTCCGCCGCGCCGAGGCTGCCGCGCCCGCTCACTCCGAAGTAGGAATACACGCTCTGGCGCCAGTTGCCCTGGCTCAGATCAGTGGCGGCGTCGAAACTCGGCGCCGATTCCAGTTTCGAGGACTGGCCGGTGAAGGTGAACGCGGGCTGGCTGCCCGCGCTGGCCGTCGTGGCCGCCGGACGCAGCAGCATCCAGGGCACCGCCACCTGCTTGCCCGAGGACGAACTGCTGGAGCCGCTCGTGCCTCCGGGTGCGCTCAAAGCGCCAGGGCTGCCCGAGGCGCCGCCGCTCAACGAAACGACCGCGAAATCGATGTGGCCCCTCGCGGGATTGATGATCACATCCTGAATCGTCCCCAATTCATTGCCCGTGCTGCTCTGAATCTGCGCCCCGGTGATTTCGCTCGCCTTGAGATCTTGATGGTGTTTTCCGCTCCGCGCCGACTGGCCGGGGATGGCCGAGCTCGAGGAGCCGGGGGTTCTCTCCGTGGAGGAGGTTTGAGCCTGAGCCGTCGTCACCGCGCAGGCCGCGCAGCAGGCCAGAACCTTTATTAATTGCATTTTCATATTAATGTTGCCTTTCCTTGGTTGTTGTTCCTTTCTCGCAACCCGACACTCCCTGGCGTCGTGTTTTGAACGTCCTTCAAACTAACCGGTTGGCCGTTGGCAACAATGGGCAAAAACCCATCCTGAAAATGGGACCTTCAAGGTAGTGCGGGAACAACTCGCGCGAAGACACGAAAAGAAGGAAAAGCTGGCCGCTCCGCGGCGCGCGCCTCAATCCTTGGCGGCTTCGTGCCTGCGGGTGAGCCAGGCCGGACGGGACTCGGCGAGGCGCAGGGCGGACAAGGCGTCGAGAAAGTCCGGGGGCGGCAGCGCCTCAAATTCGAGCAGCCGGCCATCGCCCGGGTGATGGAAGGCGAGTTTCCAGGCGTGGAGCATCTGCCGCTCCGCGCGGTAGCCGGCGAACTCCTCGAGGCGCGCGTTCTGGCGCTGGCCGTACACGGCGTCGCCCACCAGGGGGTGGCCCAGGTGTTTGAAATGCACCCGGATTTGGTGGGTTCGCCCGGTGTGCAGGGTGGCTTCGACGCAGGTGGCGCCGTTCAAGCGCTCGAGCGCGCGGTAGCTGGTGCGCGCCTCGCGCCCGAGGTTTTCGTCCACCACCATGCACTTGCGGTGCGAGGGATGGCGGGCGATGGCCGCGCGGATGTCGCCGGTTTCGCGCGTCAGCTCGCCGCAGACGATGGCGAGATAAGTCTTGCGCACCCGGCGCGCGGCGAATTGGGCGGAGAGGGCCAGGTGGGCGCGGTCGTGTTTGGCCGCCACCAGGCAGCCGCTGGTGTCTTTGTCGAGCCGGTGGACGATGCCGGGGCGGGCCACGCCGCCGATGCCGCTCAATTGTCCCCGGCAATGATGCAGCAGCGCGTTGACCAGAGTGCGGCGCTCATGGCCCGCGGCCGGATGCACCACCAGCCCCGCTGGTTTATTTAATACCACCAGCGAGTCGTCCTCGTGCAAAATTTCGAGCGGGATTTCCTCCGGTTGCGCTTCCGCCGGACGCGCCTCGGGCCAGGTCACCTGGACGATCTCTCCCGCCCGCGGGGCGTGCGTGGGTTTGACCGTCCGGCCATCGACGAGGATCTGACCCTCCTGGATCAAGCGCTGCAGCGCTCCGCGCGAGACCGCCGGGAAACGGGTTCGCAAATAGGCGTCCAGCCGCGCGGCGGGCAGGGACCGCTCGATGGCGAACGATTCGGCGCGCTCGGACATGGCCGGGCTCAGGCCGCCGAGCCCGCCTCCGCGCCGGCGCGCTTCAGTTCCCGCTCGTTCCTCCAGGTCAGCAGAATGATCAGGCCTACGCCGGTGCAGATGGCGCTGTCCGCCACGTTGAAGGCCGGGAACCCGAGCTCGCCTCCGCCGCGCTGCCGCACGTAGAAATAGAGGAAATCGATCACATAATGCACCCGCACCCGGTCGATGAGATTTCCCACAATGCCGCCGCAAATCAGCCCGAAGGCGAGCTGCCCGACCCACGAGCGCAGGTCGAAATGGCGTCGGCTGAAAAACAGGATGACCAGCGCCACCAGCGCCACCAGGGCCAGCCAGTCATTATAACCGCGGAACAGGCTCCAGGCGGCGCCGGTGTTGCCCCAATGCACCAGCTTGAAGAAGCCGTTGATCACCACCCGCTCCTGCGCGTAGCCGATCAGTTGCAGCACCAGCGCCTTGGTAAGCTGGTCCAGCGCCACGATCAACAACCCGATCAGCGCCATGCGCGTGTTCGGGTGGCGGAGGATTGCGCCGAGGGATTTCATGCCGGCGGCCGCAGGCGATTTAATCGTGTAATCCACAAACGTAAGCGTATTTTGCCCTAAAACCGGCGAATTGTCACGGTTTGCTTTCCCCCAGCTCCGCCTCCGTGGTGGATTCCGGCGCCCGCCCATGGCATGCTGCCGCCATGCGATTGTTGGCGGAACTGCGCGCTGAACATGATTTGATCGACCGGATGCTGGATTCCTTTCGCACCTGCGTGAATCAACTCCCCGGCGTCGAAGGCGTTTCGGAGGATCCGGCCCGTTTTCTTCGTTTTTTTCGGATTTACGCCGATCAATTTCATCACGCCCGCGAGGAGCAGGTGCTCTTTGCGACGCTGACAAACCGGCTGCACCTTCCGGGGGATCACGGGCCGATCGCCGTGATGACCGATGACCACCGGCGGTTTAAAACCTGGCTGGACCAGCTCGGACAACGGATCGCCGCGCGGCCGATGCCGCCCGCGGCTCAGGCGCAACTGCGGGCGCTCACCGAGGCGTATATCACCGGCATGCAGCAGCATATCGACGCGGAGAATTCGGTTCTCTTTACCGAGGGCGAAATCCGCTTGCGAGATGCGGGCATCGCCGAACTGGCAACCCGCGGCCTGGCCGCCGACGAACAACAGGCTCTGGCTTTGGCGGAGGAGCTCCTGCGGCGCTACCCGCCCACGCCCAATCTGGAGGTTATTCGCGGGGACGGCTGCGTTATCTGTCCCGCCTATCAAAAAACCTGCGACGGTTTCGAGCGCGAATGGTGAGTGCGTCTGAATGGGCCTTTCGGCGAAACGTCCCTGCCTTGTTTCTTGACAGTTTGCGCTGACTTCCCACAAATAACGCCTTCAATGAACCAGTTAATCAATCAGGTCGCCGTGGTCACCGGCGCCGGCCGGGGTATCGGTCGCGCGATCGCGCTCAAATTGGCCGCCGCCGGGGCGGATATTGTTTGCGTCTCGCGCACGGTGGAAAACGGAGAAAAAACCGCGGAGCAAATCCGCGCCGCCGGTCGTCGCGCCTGGGCCTGGGCGCTGGATGTCGCGGATGCGGTGGCGGTGGCCGCCACGGCCGAAAAAATTCTGACGGAAACCGCTCGCGTGGACATTCTGGTCAATAACGCCGGCGTGACGCGCGACGGTCTGTTGATGCGCCTGAGCGAGGCGGACTGGGACACCGTCCTGGATACGAATTTGAAGGGGGCGTTTCTCTTCACGAAGGCATTTTCGCGCGCCTTTCTCAAGCAGCGGGCCGGGCGCGTCATTAACATCGCCTCGGTGATCGGCCTGATTGGCAACGCGGGTCAAGGCAATTACGCCGCCAGCAAGGCCGGGTTGATCGGCTTCACCAAATCCGCCGCCCGCGAGTTTGCCTCGCGCGGCGTCACCGTGAATGCCATCGCGCCGGGGTTTATCGAGACGGACATGACCGCCGCGCTCAAGGCGGAGTTGCGGGCGGAAGTGCTCAAGACGATTCCGCTGGGGGTGCTGGGGCAACCCGAGGATATCGCGGAGGCCGCGCTCTTTCTGGCTGGCCCGTCCGGGCGCTGGATCACCGGGCAGGTGTTGACGGTGGATGGCGGGATGGTGATGTAAACCTCCGCTCCGCCGAACCGGCCGGGGATCACAGGGCTTTGGCCCCGATGTCAGTCCGATACTGCGCGCCCTCGAAATGGATGGTTGGGACGGCCTGATAAGCCAGCTCGCGCGCCCGGGCCAGGCCGCGCGCCCAGGCGGTCACGCCCAGCACCCGTCCGCCGGTGGTGATGATTTCGTCGCCGCGCCGACCGGTGCCGGCATGAAACACCTTGATATCCGCCAGGCGGGCCGCCTCGGCCAGGCCGGTGATCACCTTCCCCTTCGGATAATCTCCCGGGTAACCCGCCGACGCCATCACCACGCAGATCGCCGCCTCCGGACGCCAGTCCAACGGCTGATCCCGCAAAGTTCCCTCGACGGAGGCTTCGATCAAATCCAAGAGGTCGCCGCGCAGCCGCGTGAGGAACACCTGGGTTTCGGGATCGCCGAAGCGAGCGTTAAATTCGAGCACCTTCGGCCCCTCGCGGGTGAGCATGATTCCCGGGTAAAGGATGCCGCGGTAAAGCAGGCGCTCGGCGGCGCAACCGGCGAGCCAGGGATCCATAATCCGCCGTTGGATCTCCGCCAGGGCTGCCGCATCGAGAAAGGGCGTGGGGCTGTAGGCGCCCATTCCGCCGGTGTTTGGCCCGCGATCCCCATCGTGGATGCGCTTGTGATCCTGCGCGGTGGGAAACAGGCGGGCGGTGCGGCCATCGCAAAGGGCGTGCAGGGAAACCTCCATCCCCTCCAAAAACTCCTGGATCACGATCCGCGCGCCCGCCTCGCCCAGCGTCCGCCGCACCAGAAGTTCCTCGATGGCCCGCCGCGCCTCGTCGAATTCCGCGCAAACCAGCGCGCCTTTGCCCAGCGCCAGCCCATCCGCCTTCACGACGCAGCGCCCGCCCAGTTCCCGGACAAACTGTTCGGCGGGCCCGATCTCGGTGAAAATGCCGGCTCGCGCGGTCGGGATTCCATGCCGCTCCATGAACGCCTGGGCGAAGGCCTTGGAAGACTCGAATTGGGCGGCGCGGCGGTTGGGTCCCCAGGCCCGCAGCCCGGCCTCGGCAAGGCGGTCCACCAGGCCGAGCGCCAGCGGGTTATCCGGGCCGATCACCGTCAGGTCAGGACGCTGTTGCCGCGCAAATTCCACGAGTTCGTCGATGGCCTCCGCCGCGAGAGGAACCAACTCCACGGCCGCCCCGCTGCGCGCCAGCCGCTCGCCCGCGATGCCGGCATTGCCCGGGGCGCACCAGAGCCGCGAAATGCGCAACGATTGGGCCAGCCTCCAGGCCAGCGCGTGTTCCCGTCCACCCGAGCCGATCAACAGAATCTTCACCCCGCGGATTGAAGCAGGAAGCGCATCCGAGGCAAATGATTTTGAACTATAAAGCTGGACTTTTGTCTGTGCTCGTGTAAACCAAACCCACTCACAGTTTAAAACTCAGGAACTTGCAATATGAGAATTGGAACGAATCTGATCCTGACCGCCTGCCTGGCGTTGGGCCTGACCCCGGTGGCGCAGGCCGCCGATGAGAAAGCGGAACTGGCGAACCAGAAGGACAAGGTCAGCTACAGCATTGGGATGAACATCGGCGCCAACCTGAAGCGGGGCGGCTATCAGGTGGACGTGGATGTCCTGGCCAATGCCATCAAGGATGTGCTGGCCGACAAGCCGCTCAAACTCACGGAAACGGAAGCCCGCGAGGTGATGAACGCCTACAACACGGAACTTCGCGCCAAACGCGAGGAGGAACGAAAGGAGCTGGCCGAGAAGAACCAGGAAGCCGGCGAAAAGTTCCTCGCCGAAAACGCCAAAAAAACTGGGGTGAAGACCCTCTCGGTGACCTTGCCCGACGGCACCAACGCCGTGATGCAATACAAAGTGATCACCGAAGGAACGGGCGCCATCCCCGGCAGCAACGACACTGTGACGGTGAATTATCGCGGCACGCTGATCGACGGCAAAGAATTCGACAGCTCGGCCAAACACGGCCAGCCGGCCAAATTTCAAGTCAACCGCGTGATCCGCGGCTGGACGACGGCGCTCGAGCACATGAAAGTCGGATCCAAATGGGAGGTTTTCATCCCCTCCAGCCTGGCTTATGGCGACCACGCCTCCGGCCCGATCATCGAGCCGGGATCCACGCTGATTTTTGAGATCGAGCTGCTCAACGCCGAAGCCGCGGCTCCGCCGCCCCCCGCCCAACCGCTCACCAGCGACATCATCAAAGTCCCCTCCGCGGAGGAGTTGAAGAAGGGCGCCAAAGTGGAAATCCTCAAGCCCGAAGATGTCGAGCGGCACTTGCGCGAGGCCACCAACAAGGCCAGCCAGAAGTAATTCGGCCGTTCTTACCCTTGCCGGCCAAGCCGGTTAAGCACGGGCATCTTGTCGTTGCGGCGCGGGCATCCTGCTCGTGCCGCATGGCTGGACACCCAAGCTACTGCGTTCCCTTTTTTCCGTAACCCGCCGCCGCCCTCGAACGTCCAAGGGGAGAGGCGGAAACGCCTCCGCGTCGCCGGGTCCGGTCCGTCCGGACTGTGGCGGCGCGTTGCTGCCGGTCACTGCGGGGTCTTGGCGGTGGGCACAAAATCGTGTTCGGCCTTGTTCCTGCCGGCTTCGATCAGCAACCGGTAATTGACTCCCGGTTGCAGCGGCTCGGCCCGGGCGCCTTTGATCGCCGGGCGCATGCCGCGGAGGGTGAGAC
>JBDHQH010000196.1:0-4020 GCA_039806935.1 Verrucomicrobiota bacterium
CGTCGCTCCGTGTCTAGCGTTTTCTTTTTTTCCCATTTCTACGGCCTTTCTCTAACCGCCAGCCAAACGCCCTGCGGGCCGCCCCATCGCGGCTCGGCCCGCGGTTTGCTTTCCACGGACGTCGTCCGACGAGCCCCTTTATACCGGTGGCGGGGATGGTGCCGACGAGGCCTTCCCCCCCCCGGGCATGACCGGGAATTTCGGGGTCCAAACGGCTCAGACGGGGAGGATCTCCCGCCGGGTCTTCTACGCTTGGGCGAGGAGCTGCCGGAGCACGTAGGGTAGAATGCCGCCGTGACGGTAATAGTCGATCTCGATCGGCGTATCGATTCGGCAAACCACGGGCACATTTTCCACCGCGCCGTTGGCGCGCGTGATTCTGAGCCGCAGCTCCTGTTGCGGCCTGAGTTTTACATCCAGATCCAGCACATCGTAGGTCTCGTTCCCCTCCAGCCGCAGCGTGTGAGCGGTGACGCCGTCCTTGAACTGAAGTGGCAACACCCCCATGCCGATCAGATTTGAGCGGTGAATGCGCTCGAAGCTTTGGGCGATCACGGCTTTGACGCCGAGCAGGGCCGTACCCTTGGCCGCCCAATCCCGCGAACTGCCCGTGCCGTACTCATGGCCGGCGATCACCACCAAAGGCACGCCGGCTTTTTGATAACACATGGCGCCGTCATAAATGGGGACAACTTCACCCGGCTGGCAACCTGCCCCGTCGCCAACAAAGCAGCGGGTCACCCCGCCCTCGACTCCGGGAACCATCAGGTTCTTGATCCGTACGTTGGCGAAGGTTCCGCGGGTCATCACCCGATCATTGCCGCGGCGTGAACCGTAGCTGTTGAAATCCTCCGGGGCGACGCCGCTCTGGGACAGGAATTTCCCGGCTGGCGAGCTGGCCTTGATGCTGCCGGCGGGGGAGATGTGGTCCGTGGTGACGCTATCGCCGAAAATTCCCAACGCCCGGGCGCCAACAATTTCACGTGGTTCGCCGAGTTGAAGGCCGAATTTTTCAAAGAAGGGCGGTTCTTGAATGTACGTGCTGAGATCATCCCACTGATACACATCGCCGGTGGAGGACGGGATTTTGTTCCATTCCGGGTTCTGCTTGGAAAAGTCGCGGTACAGGGTTTGAAACACCTCCGGCTTGAGGGTGGCAGCCATCAAGTCTCGAATTTCGCGCAAGGAGGGCCAAAGCTCGCGCAAATAGACATCCTGGCCATCCGGGTCGCGGCCCAGCGGTTCGGAGGAGAGGTCGATATCCATCCGTCCGGCCAGAGCGAAGGCGACGACCAGCGGAGGTGACATGAGGTAATTCGCCTTGATGCTTTGGTGGATGCGGGCCTCGAAATTGCGATTGCCCGAGAGCACGGAAGCGGCGACCACGTCATATTTGGCGAGCGCCTCGTCAATGGCCGCCAGCAGCGGCCCGGAGTTGCCGATGCAGGTCGTGCAACCGTAGCCCACGAGATTGAATCCCAGTTGATCCAGATACTTCTGCAGTCCGGTCTTTTCGAGGTAATCGCTGACCACCCGAGAACCAGGCGCCAGCGAGGTTTTCACCAGCGGCCCGACCCGGAGTCCGCGCTCGACGGCTTTGCGGGCCAGCAAGCCGGCGGCCAGCATGACGGAGGGATTGCTAGTATTGGTGCAACTCGTGATCGCGGCGATCAGGACGCTGCCGTGACGCAGCACTCCCGCGCCGGATTGGCCCTCCGCAACCGGATTGGGAGTCGGGCGGTTGTTGGCCATTTCCAATTCGGTGAGCGGGCTCGTGTTGTTCACCGCGGAAGTGTGCCGGGAAATGGGCTCCTGACTGCCCCCGCCGGGGGTGCGTTCGTGTCGGCAGGATTCGATGGGAAAATCACGCCGCAACTCGTCGATATGCTTCCCGAAGCCGCTCTCACTGACCGGCCTGGAAATCGAGGCCACAAATTCCTGCTTCAAACGCGGCAATTCAATCCGGTCTTGCGGGCGCCGCGGCCCCGCGACACTGGGGACGACCGAGGCCAGATCCAGCTCCAGTTTGGTTGAGTAATCAATGTCGCCTTCCTTGGGATCGCCGAACAAACCTTGCGCGCGGTAATAATTTTCATAGGCGCGACAGAGTTCCTCGGGCCGTCCGGTGGCGCGCAGATAATTGACGCACTCGTCATCGATGGGGAAAAAGCCGATGGTCGCTCCGTACTCGGGCGCCATGTTGCCAATGGTGGCACGATCAACCACCGGCAGCGCGGCCGCGCCGGGACCGTAAAATTCGACAAACTTGCCGACGACCTTGGCTTTGCGGAGCATTTGAGTGACGGTGAGCGCCAGATCGGTCGCCGTCGCGCCCTCGCTCAACGCGCCGGTGAGCCGCACGCCCACCACGTCCGGAGTAAGAAAGTACACCGGTTGCCCGAGCATGCCCGCCTCGGCCTCGATTCCGCCCACGCCCCAGCCGACAACGCCCAAACCGTTGATCATCGTCGTATGCGAATCGGTTCCGACCAGGCTGTCCGGATAATAGAGAGTTTCCTGTCGGCCATTCGCGGCCATGGGCGCGGTGAGCACGCCCTTGGCCAGGTACTCCAGGTTGACCTGATGAACAATACCTATGCCTGGCGGAACGACCTTGAAGGTGTCAAAGGCCTGCATTCCCCACTTCAAAAACTGGTAACGCTCGCGATTGCGTTGGAACTCCATCCAGAGATTTTTTTGGAAGGCTTCGGGATTTCCGGCGTAATCCACCTGAACGGAATGATCCACCACCAAGTCCACCGGCACCAGCGGCTCGATTAATTTCGGGTTCTTGCCCAGTCGGGCGACGGCCGAGCGCATGGCCGCGAGATCCACCAGCAGCGGCACTCCGGTGAAGTCTTGCAGAACAATCCGCGCCACCACGAACGGAATCTCCTCCGTGCGGGTCGCGCGCGGCTGCCAATTCGCCAAAGCCCGGACACTCGCTTCGCTCACTCGCTTTCCATCGCAATTTCGCAGGACGGATTCGAGGACGATGCGGATGGAAATCGGCAGCCGGGAGACCGGCCCGATCCCCTCTTTCTCCAATTCCGGCAATGAATAAAGAAATGCTTCTCGCCCGTTCGCGGCCTCGAAGGTTTGCAAGGTATTAAACAAATTATGCGCATTTTTCATAGTGCAACTTCCCAGAAAATCGGGCGATCCAACTTGGCTCCGCAACCGCGGCGCGTCAACTCACGCACTCCGACATCGAGCCGACGCGGCGCGCGCGGCGCGAGCGGGAGTCACTATGTCAGTCAAGGGACTTCAAGGCAAGCCGCCGGGTGCCGGGCCTGCGGTTTCGCTGGCGCATCGTCAACCACGCAAAGGTTGTGCGCGAGGCTTCATTTCGCTCAGAGAGGAAATGACAACGAACCGCCGGCCCGGCCAACTGAAAAAAATTGACAATTAGTCATATTCCCTTGCTTCTCTAGGAAAATGGGGTTGAAACCCGCCTTTGACTCTTTTCCCCTCTTTACTCCCAAAATGGGCCGACGCAATCCGGCACCCCTTTCGTGATTAACGACCAGACCGCTGATGGCTGAGACCATCCCGCCATCAAGATCGGCGCGAACGGTTGGCGTAATCGATAGGGGCATCAGCGATATTGTGCCATATGCCAAAGGCAGTGAAATGGAGTCCGGGTGACGGCCTGCCAAGGAGGGGGATATGTGAGGAATGGCCATCACCTGGATCAAAGTCATTTGATTGGGGTTGGTGGCGGCAGCGTCGGCGGTTTCGGCTTTGAAGCGTTCCATCGCTTCCGCAGTCGGGGGCCAACTTCCTATCACCGCTTGCAATTCGGCTGCGAAGGGGTCAACGGACCCGCTGGCGGTTTGGCCGTCTGCTGCTTGTTTCAGATCTGAAATCCTCTTTATTTAGTGACGCACAATGCCGTCACCGGGAATAATTACAGGGGCTGCCGGATGGCCCCGCCATTTTCTCAGAATAAAAAAGCGGTAAGACCATTCTCTCCTGTAGTTATGGGGAAATGAGCATGGACAGGAAAACCAAACAACC
>JBDHQH010000197.1:0-3970 GCA_039806935.1 Verrucomicrobiota bacterium
CCGGCCAGATCGTCAAAGATCCCCTCCAGCACGGCCTCCTCCGCGAAGACGGCTTGATGCTTTATCCCGTGCGCGACGACATCCCCGTCCTGCTCCTCGAGGAGGGCATCCCGCTGACGGAAACTTCCACCGGCCAGACCATCGCTGGCTGAGCGCGTCCCAAACCACTCTCCCCAGGAGGCGCGGCGGATGAGGCAACCGTTGCTCTATGAATGCTTCACGCGCGTTCAACTCGAGGAGTTGGCCCTTGAGCTGGGCCGTCCCGCCACCCTGGACGACCTGCCCGACCGATTTTTCGAGGCGCTGGCGGATCAAGGCTTTGACTGGCTCTGGCTGCTTGGCGTCTGGCAGACCGGAGAATTGGGCCCGGACATCTCCCGCGCCTCGCCAGACTTGCGCGCCGCCTGGCAGCGCGTGCTCCCCGGCTTCCGCGAAACGGATATCTGCGGCTCCCCCTTCGCCATTCAGGCTTACGACGTCCATCGCCAATTCGGTGGCCCCGCGGCCCTCGCCCGGCTGCGCCGCCGCCTCGCGCGGCACAACCTCCGGCTCATGCTGGATTTCGTTCCCAACCACGTCGCCCCAGACCACCCGTGGGTCGAGCGCCATCCCGAGTTTTTCATTCACGGCTCGGAGGCCGACCTCGCGCGCGAGCCGCAAAACTTCCTCCGCCTCCAAACCCGCCGCGGCCAGATCATCCTCGCCCACGGGCGCGACCCCTATTCGCCGGCCTGGGCGGATACCCTCCAGCTCAACTACCGCCATCCCGCGCTGCGCCTGGCGATGCTCGAAGAACTCGACCGCGTCGCCGGGCAATGCGACGGCGCGCGCTGCGACATGGCCATGCTCGTCCAGCCCGAAGTTTTCTTGCGCACCTGGGGGGACCGGGCGCGGCCTGCGGATGGCGCCCCGCCCGACGATCAGCCCTTCTGGCCCGCGGCCATTTCACACCTGCGCCGCCGGCAGCCGCGCTTCCTTCTTCTCGCCGAAGTATATTGGGATCTCGAATGGGAGCTCCAGCAAGCCGGCTTCGATTTCACCTACGACAAACGGCTCTACGACCGCCTCCGCAGCGGCGCGGCCCGTCCCGTCCGCGAGCACCTGCAGGCGGCGCCCGAGTTTCAGGAGCATTCCCTCCGCTTTGTCGAAAACCATGATGAACCGCGCGCCGCGGAGATCTTCGGCCCCCGTTGCCACGCCGCCGCCGCCGCCGTTGCCCTGCTGGCCCCCGGAATGCGCCTGGTGTATGATGGCCAGCTCGAAGGCCGGCGCGCGCCCGCCTCGCTGCACCTGCGCCGCCGCCTGCCCGAGGCGGCCGACCCCGCCACGCGGGATTTCTACGCGCGACTGCTGCAAATCCTGAAACGCCCCGAGACCCGCGCCGGCCACTGGCGGCTCTGGAATTGCCGCCCGGCCTGGGATGGCAACCCCACCTGGGACCAATTCATCGTCTTTAGCTGGACCCAATCCGAACGCCGGCTGCTCGCCGCCGTGAACTACGGCCCCGCCCGCGGCCAGTGCCGCGTGACCCTGGACTGGCCGGAAGTAAGGGGACGCACCGTGGTCCTCCACGATCTGTTGGCCGCTCAGAGCTACCCCCGCTCGGGCGACGACCTCACCGGCCAGGGCCTCTACCTCGAACTGCCCCCCTGGGGCATTCACCTCTTCGACGCGACCTCGGCCACCCCCTGAAACCAGGCTTTACCCGCCCCCGGTTTGTGAGAATATAAATACACTTGGCGCTTTTCGCGCCCCCATAGCTCAAATGGATAGAGCGGCGGTTTCCTAAACCGTTGATCCCCGTTCAATTCGGGGTGGGGGTACCAACTTGGAGCCAGCCAAAACTGGCTTCCGTTCAACAGCTTGCAAAGGTGATGGAGCCTGTAGGGCAAAGTCCTCCATGCAGGTCGCTGGGCCGACTTGCTCAAAGACTTGCTCAAATCGTCATGCCGTAAACGAAAGTATTGCACTTCAAATCCGGCAGAGCACATCGAAGTGGCCGATGTCGATGATCGTGATCCTGAGATTCTGACCCTCGATCAGGCCAAGGCTTTGTTGCAGGCTGCCTATCAGCACAAGGAGGGTGTGTTGGCTCCGTTTGTGGTCCTTGGCCTTTTCTGCGGCCTGCGGCCAGCGGAAATCGGACGACTAAAGTGGAAAATGGTCAATCTCACCGCGAGGATAATCACTGTAACCGGAGGCGCTGCAAAGAAGCGCAAGCGCCGCCACGTCGATCTTTGTGACAACGTGGTCGAATGGCTTACCCCGATGATCGACAATAGAATTACGCCGAAAAACTTCCGGCGGCATTTTGATGCCGTACGGCGGTTGGCAGGTTTCAGAGGCAGCGTGAGCCACGAGCAGGCGGACGATGCCTTGCTGGCATGGCCACATGACGCGATCCGGCACACGGCGATTTCGTGTCACTTTGCAGCGTTTGAAGACGAAGGAAAGACCGCACGGCTTCGGTTTTGGTGCGCCCATGATGTACGCCGGATTCAAAATCCTCGCGCCGGACCAAGACGCCGGGATTGATCTGTCTCGTGAATACGCGGAAGCCAAGCGGCTGTTTGAGTTGGATAAGGGCCTTCGCCAACCACAAGGCCGGGATGAAGGACGCGCCGCTGGTGAAGCGGTACGGCATCCGCCTGCTGCCGGAGCATTACGCCCACCTGAACCCCATGTCCTTCGAAGCGGCGGTGGAGATGGAAATGGATTTGGCGGAAGACTTGCGCCGGGCCAGGTACACCGTCACGGGCGGGCATTGACCTTGGTCTGGACAAACCGCCGGAACGTCCTGATCGAAGGCGAATGCTTGAACCAGAGAAGGTGCGCCTCGCAAGCGCAGTCGGATGATCCGAACCCCGGCATCCGCACCGTGGCACCGGGCAATCGTGCCATAGCTTTGGCCCACGAATGTTCATGGCGACCTGACGACGTGGTGAACCAGATTTCCGCGAGATCACGGGCGGCCCGGAGATGGTCGATGTGCCAGTGCGGGCGGTGGCTGATCCGGCGGTGGTGCGCAATCCGGGCTGAAAGGCCGCCCGGCCCGAAGGCGCTGCCGACGTAAACATAAACGCCGGGTTGCAACGCCAAGTCTCCCAGCCTGCCGATCCGCAAGGTGATCGTTTTCTGGCAGGTTAGCACGAGCGCATAGGTGCCGGGTTGATTCGTCATCGCGTAACGTCTTTCGTCCGCTCCCCTCATCGAGGTCAGCCGATCATCCCCGCTGCTCGGCCCCGGAGTTCAGGAATTCCCCGTAAACAAGTCACCCAGCCCGTCCCGCCGCTCTCGAATGCGCCTGGAAATGTGCTCGTTGACCGTCAGATGGGCGCGAAGGTCAGATTCAGAGATGCCCTCCAGCAGCTTGGCCGCCATCTGCTGGTAGCGCTTCCAGACCGGTGCGATCCTTTTCACCCCGTCGTCGGTGATCCGCACCTGCTTCGCGTTGAAATGAAGGCCCAACGCCGGGTCGACGCCCTGCACTTTCAATAGCGGCGGTTTGCGCTGGGCCAGCTTGGTGATGCGGCGGGAGAGGAGGCTGGGATTGTGGACGAGGAACTTCTCAAGGCGGCTGAAAGCCACAAAGCCCTCCTTGTCGTGCTTCAGATCATCCCAGTCGAGCACCCGCGCCCCGTAGAGCGAAACCAGAAGGTCGGCTTCCTCGACCGAAAAGCCTGAGCCTGCCACCACGGCCCTGACCCCATGGAGCAGATCGCGCCGGGCGGTGAAGATGCTCGCGATCACGTCGGTCGGTTCCACTGGGTCTTTCGGCCTGTCGGTCTTCATGAAAAGAGGGTAATTCGGCTTTTGCCTCTGTCAATGTTATCGTACTTGACGAGGTAAAGAACAACGGCTACAATGCCCTTATGAATGCTACAGTCAGCCCGGTGGTCCGCGCAGGTGCCGAAACGGCACTGGAGGGGCAGCAGGCGGGAAGCACCCCGACTGAAGGGCGGCTGATCCC
>JBDHQH010000198.1:0-3946 GCA_039806935.1 Verrucomicrobiota bacterium
TTCGTGGGTAAAACGTGGAATCCGCGTGTTTCGAGAGTAAACTTCGCTCACTGGGGTGCTGTGCGCCTGGCGAACTCCGGGGCTGGATGGGAGTGAGCCACCGAGAGAATTTGGCCGCGTGGCGGGCTTCCAGCCTCAAGGAAATGCCTATAAACACGAGCCGGAAGGGGTGCGGCATGGCTTCGTCCCCCGTTCCCTTTCGGTTCAGTTTGGTTTCGCGCATCGCCACAAACAGGGCGGTCAGCCCCGAATTCTACCCACTAAATTCCCCGAAGGACCGAAAGTCACACCGGCGGCGCGAGAATGTCTCCAACCACTGGATCGAGAATCATTCGCGTGTATTCGCTCCTGCTGCGCGGTCGCGCCTCGAGGTCGGATCAGGCAACCGGATGTTCAACTCAAAAAAAATCATGCCAACTCCATTGTTGGACTGCGACTTGCTTTGCACAGCGAGCGGTTACAAGCATTGCTCAGCAACCGCAACAACAACACTAATAGACAATATGAAAAAATCCAGCATCGCAGCCACTGTTGGCCTGCTCAATGCCTGCCGCCGGCTAGCTCCGCTTGCCGTTGGCGCGCTTGCGCTTTGTGCCGCCGCCTCGGGGGAAGCGAAGCAATTGGAACTGACGTTTTCCGGCACTTTTGACACATCCCAGCGACAGGTTTTCGGTGAAAATGGTTCCGCAGTTCCCTACACCTGCCAAATCACCTACGACACGAGTATTGGAACGCTCCTGACCAATTTCCCCGCCGGCTCGGAGGTAGGCAGCAGCACGTTGCTAAACGATTTTGTTGGCTACTCCAGCGACGGCATCATCTCGCTGAATATTGCTTTCGGAACCGAGCATTGGTCGAAAAATCACATTTCTTCGCGGCAGCTAGGTCCCGGCGCGGTGGCCGATCTTTGGTTCGATGCCGATCTTGACATGGGGACTGTGACGAAGTCATGGATTTATTTCGTTAATACTGCGAACAATTCGCTGCAGCTTGGATCGGCGGAAGCAACGCTTGCTGGCGTATCGCTCATGTCGAGTTCCCGGGTCTTGGATATGACCACGAGAAACTCCGGCTGGTCATCGGATATGGTTATCACCATGCAAGTGGTTCCCGAGCCAAGCGTGGCGTATCTCGTTCTTCCAGCGTTGGCCGTGCTCGGTTTCCGGCTGCGGCAAAGGCGGAGCGCTCAGGCATATCAAGCTTTGGTTATTTTAGAATTTTCGGCTAAATGAGGGGCGGTAAATGGAACGAAATGGCTGCGGCTTGCTCCGGCGTCAAGAATGTCTCCGCCCGACCTGGCGCGGTTGGCTGCTGTTGACCGCGTTGGCGGTGACGGCTTCGTGGATCACGCTCGCCAACCTGCACGCGTTTCTTTCGCCCAGCGACCCGCCGGGAGCCGCCGCCTTGGCCGTGGAAGGCTGGCTCCCGGATTACGCGCTTCAGCAGACAGTGGATCTGCTGCAAACAGGGGTGTATTCGAACCTGTACACCACCGGAACGCCGCTGGAACGGGGGGCGCCGCTGGTGGAATATGAAAGTTACGCCCAACTCAGCGCGGCAATCCTCCGGAAGCAAGGCGCCCCCTCCGAACGGGTGCATGCGGTGCCAGCGCCGCTGAGCCGCAAAGACCGCACCTACGCCAGCGCGGTGGCGCTTCGCGATTGGTTTCAAGCCCGCGGAGGCGCTCCCACCCGCCTCCGCCTGATCAGCCTGGGAGCTCACACCCGCCGTTCCCGCTTGATGTTTCAAAAGGCATTTGGCTCCGGAACCATCATCGAGGCCACCGCCCTCCAACCGCGGGAGTATGATCCAGCGCGCTGGTGGCGCAGCAGCAACGGCGTCCGCACCGTCCTGGACGAGGCGATTGGATACGTTTACGCGCGATTTCTTTTTTGGCCCTGATCGGTCCGTCCGGCTTTCTCCCCATTGGTTCGCCCCCTGCCTCGAGATAGCCTGGAGCGAGATATGAGATTCGCTCCAGGAAGTTCCACGCCGCTGGTCGCGCTCGCCGCGGCGTTGTTCTGCGTGATGAGTCAGCCAGGCTTTGGTCAGGAGTTTCACCCTCCTCCCGGGCCGCCTCCAGGAAGACCGGGAGCGGCCACCCTCACGGTCACCGGCCACGGGGAAGTCCAGGCCAGACCGGACAAAGCTGCCGTGCGCCTGGGTGCGCAGGAACAAGCCGAGACCGCCATGGCCGCCCAACAGGCGGTGAACACCGCGATGCAAAAGGTCCTCGCGGAAATCAAAAAGCTCGGCATTCCGGAAAACCGCCTGCGGACCGCCGGGTTGACGCTTTCGCCCGTCTTCGCCCCGCCCAAGCCGAACGCCGAGCCAGAACCGGCCCGGGTCATCGGGTACCGCGCGTCCAACACCGTGCAAATCGACCTGACCGATCCGCGCCAAATCGGCGCGGTGATTGACGCTGGCAACACCGCTGGCGCCAACCGCGTGGAAGGTGTCTCCTTCGGCCTGGCCGACGACCTCCCCTTCCGAACCGAGGCCCTCCGCCTCGCCGCCCGCGAGGCCCAGGCCAAAGCGAGCGCGCTGGCGGAGGCGCTGGGAGTAAAGCTGATCTCCGTACGGCGGGTGAATCAAGAGGCTATGAATATCCCACGGCCGCTTTCCACCTATTCGGGAATGGCTCGGGCCGCAACCGCCGCCACGCCGGTGGAGCCTGGCGAAATAACGGTGGAGGCCTCGATCACGGTGGAATATCAGATTGGACCGAAGGATAACCCCGAAAAACGTTGAGTGCGGGACAAAGACTTGGCGAAGCACGAGCTCCCGCACCAACCCCGATTCTCCTTGTGCGAGGCGCAAAAACTAGCTGGCTTCTGAGACTCGGCTTGATAATAATCTTCCCCGGAAAAGTTTTCACAGAATTCGCGACCGCCAAGTGACTGCCGTTCCCGAACTCAGGCCGCCACCAGCCCCCGATCGATCCGCGCGACGCGCAAGGACAAGGCGGTTGCCGCCAGCGGCCCGGGCTCTCCAAAGGTTCGTTCATCCGGGCGCGCTGCTTCTCCTTTTCGCGGCCTTGCCGCCCGCCGCATGGGCGGCGGCGCTATCGCAGGAGGCGTACTTGTGGCAGCGGGCCTGGACCGAACCGGTACGGCGGGCAGTGCTGGATCAGAGCCCGGCCTTCACCCGGTTGGTGGTATTGAAAGCAGAGGTGACCTGGCGCAAACCCCAGCCCCAACTCGCGCAGGCGCCGGTAGATTACACGCTGCTGGCCAGATCCGGTCGCCCCGTGGGGGTCGCGCTTCGCGTGGGACCCTACACGGGAACCTTCGACTCCACGCGGCCCGCCGGGATCTATCTGGCGAATCTGGCGGAGAAAATCGTGGCCGAAGCGGCGCGGGCGGGGACGACGTTGAGTGAATTCCAGATCGATTTCGACTGCGCCTCCTCGAAGCTGGAAGATTATCGCCAATGGGTCAATTTGATCCGCGGCAAAATCGCTCCCGTGCCGCTGGTGATCACCGCCCTGCCCGCCTGGTTGAATGAACCCGCGTTCCGGCCTCTGGCCAAGGCGGCCGACGGCTTCGTCCTCCAGGTGCATTCCTTCGAGCGCCCCCGGGATTTGGACACCCCCTTCACCTTGTGCGACCCGGCGGCGGCGCGTCAGGCCGTGGCGCAAGCCGCCCGGCTCGGAGTGCCGTTTCGCGCCGCCCTCCCAACCTATGGCTATGTGGTGGCTTTCGACTCGAAGGGGAAATTCATCGGTCTGTCAGCGGAAGGACCGGCGAGGAACTGGCCCGCCGGCGCGCGCCTCAAGCAAATCCGCGCCGATCCGCTGGCCCTGGCCCGCCTGGCGCTGGATTGGAGCGCCGACCCTCCCCCCAATCTCACCGGGATCATCTGGTATCGACTTCCTGTGCCGGGGGATATTTTAAACTGGCGCTGGCCGACCTTGAATGCGATTGTCCACCGGCGAGTTCCCCGG
>JBDHQH010000199.1:0-3942 GCA_039806935.1 Verrucomicrobiota bacterium
GATGTTATAGAATATTCAAAGAGCCTTGACACGAATGGCCGAACCTGCCATAATGATCCAGTTAAAGGCTCGTGAATTGGCAACAGTAAAAAATAAACGAACATAAAAACCCCAAAAAACCTCGAATGAAGAACCTAATTGCTATAACTGCTGGTGTGCTTGTGGCGGTCGGCTACAGTGCATCGGCGCAGATCTGGTCGGACGATTTCGAGTCGTACGCGAACACGGCTGCGCTGAGCCCAACCTACACGCAGGATTATCCGACCTATCCGGCGCTGCTGGATACGACCAAGGGCTACAACTCAGCCCAATCGATTCACTTCGGCGCAACCTCTGCCAACAGCCAGGCCAAGATGCATTTCAACCTGCCGGGTGGGCCGGTCGGAGGCAGCGATGCGGTCCCGCTCAAGATTGAGTTCATGATTGATACGGACGTCAATGTTTGGAACACAAGGCAATACATCGAGCTCCGCTCGTACAGCGGAGGTGCCTATAACACCGGTACCCTCAACCAGCTATTCGCCTTGGGTTTCACCTCCTCGTCCGTGGATACGACGCTGATCAACCGGCGCATCGTAAATGGCCCTAATGCTGGATGGGGAAACCTGACCAGCACCTATGGCACCAGGGCGACCGTGGCTGATCCGCTGAACGACTGGACCAAGCTGAGCATGGTGATCAAGAGCAGCACCATCGAGTTCTATGTCGATGACAATCTGGACACCACACTGTCGATCACTCCGGGGTTGCTCTACGACAGCATCGTGATCGGCTCCGGACTTAGCAGCGCCGGCGCGGACGTCTGGATTGACAACCTGGTGGTCATGGTTCCCGAGCCCTCCAGCTTGGGCATGATTCTCATGGGCGGTCTTGGTTTGGGGATGATGTGGCGTTTGCGCCGCCGGTAGGAGCAGGGGAATCTGGATTTCAGAAGCCGCCCGTCCGGGCGGCTTTTTTTGCGGCTGCGTCCGGAGCGGAGCCGGGCTAAGGTTTGACATGGAGCACACGTCGTTGTCGGAGATGGCGCTGCGGCTGGGGCTGGCGTTTGTGGCGGGCTTTATCATTGGCTGGGAGCGCGAGAGTCATGGGCGGCCGGCCGGGTTGAGGACGACCATTCTGGCCTGTGTGGCGGCCGCGCTGGCGATGATGATTCCGGAGAACCTGTTTGCGTATCACCCGCGGCTGACGGCGGCGGAAATCCGGCTGGATCCCTCGCGCATTGGCGCGGGCGTGCTGACCGGCATCGGTTTTTTGGGCGCCGGGACCATTCTGCGGCACGAGCGGTTTGTGCGCGGGGTCACGAGCGCGGCCACGCTCTGGTTTGTGACGGTGCTGGGGTTGGCGCTGGGCAGCGGGCTTTACGCCATGGCGGGGATTGGTTTTGTGGTGGCGCTCGTCACCTTATACGTGTTGCCGGTGCTGGCGCAGCGGGTGGAAAGCGATTTTTACAGCACGCTGACAGTCACGGCGGAGTTGGACGCCCTGGCGGAGGCGGAGTTGCGCCGCCGGGTTGAGACGCTGGGGGCGCAGGTGTTGACGCTGAAGCTGGAGTATCAAATTCCGGAGCAGATGCAAAGAGTCCGGTGCGAGCTCAAGCTGAGCAAGCAGCAGCGCATGACCCTGCCGGCGATGATTCTGGCCGATCTCCGCGGGGTGGCGGGGCTGCGGCGCCTCACGTGGGAGTAGCGCCGCGGCGGGTCATTCCGGCCGGAAGGCCATGATGCTCAGCGGCGGCAGAGTGAACTCGGCGGAGCAGGGCCGGCCATGGCTGGGGCGCTCTTCCGCGAGGACGCCGCCGAGGTTGCCGACGTTGCCGCCGCCGTACATTTCGGCGTCGCTGTTCACCGCCTCGCGCCATTTGCCCGCGCGCGGCAGACCGAGCCGGTATTGGTAGCGCGCCACGGGCGTCAAGTTGAGGACGACGAAGACCACGGCGTCCGAGATGGGATCGTGGCGCAAAAAGGAGAGCACGCTGTCCTCGTGATCGGAGCAATCGACCCAGGCGAAGCCGGCGTGATCGTGATCGCCCCGCCAGAGGGCGGGTTCGCTTTTGTAAAAGGCGTTTAAATCCTGGACGAAGCGCCGCAGGCCGCGGTGATAGGGGCCGGCCTCGAGCAGCCACCAATCGACTTCGCTGTTGGCGTTCCACTCGCCGCTCTGGCCGAGTTCCCCGCCCATGAAGAGGAGGATTTTGCCGGGGAAAAGCCATTGATAGCCGAGCAGCGCGCGGAGGTTGGCGAACCGCCGCCAATCATCACCGGGCAGGCGGCCCAGGAGCGAGCCTTTGCCATGCACCACCTCATCATGCGACAGCGGCAGGATGAAATTTTCGTGGTGATGATAGAGCATGGCGAAGGTGAGGTCGTTCTGATGGTATTTGCGGAAGACCGGGTCGCGGCTGAAGTAGTTCAGCGTGTCGTGCATCCAGCCCATGTTCCATTTGAACGAGAAGCCCAGCCCGCCGAGGTAGGGCGGGCGGGTGACCAGCGGCCAGGCGGTGGACTCCTCGGCGATGGTGATCACCCCGGGAAATTCGGTGCAGGTGATATGGTTGAAGGCGCGCAGGAACGAGATGGCGTCGAGATTCTCGCGCCCGCCGTATTGATTGGGCAGCCATTCGCCCTCCTTGCGCGAATAGTCCAGATAGAGCATCGAGGCCACGGCATCCACGCGCAAGCCGTCGATGTGGAAGCGGTCGCACCAGAAGAGCGCGTTGGCGACCAGGAAATTTAACACCTCGAGGCGCCCGTAATTGAAGATCAGGGTGCCCCAGTCCTGGTGGGCGCCGCGGCGGGGATCCTCGTGCTCGTAGAGCGCGGTGCCGTCAAAGCGCGCCAGCGCCCAGTCGTCCCGCGGGAAATGCGCCGGCACCCAGTCGATGATGACGCCGAGGCCCGCCTGGTGGAGGGCATCGACGAGATATTGGAAATCCTCGGGCGCGCCGTAGCGGCTCGAGGGCGCGTAAAAGCCGGTGACCTGGTAGCCCCAGGAGGGATAGAAGGCGTGCTCGGCGACGGGCAGGAATTCGATGTGGGTGAAGCCCATTTCGCGCGCGTATTCGGTGAGCGGGCCGGCCAGCTCGCGATAATTGAAGGATTCGCCCAGCCGCTTTTTGCGCCAGGATCCCAGATGAACTTCGTAGATGCTCATCGGCGAGCGCAGGGGATCGCGCTGGCGGCGGGCGGCCAGCCAGGCGTCGTCGCGCCACTGAAATTTGCGGGTGTTCCAGACGATCGAGGCCGTCTTGGGCGGCACCTCGAAGTAGAAACCGTAGGGATCCGTTTTGAGCCGGATTTGGCCCTGCGCGTCGCACACCTCGAACTTGTAATGCGCCCCCTCGCCCACGCCCGGGACAAACACCTCCCACACGCCGGAGGGGCCCAGGGAGCGCAGCGGGTGGCGGCGTCCGTCCCAGCGGTTGAAATCGCCCACCACGCTGATCCGCTGCGCGTTCGGCGCCCAGACGGCGAAACTGGTTCCGGGGACGCCGTCGAGGACGCGCAGTTGCGCGCCGAGCTTGTCGTAGATGCGGCGCTCGTCGCCTTTGCCGAAGAGGTAAAGATCGCCCTCGCCGAGCGTGGGCAGGAACGAGTAGGCGTCCCGCTCGCGGCGGACCGCGCCGTCCTTGCCGGTGATGACGAGGTCGTAGGCGTAGATCCGGTCGGCATGTTTGCTGACGCCCTCGAAGAGATCCGTGTTCGGAATGCGTTTGAGCGGGAACGAGGGTTGGTCTTTTTCGAGCACCGGCCGCACCTCGACTTTGGCGGCGTCGGGGAGGAAGGCCCGGGCCACCACCCCCTGGCCCTCCCCGAGCAGATGCATGCCCAGCAGATCGTGGGGAAACTTGTTTCGCGCTTCGACCAAACTCCGCAATTCATCCCGGGTCAAGACCATGCGAGCCAATGTACCAGAGCCAGGCGCTTTTGCACCGGCAAAGTGAGC
>JBDHQH010000200.1:0-3868 GCA_039806935.1 Verrucomicrobiota bacterium
AAAAGCAGACCCGCCAAACCCAGCGCCGCGGCGAATGCGTATTTCTGTTGCGTCTTCATAGACTTCGTTTGGAATTGCTTGTGGCGTGACTGGTACTCCGCCCGGGCTGGCACGTCCAGCAAAAAACCACTTTTTAAAAGTTTATATTTTTGATTCTCCTGGCCTTTGATTTGCCGTTTGATGGGGCGCGTTGAATTGGTTGATCAAAAGTTTTGAAAGCACCGGCCCCGGGGCGCCCTGGTGCTTTCTGGCGCTCTTCATCGGAGCGTCTTTGTTGATGATCTGGCGCTTGGAAGCGTTGAACGCGGGCGGTCTCGAGGGCACCGTGCTCGGGACGCTCGTCATGCCTTACTGCTCCGGCGTCGGCAACCTCGTTTTCGCGTTCGTGATCGGCGCCGGTCAAGGCCCCGGCAAAGAGGTGATCTTGAATTGCCTGGTCAACAACGTAACCAACCTCACGCTCGTGATCGGGTTGGCGGCCATGATTTGGGGAATGAACCTCTCGGCACCATCCCGCCCCGGCAGGGGCAAGAAGCCCGGCGCGGGTGCCCAAAAGCACGAACTGAATCGTTTAACCCTGCTGCTCACACTGACTGCGGCGCTGTTCTTTACCGGCGCTCTTTGGGTTCTGGGCGGAGATGGAAAGATCGATTTTCGCGACGGCCTGGTGCTGATCGGGCTGTTTTTGTTCTGGCAAGTTTTCCACGTTTTTGAAGTGCTCAAGGGCAAGGTTCAGCAGAAAAAGCAGTTGAGCTGGATGATTTGGATCAACCTGGCCGTCCTCGGGGTCGGTGCGTACGCGATCTATCTCAGCACGGACTGGCTGGTGACCTGGATCTCGCATCTGCGCACCGGGTTTATCAGCGCCCGGAATCTCGGCTGGCTCAGCGGTTGGCTGACGGTGCTGCCCAACGCGCTTCTGGCTTTCTATTACGCACGGCGCGGCAACCCGGAAGTGGTTTATACCTCGCAGGTGGGTGATGGGCATATCTGCATCCCCTTGTGCGTGGGAATCACCGCCCTCTACCACCCGATCAAGACTCCGGCATTTCTTCAGACCGGGATGATTGTCCTCGTGGCCGCCGCCATCTTCCATTTCGCCATGGTGGCGCTTTTCGGCCGGCTGCCCCGAGCCTGGGGCTGGCTCCTCTGCGGCGCCTACCTGTTGTTTCTGTGGGCCGGCTTCGGCGAATGACTCAGGCAACGCTCACCGGATCCGCGCGAAACCGATCGCTCAATTCCACAAACGCCACCTGCGCTCCCAACCACCGCGGGTTGCTCGCAATGCCGTCCATGGATTGGACAGTATTGTTGCAAATCAAGAACACGCCCTCCCCCATGACCATGAAGGCCTCGAAAGCCGTCCCCACCCCTTCCCGCGCGAATTCAAAATCGCCGCAGCCAAGCCGGCCGGTCAACAGCCCCTCCTGAAGCGCTCTCGAGTCGGTCGGAAATTCCTTTTGAAAGCGCTCCTTTCGCGGGCCATGGTAATCCATGAGCCGCCCCTTTTCTTGCTGCAGAGATACCACCGCCCATTCGTCAAAAACCACATCGTGGTAACGGGCGTTCATCTGCTCGGCGCAGGCGTGAATCAATTTCGTCGCTTCCTGAACGGTCATAAAATCTATCCGCATCCTCAGCAAATCCCGTTCCGCCGCGAGACTGACCATTCATCGCGAAGCGAAATTTCGTTTCTGAATTGCGCCTCGTTCGATTCTGGAGGATGATGAGCCCGGTAAACTTTAATTCCGAAATCGTAATGAATTGGTTGCGCTGGCCCCTGGCTTCCCTCCTGCTCACCTGCGCCGTCTCCACCCGGGCCACGCAGGAAAGCGGCCCGATCCTCCTGAAGCCATTTGAACAAACGCCCGAGGCGGTCGATTTAGACCCGCCGCTGCCCGAGCCGACACCCAACCCGACGCCAAAAATCGCCGGGCCGATCGCCCCGGCGGGCGACCAACCGCCCGGCGCGCTGGCCGGACGCATCATTTACACCAGCGGCGGCCATGGCTGGTGCTGGTATGGAAGCTATTGGTCTCTCGGCCGGGGCGTCCTCAACGCGATGAACGAAGATTACGGCAACGTCGATCAGATGACGCTCTTCGTTTATTATTGCTTCAATGCCGGCGCCACTGTGGTCCCTCTGCGACCGGTGGGGAACCAAACGAACGAGGTGGTGGTGGATAATACCAGCCCGACGGTCACTTGGAATGGCGTGTGGGAGAACAGCAGCTCGGGGGTCTATTTCGGCCCGGCTAACGCCGTGCCCTACCGTTACGCGAATTCTTCCGTCGCGGAAACCGCCACCGCCACCTATACCCCCAATCTTCCCGCCGCCGGCTTTTATCCCGTTTATACTTGGGTTTACAGCAGCGCCAACCGCGGCAATCAACTCTACCGCATCCGGCACACGGGCGGTGAATCCCGGGTGCGCATCCCGCACCACATGGTCGGCAACGGCTGGGTTTACCTCGGCACGTATTACTTCAACGCGGGCGCCAGCGCCATCCAGGGCGCGGTCGTCATCAGCAATCTGGCTGAGGGTGCGCCCGGCGGGAAAGTCGTCATCGCCGACGCGATCCGCTTCGGTAACGGCATGGGCGACGTGGACCGCGGCGGGGGGATCTCCACGTACCCCCGGGAGGAGGAATGCTCGCGTTATTGGATCCAGCGCGCGCTGGGCCAGGGACAGCCTGCCTCGATTTACGACGGCTCCGGCAACGACGAAAGCGATAACGTCGGCGCCCCAATCCGCATGGCGCGCGAGATGAACCGCGAGGCCGAAGGCAACATGTACAAGCGCGTGTACCTTGGCTTTCACTCCAACGCCACCACCGGCAATCCGGATACCGCCACCTCCCGCGGTGTGCTGGGGCTCTACAATAACGAGTCCCTTTTCCCCGGCACCAGCACCTCGAACCAGTTTCGCCTGGCGCAATTGGTCGGCGCCGAGATCAACAGCGATCTGCTCGCCATCGCCTCCCCTCCCCTCGAGCTCGGTTGGTACAGCCGCAGCAGCCCCACCTTTGCCCGAAGCGATTATGCCTTCGGCGAAATTCGCGGAGATGTCCTCAATTACGAAATGGACGCCACCATCATCGAGGTCGCCTTCCACGACAACATCTCGGACGCCAAGCTGCTGCGCGACCCGAAGGTCCGCAACTGGATGGCGCGTGCCTCCTATCAGGCAATCGTGCGCTACATGAACGAGTTCGACGGCTTGCCGCTGGTCTTTCTCCCCGAACCACCGGTAAACGTCCGCGCGCGCGCCCTCGGGACGGACCTCGTGATCAACTGGTCCGCTCCGATTCCGCAAGGAGGCAGCGGCGCGCCCACTAATTATGTCATTTACACCTCGACCAACGGCTACGGCTTCGGCAACCGGGTGGCGGGCGCCGGCGCCGGAGTGTTGTCCCTGACGCTCACCAACCTTGCCCCGGACACTGATTATTATTTTCGCGTCGCCGCCGTGAATGCCGCGGGGGAATCCCTGCCCTCCGAAACCGTCGGCTGCCGCCGTGCCGGCAACCCGCTCGCTTCCCGGATTCTGGTGGTAAACGGCTTCACGCGCTTCGACCGGAACCTGAACCTGCGCCAGACCCCCACCGCCCGCCAATACAAGCCGCCTGGTCATAATGCCAACACCGGCACGATGGAGCGCATCCTCCCCCGGCAGGCCAATTCCTTCGACTACGTGGTGCCGCACGGCAAGGCAATTGCCGCAACCACCAAAATGGGCTTTGACTCGTGCCAGAGCCAGGCCGCCACCAATGGCATGGCCAACCTGGCGGACTATGACATTATCATTTGGGCGTGCGGCAACCAATCCACCGCAGACCGGACGTTTAATTCGCTGGCGCAGGCGCGC
>JBDHQH010000051.1:0-23160 GCA_039806935.1 Verrucomicrobiota bacterium
CGGCATGCTGCCCTACAAGGTTGCGACATTGTTGTATTGTTTTGACACTCAGGATCGGGTGCTGTTGCTGAAGCGGACTTTCGAGCCCAACCGCGGGTTATGGAGTCCCTGCGGCGGAAAGCTGCGGATGGACGCGGGAGAATCGCCTTATGCCTGCGCTTGCCGCGAAGCGGGCGAGGAGCTCGGCCTGGCGATCAGCCCGGGCGAACTGCATCTGACCGGTCTGGTCAGCGAAAGCGGTTACCAGGGACAGGCGCATTGGTTGATGTTTTTGTTCGAAGTCAAGCGGCGGCTGACCGCGCTGCCGCCCGAACACCGCGAGGGGCGCTTTGAATTCATGACGCGCGAGCGGGTCGAGGCGTTGGTGGAGGCGCCGCAAACGGATCGCGAGCGGATCTGGCCCTGGTTTTGGCGGTATCGCGGCGGGTTTTTCGCGGCGCATTGCCGCTGTCATCCGGACGGGCGGAATGACTGGACTTTGGAGGAGGCGGGCGGCAGCCTTTAAAACGTGGAAACACCGGGAGGAGAACCTCTGATCGACCTGCAAAGCGACCAATATTTCATGGGCGAAGCGCTGCGTCAGGCGGCCCGCGCCTACGAGGCGGGCGAAGTGCCGGTGGGCGCGGTGATCATCCGGGAAGGCCGGATCATCGCCCGGGCGCACAACCAGGTGGAGCTGCTCAAGGACGCCACGGCGCACGCGGAGATGCTGGCCATCACCCAGGCCGAGGAGGCGGCGGGCGACTGGCGTCTCAATGACTGCGCCTTGTATGTCACCAAGGAGCCGTGTCCCATGTGCGCGGGGGCCATGGTTCACGCGCGGCTCGGGCGGGTGGTGTTTGGCGCGGCGGACGCCAAGGCCGGCGCTGCCGGCAGCGCGCTGAATCTGCTGCAGTTTCCGACCCTGAACCACCGTTGCGAAATCTCGGCGGGGGTGCGCGAGCCGGAATGCCGGGCGCTGCTGCGGGCGTTTTTCGCCGAGCAACGCCAGCGGACGAAGGCGGGGGAGGCGGAGGGAGCGCCGCCCGTCCCTACACCCGGTTCAGGACGTCGATGAGCTGGCGGAGACGGCCGTAATCGCGGCGGTTGAAGCCGAACGCGATGCGCGGCAGCTCGGTGTGGTCGTCGTCAGCCATCTCCTCGGGCGTGGGTTCGACGCGGGCGATCGCCGGGCCGCTGATGATGTCGGCAAAATCCTCGTTCATGGCTTCGAGGGCGGAGTCGCTCGGGGCATGCTTGAGGCGGATGACGAAGAGCTCCTTAACGAACCGGGTGGAATGAAAATTTCGGTAGAAGCGAGTGATGATTTTCACCGCCTGGTCGGTGTCATCGGTGATCTGGTAGAGGTTCAGGTCGTCCGGCGAGATGAGTTGGTCGCGCAGGAGGTGTTCGCGGACGTGCTTATCCCAGGTTTTCCAATAAGTGCCGCCGGGGCGGTCAATTAAGACCAGGGGCATGAGCTGGCTTTTGCCGGTTTGCATGAGGGTGAGGGCCTCGTAGCCCTCGTCCATGGTGCCGAAGCCGCCGGGGAACAGGGCAATGGCGTCCGAATGGCGGATGAAAATGAGCTTGCGGGTGAAGAAGTATTTGAAGGTGACGAGCTTCTTGTCCTCGCGAATGATCGGGTTGGCGGTTTGTTCCCAGGGAAGGCGGATGTTGGCGCCGAAACTCTTCTCGAGGCCGGCCCCCTCGTGGCCGGCATGCATGATGCCGCCGCCGGCGCCGGTGATGACCATGAAGCCCGCGGCGGCGATTTTGCGCCCGAACTCGATGGCCTGTTGGTACTCAAGGCGCGCGGGCTGGGTGCGGGCCGAGCCGAACATGGTAACCTTGCGGGTTTCGGAGAAGGGAGCGAAGAGCTTGAACGCATAGCGCATTTCGCGCAAGGCGGTCTGGATGACGCGGACGTCCCCGGTGTGCCGCACATCTTTCAGCAGCTTGAGGGCGTTTTCGATGATGTCGGCGACGTTTTCCTCGTTGTAACCGCCGCCTTTGAATTCGATGAGTTCCGCGATCCGCCGTTTCAGCTCCGGATCCACCGGCGGCTTTTCGATCTTTAACATTCGGCTGAGGTTACAAATCAGCGGGTCAAACGCAACAAGTTTGCGGCGGCGGGCAGAGCCCAGCTCTCCCCGCCGCGCACCCGGGCCGTTCAAGGCTGCTTCACGGTCGAGGCCTCGAAGATGCTTTGAATGGAGGCCTCCAGCAGCGTGTTGAATTCGGCCTCGGGCTGCTCCACCCGCAGCCCCTCGAACAGTGCGCGGGAGAAACTCGCGACGACCCCCGGCTGGCGGCGCAAACGGTCATTGGCCTCCGCCCGGCTATACCCTCCCGAAAGGGCCACCACCCGCGCCACGCGGGGATGATTGACGAATTCGGAGTAAAAACCATCCTGCTCGGGCAGGGTCAGTTTAAGCAAAACCAACTGCCCGTCGGGCAATTGATCCAGCCGCCCGCGAAGGTCCGCGCGCAATAATTCTTCGGCTCGGGCTTTTTCGGGACAGTGGATATCCACCTCGGGCTCGAGAATCGGCACGAGGCCCGCGGCCAGGATTTGCGCGCCCACGATGAATTGCTGTTCGACGATGGCTTGGATCCCGCCGGAGCTGGCCTGGCGGATGAACGAGCGCATTTTCGTGCCGAAGATGCCGTTCACCCGAGCTTGCTCGAGCAGCGCGGGCAGCCGCGGCATGGGCTTCATCAGGCGCGCGCCGTCCCGCTCTTCGGCCAGTCCTTGATCCACTTTCAAGAAGGGGACGATTCGTCGGATGTTCCAGAGGTAATCCGCGGCGGGCCGCCCCTGGATCTCCCGGGCCATGGTGTCGGCGAAGAGAATGGCGCCCAGGATCCGGCCGCCCGTGAAGCCCGGACTGGTCATGATGCGCGTCCGCATTTGATGCGCCAGGCCGAACATCCCGGCTTCATCGGTCCAGGCACCCTCCGGAATTCCGTAAGCGGCCAGAGTCTTGGGCGTGCTGCCGCCGCTTTGATCCAGCGCGGCCACGAAGCCGGGCTGCGTTCGCATTTTTTCGAGCTGAGTTTCGTTCCAGCCGAAAGCATTCATGCCATGATCCTTTCAAACCACCGCCGCCGACGGTGAACGCACCGGCCTGCGCTCAGCGGGCGGTCACGTCCTCCCAGCACAGTAGCCCACTCCTTGATTGGTGACAAACGAGCGCCGCCGAGTGGTCTTCGCACGGCGGCGATTTTATGGTGCGAAGGGTATCCCGGGTAAAAAGTGGAATTGCGGGTTCATTCTTGACCGGGCTGGGGTGTTTCCCGTAATTTTCGGCATTGTTAGGCCAAACGCATGTTAGCGCAATTCAAGAGCCTGTTTTCCAATGACATTGGAATCGACCTCGGAACGGCTAACTCCCTTGTGTACGTGCGCGACCGCGGGGTCGTTTTGAGGGAGCCGTCCGTGGTGGCGATACAGGCGGGGACCACCAATGTGCTGGCGGTCGGCGAGGAGGCGAAACGGATGCTGGGCCGCACGCCCGGCAATATTGTCGCCATCCGGCCAATGAAAGACGGGGTCATCGCGGACTTTGAAATCACCGAGGCGATGCTGCGTCATTTCATCCAGAAGGTGCATCACCGGAAGCTCATCGCCCCACGGGTCGTGGTGGCGGTGCCTTCAGGAATCACTGAGGTGGAGAAGCGGGCGGTGAAAGATTCCGCCACGCACGCGGGCGCCCGGGAAGTCTATCTGATCGAGCAGCCGATGGCGTCGGCGATCGGGGTGGGACTGCCGGTGCATGAGCCCGCGGGCAACATGATCGTGGATATCGGCGGCGGGACTTGCGAGATCGCAATCATTTCGCTGGCGGGAATTGTCTTCAGCCGCAGCCTGAGGGTAGGCGGGGACGAATTTGACGAAACGATCGTTGCGCACATGAAACGGGCCTACAACCTGATGATCGGGGAACGCACGGCGGAAGAGATCAAGATACGTCTGGGTTCGGCCTTTCCATTGGAACAGGAATTGACCATGGAAGTCAAAGGGCGCGATTTAAGCGCCGGGTTGCCGAAAACCCTGACGATCCGATCCGAAGAAATTCGCGAAGCCTTGCAGGAGCCGCTTTCGAGCATTTTGGAGTCTGTTCGCATTACCCTGGAACGATGCCCGCCCGAATTATCCGCCGATTTGGTGGATCGCGGCATCGTGATGGCCGGCGGCGGCGCGTTGCTGCGCCGCATCGACCAACTGGTCCGCGAGGAGACGGGGCTGCCCGTGCATATTGCGGGCGATCCGTTGAGCGCGGTGGCCGAAGGCACCGGCCGGGTTTTGCAGGAGCTCCAATTCCTCAAGCGCGTCTCCGCCTCCCACAACGGCCGGTAATTCCGGCCGCCTCATCAGACCGGCCCGACTCCGCGCGCGGAGGGGCCCGCCGAACCGGACACCCGCGTCCGCGCCGGCACGAACTCCGGCGCTTCCGGAGCGGGTGGAAATGAAATGATGTTGAGACGGCCGCAATGGATTGGCCTGGCCCTGGTGCTGGCGCTGACGGTGACGCTTCTGGCGTTGCCGCGGGAGGCCACTGCCCGGTTGAAGCTGGGCCTGGGGAGCTTGTTTGTGCCGCTGTTCGGGCTGGCCAACAGCTCGCGGCAGGCGGCGCGCAACGCCGCCGAGGCCGTGCTGCCGCGGAGCGCGCTGATCAGCGAGAACCGCGCGCTCAAACTCGAGAATGAACAATTGCGCCTGCAGGTGATGCGGGCGGAAGAGGTCGCGCGGGAGAACGCGCGTTTGCGGCAACTCTTCGCCTGGCGGCAGACGACGCCTTGGAAACTCAAGCTCGCCGGGGTGGTCCTGCGCGATCCCTCGAACTGGTGGCGCACCATTCAGATTGATTTGGGCAGCCGCGACGGCATCGCGCCGAACCTGCCGGTGCTGACCACCAGCGGGCTGGTGGGCCGGGTTGGCGCGGTCGGCCTGACGCGCTCGCAAGTGGTCCTGCTGGGCGACCCGAGCTGCCGGGTGTCCGCCCTGGTCGAGAACGAAACCCGCGACACCGGGGTGATCAGCGCGGGCGGTCCGCTGGACAGCTCGCTGGTGGAACTGGCGTATTTATCCCGCAACGCCGACCTGAAGCCGGGGCAGAATGTCGTCACCAGCGGTCTGGGCGGCATTTTTCCCAAAGGAATCCCCATCGGCCGGTTAGTGGACGCGCACAGCGCCGAGTACGGCCTCTACACGGTGGGCCGGGTGCGGCTGGCGGCGAACCTGAGCGCGCTGGAGGAAGTGTGGGTGATGCTCGCGCCATGAACTGGCTCCGCACCATTCTGATTCTCGCGGCGGGCTTTGCCGCCGTGTTCTGGCAGGCGGCGTTCCCCTCCCTGCGGCACTGGCTGGGCGCCCAGGTGGACCTGCTCCCGCCGCTGATGGTGTACGCCGCGCTGAGCTCGGGGTTAATGACCGCCGGGTTGCTGGCCTTTTGCGGCGGGCTTTGGCTGGACGCCCTTTCCGCCAATCCGCTGGGGGTCAGCGTGCCGCCGCTGCTTTTCATCGGCCTGGCGCTGGGGCTGAAGCGCGAATTGATTTTGCGGGAGGAGCCCTTCGCCCAGCTCAGCCTCGGGCTGGCCGCCTCGGCGCTGGCGCCGCCGCTGACGCTGGGGCTGCTCCTGACGCTGGGCCACGCGCCGCTGTTGGGCTGGGGTTCCCTCTGGCAATGGCTGGTGATGAGCGCCGGCGGCGCCCTGGCCACTCCGCTGGTGTTTGTCGTTTTCGGCTGGCTGGAAGGCCGGTTGGCGCACGCGCGCGCCGTCGAGACCAGCTTCCGGCCCGACCGCGAAATCCGGAGGGGCCGTTCGTAATGCTGGTGTTTGATCCACTACGCAAGGACGATCCGCGGCTGCGGTTTCTGGCGCTGGTCATGCTGGCCGGGCTGGGGATTCTGCTGGCGGGCCTGTGGTGGGTGCAGATTGTCTCCGCCCGGGATTACCAGGCCAAAATCGAGACGCAATCCTTCCGCACCGTGCGCATCCCGGCCGTGCGGGGGCAAATCCGGGATCGGAACGGAATGGTGCTGGCCGAGAACCGGCCGACCTACAATCTCTGTCTGTACCTCGAGGAGTTGCGCGGCGCCTTCGACCGGGCCTGCACGCCCAAGTTGACGGCGGCGCGCGCCGAGCTGAAACACCGGGCCGAGGCGCGGCGGGCGCAGCTCGGCCGCCGGCTCAACCGCCAGGAACGGCGGGAATTCTACCTGGGCGCGGCGCAAAAGAACGCGCTGCGGCGGGACGCCCGCTGGGAGGTCGTGAGCAACGTGGTGGCCGGGTTGAGCCAGCGCCTGCAAAAGCCGCTCCCCCTCTCGCGCCCGGTCTTCGAGCGGCACTATGACACCCGGCTGGTCCTGCCGTTTCCGGTGCTGGCCAATCTCGATCCGTTGGACGTGGCCCGGTTCGAGGAGCAGGCCCTTGATCCGGTCGGCGTGGATCTCGAAATCCAATCCACGCGGTTTTATCCCTTCCAGACCACCGCGGCCCATGTGCTGGGTTATTTGCGGCGCGATGACAGCTCGGTCGAGGGCGAGGAGGCGTTTTTTTCCTACCGGCTGCCGGATTTTCGCGGGCTGGTCGGGACGGAGTTTGGTTTCGACAGGGAGTTGCGCGGCGTGGCCGGGGCGAAGTCGGTGCTGGTGAACAGCATCGGTTACCGCCACACGGAAAATGTCTGGAGCCCCGCCGAGCCGGGCCGCAATGTGGTACTGACTCTCGATCTGGCGCTGCAGCAGGCGGCCGAGCGCGCGCTGGCGTCCGCCGGCGCTGGCGCCCGCGGCGCGGCGGTTGTCCTTGAGGTCCACTCGGGGGACATCCTGGCCATGGCCTCTTCCCCCACCTTGAATCCCAACCACTCGATCCAGGGCTTTCCGCCCGGGGAATGGGATCGGCGAATGAACCCGAAGCTGCGGCCGTTGATCAACCGCGCCACGCAGGAGAATTACGCGCCCGGCTCGATTTTCAAAATGCTGGTCGGCCTCGCGGCGCTCGAGGCCGGTCTGGATCCCCATGAAACCATCCAAAATCCGGGCTACATTTACATTGGCCGGCGCCAGATCCGCGACACCGCGCCGCCGGGCGCCTACGATTTCCGGCGCGCCATGAAGCTCTCGAGCAACACCTACTTCATCACCAACGGCCTCCGCGCGGGCGTCGAGAATCTGATCCGGCTCGGCCAGCGCCTGCATTTGGGCGAGCGCGCCGGGCTGCCGACGCGGCAGGAGACGGCCGGAATTTTCCCGGATTATCACCGGGTCAGCGCGAACTGGACCGCCGGCGACACCGCCAACCTGTGCATCGGGCAGGGCGCGCTGGCGGTGACGCCGCTGCAGATGGCGGTGATGACCGCGGCGCTCGCCAACGGCGGCAACGTGCTCTGGCCGCGGCTGGTGGACCGCATCGAACCGGCCGATTCGGCTCCGGAGGCGCCGGCGCGGATCTTCCCGAGCGGGCAGGTGCGGGATCGGCTCGGGGTGCGGCCCCAATCGCTGGCGGTGATGCGCGAGGCGCTGCTGGCGGACGTGGAAGATCCGGACGGCACCGGGCGGCGGGCGGCGGTCGAGGGTCTGCGCATCTGCGGCAAGACCGGCACGGCGCAGGTCACCGATGAGCGCAACCGGCTGGTGGATCATACGACCTGGTTTGCCTCCTTCGCGCCTTATGAAAAGCCGAAGTACGCCGTGGTGGTGATGGTGGAGAGCGGCGGTTCGGGCGGCGGCGCCTGCGCGCCGCTGGCGAAACTGATTTACACGGCGATTTTGGACCGGGAACGCCAGGCCAAAGCCCCCGCCCTGGCGGGGATGGGAAGGCCATGATGCAAATGAGCTTGCTCAGTGAATCCCAGTCGCGCCTCGAGAAGTGGCAGCTTGCGGCGGTTGCCGGTTTGGTGTTGCTGGGCGCGTTGTTTGTCTATAGCGCCACGATGTCCGGCGAGGCCGCGCTGACCATGGCCTGGTACGATCAGAGCTGGTTTCGCCAGCTCGTCTGGTACGGGCTCGGGGCGGTGGCGGGCGCGGCGCTCTGTCTGGTGGATTACCGGGGGTTGGCGAGGTGGTCGATGGTGGGCTACTGGCTCATGATGCTGCTGCTGGCCGCGGTGCTCATCCCCGGGGTGGGTTCGATGCGTTTTGGCGCGCGGCGCTGGATTGATCTCGGATTTTTCCAGTTTCAACCCTCGGAATTTGCGAAGCTGGCGTTTTTGCTGGCCCAGGCGCATTTTTTGAGCCGGCCGGCGGACGAGCTGCGGCAGCCGCGGATTTTCTGGCAGTCGCTCGGGTTGACGGCGCTGCCGTTTTTGTTGATTTTGCGCCAGCCGGATCTGGGTTCGGCCCTGGTTTTGGTGCCGGCCGGTTTTGCCATGTTGTACGCGGCGGGCGCGCCTCGGCGGCTCCTGCTGCGGATGTTCGCGGCGGGGGGCGTTCTCGCGGTTCTGTTTTTAGCGGATGTGCTGTTTGCCCCGCCGAGCTGGCAGTTCCGGCTGGAGGATTACCAGACGCGAAGGTTGAAGGTGTTTTTCGACATTCCCTACACCCCGGCCTCCCCGAACGCGACAAAGGCCGAGCGCGAGCGCCTGCGCCGGCAGCAATTGGACGATTCGTACAATGTGCGCCAGGCGTTGATTTCCGTCGGATCCGGCGGTTTGACGGGCAAGGGCTGGCGGCAGGGGACCCAGAATGCGCTGGGCTATCTGCCGCGGGCGGTGGCGCACAATGATTTCATCTTTTCCGTGATCGCCGAGGAGGAGGGCTTTCTGGGCAGCGTGGTGGTGCTGGCGCTGTACGGGACGGTCCTTTTCACCGGAATCCGGATCGCCGGCCAGGCGCGTGATCGCCTGGGGCGATTGCTGGCGGCGGGCGTGTTGGCGCTCCTCTTCAGCCAGATCTTCATCAATCTCGGCATGAACATTCGGCTGATGCCGGTGACGGGCGTGCCACTGCCGCTGCTTTCGTACGGCGGATCTTCGGTGCTGGTCTCGTTAATGGCCATCGGCCTCTTGCAGAACATCTATTTCCATAGAAAATCTTATTAATAAATATGAGTGATAAAAGTTTCTCCCGGCGACGCCGGGGCATGCGCTTCCGCCCGAGCGGCGGATTGGGGCGCGTCCAGCAGCCACAACGCCCGGACCGGGAGGCGAGCCAGGCCCGCCAGGAGGCGGTGAGCAGCGAGCAGGGCGGCCAGGATAAAATTTACGATCGCCGCCACGCCACCGAAATCGAGCGGGCGGAGAACCTCGCCGCCGGCCTTCCCGCCGAGGGGCCGGGCGCGGACGCGCCGGGCAAGAAAGATTTTCGCCGGCCGAACCTCGAGACGCCCGCCGACGCGAGCGCGCAAAAATTCGAGCCGGTGCGCGTGCCCGAGCAGCCGCGGGGCGTGGTGGATAGCATCCGCCTCGTCGCCGCCAATCTGGTCAAGAAAGTCCAGCGGCTGATCAAGCCGGTGAAGCGCATCCACAAGGAGGTGGTGATCAACGCCGAAAGTCTCGAGACCCGCGTCGCCGTGCTCGAGGAGGGGCGGCTGGAGGAATTCAACATCGAGCGCCCCACCGAGGAGCGCCTGGTCGGCAGCATCTTCAAAGGCCGCGTCCGCAACCTCGAGGACGGCCTGAAAGCCGCCTTCGTCGATATCGGTTTCGAGAAAAACGCCTTTCTGCACTACTGGGACATCGTCCCGAGTTCCTTTGATAGCGGAGTCGAAATCGTCGAGCGGGCCGGCAAACGGCGCGAGAAGCCCAAAATCACCCAGAAGGACATTCCGCGAGTCTATCCGCCCGGCAGCGATATTTACGTGCAGGTCACCAAGGGGCCGATCGGCACCAAGGGGCCGCGCGTGACCACCAACCTGGTCCTCCCGGGCCGCTATCTGGTCCTGCTGCCCAATTGCGACCAGAGCGGCATCTCCCGCAAAATCGAGAGCCAGCAGGAGCGCCAGCGGCTCAAAAAAATCCTGCGCGAACTTTCGATCCCGGACGGCATGGGCGTAATCATGCGCACGGTGGGCGAGGATCAGCAAAAGCGGTATTTTGTCCGCGACCTCGCGTTGCTCCTCGAGGAATGGAACGGCATCCAGGAGCGCATGAAGACCCAGCCGCCGGCGACCTGTGTTTTTCAGGAACCCGACCTCATCGAGCGCACGGTGCGGGATTTTCTCACCGAGGATGTCGAGCGGATCGTGACCGACAGCCCCAAGGCCTACGATCGCATGCGCGAGATGATTTCCAAGATCTCGCAGCGGTCGGCCGCCAAGGTGAAGCTCTACTCCGATCCGCAGCCGATTTTTGACCGGTTTGGCATCACTCGGCAGCTCGAGAACGCCTTCTCGCGCCAGGTGCATCTCAAGAGCGGCGGGTATCTGGTCGTCGATGAGACCGAGGCCCTGGTGGCGATTGATGTCAACAGCGGCCGGCACAAGGGCGGCAAGGACCAGGAATCCACCATCCTGAAGGTCAACCTCGAGGGCGCGGACGAGATCGCCCGCCAATTGCGCCTGCGCAACATGGGCGGCCTGATCGTGTTGGATTTCATCGACATGAAATCGCGCCGCGACCAGCAGCAGGTGTATCAGCGCATGAAAGAGGGCCTGCGCCGCGACAAGGCCAAGACCCACGTCCTGCCCATTTCGCAACTCGGCCTGATGGAGATGACGCGGCAGCGGCACTCCGAGAGCGTCGATTCAGCGGTGTATGACGACTGCCCGTACTGCAAAGGCCGCGGCAAGGTCAAGAGCGCGCTGACCATGAGCGTGGAAATCCAGCGCAAACTCAGCGAAATCCTCAAGCGCCGGCCCCGCGATGAATCGGATTTTCAGCTTCGCATCGTGGTGCATCCGACCATCCTCGAGCGGTTGCGCACGGAAGATGAAAAGCACCTCATCGACATGGAGAAACGCTATTTCGGGAAGCTCTCCTTCCGGGCTGATCCGGCCATGCACGCCGAGCAATTCAAAATCGTCAACGTGATCACCAACGAGGAATTGGCCAGCGCTTGACAGGCATTTTCAGCCAGCCAGACTGGGCGCGTGAATTCGTCGCCCCGATGGTGGCTGGGATTGGCGCTGGCGGTTTCGCCGGGGATGCTCCGGGCGCAGACCTCCGACTTCGCCCCGGCGCTGCGGCCCGAAGTTCGCGAAACTTCGGACGCGCTGGTTTCCCCTGCGGTCGAGGCGGTCAACGGCCGCATCGGTTACACTGGCGGCGACCTGAACTCCGCCGAAGGGCATAGCGTGGACGGCAGTCTCACGGTTCCCCTCGGGCGGTCTTTCGGGTTGCAAGGCGACGCTCTTTACAGCCGGATCGGCGGCGCGGATTTCTTCGGTGGCGCGGGGCATTTATTTTGGCGTAATCCCGAGATTGGCCTGCTGGGTGTCACGGGCGGGGGTCTGAGCCGGTCAGGCGTGAACACCTTCCAGGCGGGTGCGGAGGGGGAGTATTACCTCGGGCGTTGGACCCTCGGCTTTTTCGCTGGAGCCGGCTCGATCCATTACAGTTTCACGGCGCCTTTTATTGATACCCGTCCCACCCGTTTCGTCGGGCGCTTGTCCGTTGATTGGTATGCGCTGGACGACCTGCGTCTCGGCGTTTCCTATGCCCGCGCCTTTGATGACAATTTGTTCAAGGCCGAAGCGGAATACCAAACGCCGCTGCGGGGCCTGGCGCTGACCGCGGAAGCTGCGACGGGCGATCATGGCTACGATCATTGGCTGCTCGGCGCCCGTTACTATTTCGGCGCGAACAAATCATTGCAGGAGCGTCAGCGGCGGGATGATCCGCGCAGCCTGATGCCCCAGATTCTGCACAGCCTGGGGGTGTATGGCGCGGAGGTGAACCGCCTCGGAAAGGCGTACGTAGCCGCGCGTCCGGGCACCCGCGTTCCCAGCGGCGGCTCGCCAGGCACTTACAGTTTTGACACTTACGGCTGCAGCAGCACGATCAGCGTGGCGGGTGGGGAGAGGTTGGTCGGTCACTTGTTCACAGATTTCGCATTACAGGCCAGCCTGGACGAGAGCAGCAGGTTGGGCGGGGTTGGCCGTGAAGGTCCGGAGCGGCCCCCGTTGCCCTCTGAGCCTGGCCGTGACGATCGGCGGCAGCCCCGCCAGTGAGCCGGGGCCGCCGGGAGGCGCCGGGCTACAGCAACAGCGCTTCCTGCTCGAGACCGGCGTTGTGGCGGTCGATCAACTCCACCACCCGGCGGAGGCCGGGCGTCTCCGCGCGGCGCAGCCGCGCCAGCATGGCCTGGGTGTTGGGTTTTTTGAGCAGTCCCGGGTTGGCAAACTGTTGAAAGCGGGTTTCCAGATCAGGGGGCAGAAACAGACTCACCCGGTTTCCCAGGCGCGCGCGCAGACGCGCGAACTCGGACAACCCGGCGGGGTCATAATCCGGCAAATGGAGCAGTTGAAAATCCGGCCGCGCCGGCCGCGCCAGCCAATCGAGCAGCCTCCCGGAAATCCGGCCGTGGCCGTAAAGCGCGGCATCCGCCCCCGCGCGCAGACGCTCCGCGTGGACGAACACTGCCGGATTCTCGATCAGCATCCAGCCGCCGCCCGCGCCGTGGCCGCCGCCCTCCCGGAGCAGGAAGGCAAACACCCCATGCGCCGCGGTGGCCGCCGCGGCTCCGGCCGTCCGTCCGTCCCGCCACAGGGCCTCCTCGCGCCAGGCCTTCAGCGCCACGATTTCGGCGCCGGCGCCGGCGAAGGCCTTGGAATCGCGGAACCGGCCGACTCCCGCCAGGCGGCCCGGGGCGCCGGGGGGGATTTCGACTTCCGGAAACTGTTCGTGATAAAACACCTCGAGGGCGGCGGGATCCGCCACCGCCAGGCGACGGCCCGCGCCGGAGCGTTCCCAGGCGAGGATGCCGCCCGCGAGCAGCGGCGCCAGCCACTCCCGCAGCGCGCGGCCGCATTGGCTGGCCGGCAGGGAGCGCTCGCGCAACAGCGTCCCCAACCGGCGTTGGTCGCGCTCGCGCGGGTTCATGCGAGGGCGGGCGGGCGCCTCACGGCCACCCGGTGTTTGCGCCGCAGGACGATCCGTCCCTCGCGCGGTTGGAGGAAATACAGGGCATCCACCTCGCTGACCGCCTCGGGCGCGGCGGTGATGGCGAGGAACCCGAGCTGCCGGGCGGTGCGGAGGATCGCCTCGCGATTCGCGGGATCGAGCGTCTGAATTTCGTCCAGGAAAAAGGGCACGGCGCAATCCTCGCGGCGCAGTTGCTCGCGGAGCAGCAGCAGGTTGAAGAGCACCTTGATGGCGATGGTTGTGCCGTGGGATTCGATCTGGCGGAAATCATGATAATGGTGCCGCTGATCATTGGCCCCGATGATCGCGAAGCCGATGGTGAACAGATGGCTTAATTGAATTACCGGGTTGTCCTGGATGCGGCGGCGGAAATTGGCGATGGCCGCGTCTTGTTGCGGATCCTGGTCAAACAGACCGCCCGGCTCGAACGCCGCCAGGCGCTTGATCCAGCTTACCAGATCGCTTTGCTCGACGATCTCGACCTTCACCGATTTGAGGTTGGAAACCCGCACCTTCGCGAACGCGCGGTTGAGGCGGGCGGCCGCTTCGCGCAGATGCTCGAGGTTGCGCAGCGCCAGGTCGAAGGTGGCCTTCATCCCGTGGATATGGGAGTTCCAATCACGCGCCAGGGCCTCCTCCTGCTCGGGCAGCGCCTCCAATTCGGCCCGCAAGGCGCCGACGGTTTGGGCCTCGTCCAAACCGCGAAACTCATCGCCAAAATGCGCCTCGGTCTGCCGCAGCAGCGCCTCAACCTCGTTCGTCAGTTTCGCCTGCGACTCCTGCTGCCGCAGGTAGAGCGCGATGGCCGCCTCGAAGTCGTTCGGAATATCCCCCGCCACCCGCGCCGGCGTCGAAAATTCCGGAAATAGACACTCCTCGAAACCGTTGATGACCTGGTTGAACGCGTTTTCGCGCCGGACCACAGCGGCGCGCGCGTCGGCCTGGGCCTTTTCGGCCGCTTTGACGTCGCTGGTGAGCCGCGCGATGCGTTCCGCAGCCGCCGCGATGCCAGCCTCCACTTTTTTCAGCTCCGCCCGCCAGCGTGGTTCTTCGGCCCGGGCGGCCTGCCAGGCTTCGAACCGGAAGAGCCGCCGTTCCTTGCCCTCGGCCAGCACCTGTCCGCCTGGGCCCAGCCGGCCCTGGACCTCCTCGCGCAGCGCTTGGAGCTCCCGCTCGAGCCGCTCGCGTTGCTCGATCGCGCCCAGCACGCGGCTCCAGTGTTCGAGCGCCTGGCGATATTCCCTCAAATACTCGCGCGCGGTTTCCGGATTTTCCAGTCCCGCCAGCGGATTGCGAGTGCCGGGCAAACGGAACGACACGGAGGCCTCGCGATAGGTTCCCTCGTGGATGCGCGCGAGCAACGCTCGCAGCCGGGCCAGCATTTCCTCGGGCTGCGCCAGCTCGACTCCCTCCTCGCCCACCGGCAATTCGAGCAGGGCCGGACTCAGCAACCGGAAGAGCTGGTCCAGCTCGTCATCGCGGAAATGCTTTCGCAAGGCGGTGACCACCAAGCGCCCGAAACGCGCGATAGTCTGTTCCTTGTCCCGCACCAGATCCTGGTAAAAAGCCACCTTGCGCCCCGCTTTTTCGCGGGACTCGCCCTCCGCCTCGGCAAGCTGGTGCTCGAGCGCCTGAATCTGCTTCTTCAAGTTCGCCAGCGCCGCCCGTTCGAGTTCCTCGGCGAACGCGGCGAACTCTTTGGCTCCTTTTTGGAGTTCCTCGAGCGGCGCCTCCAGTCTGCCTTTTTCGACATGAAACGCCGCTTCATCCTGGCGGCGGTCCCGCAATTCCGCGCCCAGGACGTTGATTTTCCGCTCCGCCTCCGCCTGGGCCAGCCGCAGTTGCGCGAGGCCCGCCTCGTGCTCCCGTTCGAACTGCTGCCGCTTGCCGCGCAGGTCGGTCCAACGCCAGACCAGCTCGCCGCGCGCCAGTTCGCGCGACGCGAAGCGGGCGGCCAGTTGCTCGACCAGCGGCTGTTGTTGCTTGAATTTGAGCAATTGGTCGCGCCGCGCGCGGATGCGGTCGTAGTCTTCTCCGAACAACGCCCGCGCGTCAAAGGCGGGCCGGGCCGGCGGGATGTCCGCCAGCATGAGCAGACGGTCGCGCATCTGCTCCTGGGTGATGGCGCTGAGCGTGAGCAGATTCTTCAGCGTCTCGCGGAATTGGTGATACTTGTCGTGGTCCCGCAGGGCGACGATGCCCAGGCCGCGGCCGCCGGCCGCGCTGGCGGGCAGCAGGAGCTCCCGTTGTTCCTGCGCGCTTTTGAGCGCGCGGTAGCCCTTGAGGGCCAGGCGCGCGTTCACCTCCCGCGGCTCGCGCACCTGGTTGCCGGCGTCCAGAAAATCCGCCGGATCAAACGGCCCGGCGTGGTAAAATCGCTCGGGCTCGCCGCCGCTGGTTTTGCTCTGGCCGCGGTAGCCCAGCACGCACTGGCCGGTGGCGCCGAGGCACTCGAACAACAGGTAGCTGTATTGGCCCGGGAAATAGAACTCGCGCGTCTGCTCGGGGGTGTACGACCCGAAATCCATGTGCCGGCGGTCGTCCAGGTAGAGGAACTGGAGGGTGTTGATGAGGGTGGTTTTGCCGGTGTTGTTCGGCCCGACAATCTGGAGCGCGCCGGCCAGCTCGACCTCCGCGTATTCATAGAGGCCGGAGCGGATCAGGATCAGTTTTTGAGGTCCGGTGGGCATGGCGGCTATTCGGTCGGCGGCGCGGGCGCGGGCGCCGCCTCGGCGGTCTGGCCGGTCTCGCTGAGGCGCAGGCATTGGGAAAGCACCCGGTGGAAGGGGCGCAGCAGGCGGAATTCGTCCTCGCCGAGGCTCTTCACCCAGCCGATCCGCTCCATGTGTTTGAGCAGCGTCCGCAGATCGCCGAGGTCATGCACCTCCACCTGGCGCAGCAGCGCCGTGTAACGGTCCAGGCCGAAGTGGGGCAGGGCGGGGAGGAGGAAATTCTGTCCGAACAGGTATTCCTCGATGGAGCCGCCCTGGTTGGCCGCGTAATCGATCAGGATGTAGGAAAACACGGCGATGCGCGGGAGGGTGTCCGGCACCGATTCCGGGTTTTCGGGCTCGAAATAGAAGAACTCGCGCTCGTGGCGCGCCAGCCGCAGGCCAATGGCCGCGAAATAGCGCGCATAATCGTCGTAGCGCTCGCGGAGCGCGGTATAGGCCGGCTCATCTTCGGGGCCCAGATGACAGCCGCGTTTGAGCCGGTCGAAAATGGCGGCGAGATGGGGCAGGTCATTCATGGGCGCTGAGACGAACCGGGGCGGACTCAAGCTGGGCGTCGCGCAGCGGGTACACGCGCGCGGCCTCCTCGGTAAAGACAGCGTGGAAATCCCGGTGGAAAATCAGGCGGCTGAGCGCGGTGAGCGCCTCCGGCATGGCAGTGTCCGGGTGTTCCCGCAAAAGCCAGCCGAGCAAATCCTTGATCGGCAGCCCGGCGCGCGCCGCCTCCGGCAATGATTCGAGCCAGGCCAGCCGCCGCAAAGCGTCCGGATCGGACGGTTCGGCGCTGAACTGGAGCACCGGCGCCGGCTCGGGCGGATGCTCGATCACCCGGCGCAGAGCCAGGGCGATGGCCTCATCCCCCGGAACATTCTGGAAACGCAGGGTCGCCACGCCGATCCGGCATTCGGCCGGCCAGCGGCTCAAGCCTTCGGTTTGCAGTTGCTCGAGCGCGCGCGCCGCGCCCTCGGCGATGAAGCTCGACCGCCGCAGCGACTCGTACAGCGGCTGGATTTCTTTGCGGCATTGGAGGAACACCCGCAGGGCGTGCGCGGCGAGCAACCGGAGAAAACGCAGGTTGCGGACCAGCGCCGGGTGGTCGGTGAACAGAGTCTCCTCTCCGGCCTGGCGCAGCCGCCGCGCCGTTTCATCCAAGGCGGCGCGCAGCGGGCCGTCCGCCCGCACAATCTCGATCATCGGCTCGACGTAGCGTTCCATCCAATAGACGATCCGCCGGTACTTCTCGCGCACGGAGACCCGCGCCCGCTCGGTCTTGAAGCGGGCGACCTCGGCGAGAATCGCCTGCTGGGTCTCCTCCAGATCCGCGTGAATGCGCCGCAAGGTCTGGGCGGTCTCCTCGAAGGCCAGCCGCACCTGGGCCACATCCTCCTCCGCCAGGGCGCGCCCCAGCCGGTGCGAGGTGTTTTCCAAAGACAGCACATATCCGCGGATCAGCTCCGGCGTGGCCGGTTTGGCGTCGTTGAACAGGTAGGACAACAGCCGCGCCACCGGCTCCGCCAGCAGATGAAATTCGCCCCCCGGCTCCGTCGGCAACAGGATTTGCAGCTCCCGCAATCGCCGCCAGACTGTCTCCGGCAGTTCCTCCCCCGGCGAGGGATGCGCGCGGATCAATCGAAAGCCCTCCGCCTCCGCGATTTCGCCGTCGTGCTCCGCGAGGCCGCGCAACAGCGCCGCGTGACCGGCGCAGAAGTTAAAAAAGCTTTGCGGATTAATCTTCATCTCAGCAACGCCGTCCCGCTCCGCCCGGGCGGGGAAACACGCCGCCGGCCGGGAGGCCAAAGACGACCCAGTAGTCCTAAGAGTGCGCGCAGGCGGCGCAAAAGGCAACCCCGCGGTACGGTGGCTCGGCCTGATTCGAGTTCGGGCGAACGCGGGAGAGCGCGGAGCGTTTGGGGGCGATTTGGGAATGCGCTCCTCAACCGCTGGCTATGGGTTGCGCAACCTCCGGGCTCGGGGCGGGAGGCGAACTTTCGGAGGGGGAGGTTTTCCTCCCTCTCCTTACTCGGGCCCGTGCCGGCGGCGGGCATCTCCTTTTTTTTCGTTTTAATCCAGGCCAGCCGGGCTGAGCCAGCCATCGTAGCCGGAGGCGTCGCGTTCCCAGAGGTCGTCCACGCCGGTTTCGCAGCGCGCCGGGGCGCGGGCGCCAAACCGGGTTCGCGGGGCGGAATCGATGATGATGCTATTGAGCAGTTTTTCGATCCGGCGCAAGAGGGCGCGGCCGTTGGCCGGGGGCTGTTTCCAGATTCCCTGGGCCAGGTGCGCCCGCATGACTTCCCGGCAATGCAGCGGCGGGCACAGATGAGAGGTAATTTCGCCGTGGCGCCGGAGGGGTTGCAGGACGCGGGCGACGGCGTCCAGAAACGCGGTGTCGGCCCGGCGCTCCCAGAGCTGCTCGAGTTCGCCCAGAGCATCGCCCAAAATCACGTTGCTCGATTCAAAGGTCTCCTTGTGGCTGCCCAGCAAGGGGAGGGAATTCCAGGCCAGGGCGCGTATGCGCGCGTAGGTGAATTCGTAGGGCGATTCCAGCCGGCCATACCGCCGGCTGATGCGGGCCTGAGCGGGATCGGCGGGATGATCATTCGCGGCGCGCAACAGGCCTGTCCCAAAACTGATCAGTTCGGCCGCCAGCAACCCTGGCCCCCGGCGGCGGGCGCGCAGCCGCAAATCCCGTTGGCAGCGCCGGTCCAGCCGGGTGGCGTCAAAATAATTCACTTTCTCCGCCAGCCAGCGCTTGGCCAGCCCTTGGACTTTCCATGCCGAGCCGCGCATCGCCTCGGCGTAGGGCAGCCCTTGCAACGCGTGCCGCCCCGCCAGCACATAGTAGCTTTCGGGCAGCTTCTCCGGATCGATCTCGTACTCGACCCAGGGTCTTCCCTCGGCGCCGCCCAACGCCGCCAGCGGCGTCTCGCGCGTCAAGCGGCGCGCGAGTTCGTGCAGCGGATCCTGGATGGCCACGAATTTGCGGATCATTACGTTATTTCTCAGCGATAGCTAAAACCGTACCAAAATCACCCAGAGCTCTCCCGGACCTGCGGCGGCGCGCCCGGTTCGCGGGCTGGCCGTCCCCGTTTCAGGATCGGCGATTGTCTTGGATTAGAACCGGTGGGGCGATTTCCGGCAATTCCGGTGCAATACGGAGCGCGGCCTCCGCGTTTTTGCCGCGCCGGGTTCGCGTCGCCGCCGCCTCTCCGCCCGGACCGGCCAAGCCGAATTTATGGAGGGAGACAGAAAAAGTGGTTCAACTATTGACTTCGGACTCGAAAAGTTATTCAATTCGCTTATGCAAATTGAAAGTCTGAAGGTGTTTTGCGACCTGACAGAGACCGAGAGCTTCACGAAAGCGGCTCAAATCAATGGTGTCACCCAGTCCGCGGTGAGCCAGACCATCAGTTCGCTCGAGCGGCTGTTCAAGTCGTTGCTGATCGAGCGCAGCAAGAAGAATTTCCGGCTGACCGCCGAGGGCGAGGTGTTGTACGATTACAGCAAGCAGATCCTCCAGACCTACGACGCGCTCCACAGCAAACTGCAGGAGATCAAGGAAATCATCTCCGGCAACATCCGCGTGGCGACCATCTACAGCATCGGCCTGCACGTGCTGCCGCCCTATCTCAAGCGGTTTCTCAAGAACTTTCCCACCGTCAACGTGCATGTCGAATACCGCCGCCCCGATCAGGTGTACGAGGACGTGCTTGGCAACGTGGTCGATCTCGGCCTGGTCGCCTACCCCGCGCGCGATCCCAAATTGGAAATCATCGCCCTCCGCAAAGATCCGCTGGTGCTCGCCTGCAGTCCGCACCATGCCCTGGCCAAAGCGCGAAGCGTCCGGATCAAGAGTCTCGCCGGCCAGAAATTCGTCGGTTTTCAGCGCGACATTCCCACGCGCAAAGCGGTGGACAAAATCCTCAAGGATCATGGCGTGAGCGCTGATTACGTGATGGAGTTCGACAACATTGAAACCGTCAAACGCGCCGTCGAAATCGATTCCGGCGTCGCCATCGTGCCGCACGAGACCATCCGCCAGGAGGTGGCCAACCAGACGCTGGCCGCGGTGAAGCTGGAGGACGGCGAGTTCCACCGCACCCTGGGCGTGCTTCACAAAAAGAACAAAGTGCTCTCCCCCGCCATCAAGCAATTCATCGCGCTGCTGAAGGAAGGCGTGGAGGGCGGCTCGAAGTAACCGCGGGGCCGTTCCGCGCGCCGCGACGGCCAGCGCCCTCTCAGCGGTGGCCGCCTCGCGGGGGGCCGACGGCGGCCAGCTCGCGGATGCAAGTCTCGTAAAACCGGCTCGCGGCCCGGGCCTGCGCCGCGGCGCTTTCCCGCAAGGCCGCCTGCAAATTCGGATCATCGGCGGCGGTCCATAATCGGAGGACGGCCTCTTCCAGCCGTTGGGCGGGATCGGGTGGAAGCAGATCCACCACCTCGCAGCCGCCGGGGAACTGCCTTGCCAGACCCTCGAGCTTGTCCCGGTAATACGGCCCGGCATGAAAGCAGACGCAGGGCGTTCCCCGCGCCAGCGCAAACACCGCGGCGTGATAGGCGCCGGCTAAAACCACCCGGCACCGCGCGGTGGCCGCGAGCAGCGCCTCGGGCGCGTCTGGTTCCGCCGCCGGAACCCGCAGCAAGCGTCCCAACACCAGGTGATCCCCCTCCCCCTCGTTGAGGGAAACCGGCAGCGCGAGCGCGTCCACGCGCAGCCGGGCTTTCAGCCGGCTCACCACGCCGGCCAGCAGCTCGAGTTGAGGATCCCCGATTCCGGAGTAGGCGGCCTGCCGCAGCGAGATTCCCAGCCTCTGGCCACGCGGCTCCCCCTCGAGACGCGAGGCCATTTCGATGGCGTCATCCCCGGTGACCTGGTATTGCCCGGGCGACGCTCCGGCCCGCTTCAAAATTTCCGGGCCGCGGACCGCCTCGCGCAGGCCGACGCGCAAGCCGGCCTGGCAGGCCCGCCGGAACAAGCCGATTAATTCCGGATTGTCGAGCGGTCCCAGCCCCTGGCTGAACAGGGCGATGGCCTTGCCGCGCCGGCCTGCCTCCGCCAGAAGGCGCAGCACCGGCCGGGTCTGGGCGGGATTCAGATCATTCAGAAACCCGCCGCCGGTCACCACCACCGCCCGCGCGCGGTCCAACGCCGCGGCGAACTCCCCGGCCGCCCGCGGGATCGGCCAGGCCCGGCACCAGTCCTCCTCGGCTTCCGAGCGAAACGGCCGCGCCGGGTCATACAGGCAATCCCGCAGGCCGACCGCCAGCGGCTGGGCGCCCGGGCAATAGCGGCGCAGCAAGTCCGGGCGGTGGGTCAACACCAGCAGCGCCGCGCCCGGCAACCCGGCGCGCAGATGTCTCAGGGCGGCTTGCAGCATCGCCACGTCCCCCATGTTCCTGAGGCTATAAGCTCCGTTATCGACGATGATCAGCATGAGCAGCCCGAATCTTGTCATTCGACCTGGAAAGCGCGGCAGAAATCCGCCGCCGGGCGGCGATCCGCGCCCGGGATGCGCCGGCTGTCCCGTCTGGATTTTTTCTCTTTTCCACTGAAATGGGATTGACTGATTACATTATGTCCTTTATTTAGCGTTCTTATGCAAATCGAAAGCCTGAAAGTTTTTTGCGATCTCGCGGACACCCAGAGCTTTACCAAGGCGGCCCAGATCAACTCGGTCACCCAATCGGCCGTGAGCCAGCAGGTCAGCTCCCTGGAACGGCTGTTCAAGTCGCTGCTGATCGAGCGCAGCAAGAAACACTTCCGCCTCACGCGCGAGGGGCAGGTGCTCTACGATTACAGCAAACAAGTGATCACCACCTACGACTCGCTGTTCCACCGGATTCAGGAGATCAAAAAGGTGGTGTCGGGCACGATTCGCGTCTCGACCATCTACAGCATCGGCCTGCACGATTTGCCGCCGTATTTGAAGCGGTTCCTGAAGGGTTTCCCCACCGTGAGCGTGCATGTGGAGTACCGGCGGGCGAATCAGGTGTATGGGGACGTGATCGGGAACGGGGTGGACCTGGGTCTGGTCGCGTTTCCCACCCGCGATCCCAAGCTCGAGATCGTGCCGCTGCGCGAGGATCCGATGGTGTTGATCTGTCATCCGCAGCATCCCCTGGCCAAGAGCAAAAGCGCCCGGCTCAAAGCGCTTTCGGGGCAGAAGTTCATCGGGTTTCAGCCCGACATTCCCACGCGCAAGGCTCTGGATCGCGTGCTGCGCGAGCATGGCATCCAGGTGCGGCATGTCATGGAATTCGACAATATCGAGACCGTCAAACGCGCGGTCGAGATCGAGGCGGGCCTGGCCATTGTACCCAAAAACACAGTGACCCAGGAAGTCGCGAAGCAAACCCTGGCCGAGGTTGCCCTCGAGGATGGGAATCTCGTCCGGCCGCTGGCCGCGATTTACAAAAAGAACAAGGTGCTGTCGCCGGCGATGAAGGCCTTCCTCGGCACTTTGAAAGAGGAGGAGTAACCTCCCGCCCGAGGGCCAGGGGCGCGGAGCGGCGGGCCTGCTTGCAGTCCGGCGCGATTGTCAAGGCGCCGGGGCTGAGGTAGTCTCGCGCGCATGAAACATTGGGCAACCCCTTTCCCCCTGCGGACGTCGATCCTCTGTCTGGCGCTGCTGTGCCAGTTCGCGGCCAAGCGGAGCGGCCTGGCCGCCGGGCCCGCCGCGGAAAGTTTCCGCGTGATGACCTACAATATCCACCATGGCGAAGGCCTGGACGGCAAGGTGGACCTCGAGCGGATCGCGCAACTCATCCGGAGCGAGCAAGCCGACATCGTCGCCTTGCAGGAGGTGGACAAAGGCGTGGAGCGCACCGCGCGCCGTGATTTTCCCCGGGAGCTGGCGGAATTGACCGGCATGACCTGCGTCTTCAGCAACAATTTGCATCATCAGGGCGGGGAGTACGGCAATGCCGTGCTGACTCGTTTCCCCATCAAGAGCGTCACCAATCTGCATTACCGGATGGTGAAGCCGGACGAGCAGCGCGGCCTGCTGCAAGTGCGGCTCGAAGCGCGGGGCCGCGAACTGGTCCTCCTCGACACGCACCTGGATTTCCAGAAGGACGGGGTTGAGCGATTGATGAAAGTGGATCAAATCCGCTCGGTGCTCGAGCGGGATTATCCGGGAAAGCCGGCGATTCTCTGCGGGGATTTCAATGACACGCCCGGGAGCCGCATGTATGCCCGTTTGGCGGAGTTCCTCATCGACTGCTGGGCGGCCGTCGGCCGGGGCGACGGCTTCACCATTCCCGCCGATCATCCCCGAAAGCGCATCGATTTCATCTGGCTTTCAAAAGCCGCGCCGATCCAACCCGTGCAGGCGCGCATTCCTTCCTCCCAAGCTTCGGATCATCTCCCTGTGGTGGTGGAATTTCGCTGGGTAGATTGACGCCGGCGACACCACCGGAAAT
>JBDHQH010000201.1:0-3773 GCA_039806935.1 Verrucomicrobiota bacterium
CTTACGGCGCGCGGCGCGTCTCGAGGAAGCTGGCGTAGAGTTCGCGCGTCCCGGCGGCGGCGCGCGCCCGGCTTTCGAGCTGCCGCAGGAATGCCGCATCCTTCCCGCCGGCCAGCAGCCCGAGCATCTGCCCTGCCAGGGCGTCATCCGCATCCTCGACCAGCCGCCACGCGCTCTCCAGCCCGCCGTCCGTGCGGGCCAGCATTCCGCGGGCGGTCTCGCGCGGGCTTTGATACCGCCCGTCGCCGTCGCCATCCACATAGAGGGGATTGGTCACCGCGGCGGTGAAATGGGCGAGCGTGGGCCAGTAGGGCGCGGTCACGGGATCCCCAAACACCGCGCATACGAGATACGCGTCCCAGGCCGGCGCGGGAAGGGAAATCCGCAGCGTCCGGTCGAAGGCTTTGCCCGGCTTCGGCTCGAGTTCGCGGGTCGCCACCGGGAGGCCGTTTAAAAACACGATGGCCCGCCGCGGCGTGATCCAATCCGCCGACTGGATGCGCAGCCGGACGTCGAGCTTGCCCTGGCGCGGCTGGAGCTGCCCGCCCATGTGGCGCCGGCCGTCCACGATCACGTCCGCGAAAATGCCGTAGCTCACGGAGGTGTCCCCCGCCAGATAGTTGGCGCACAGCTCGTCCACGTCCAATCGCGCGGCGTCATCAGTCGAGCTGCGGATGTAGGTGCGGCCCTGGCCCACGGGGTTGTGCAGGGTGTGCGAGTCCGAGGCGCCGGCGCCGGTGACTTTGTTCCCGTGATTGAGCACCGCGAACCAATCGGCCAGCAACCGGGTGGCGTTGGCCTTCACCTCCTCGCGGGCGATCTGGACCGAGGCGCTCGAGTTCACCAGCTCCATGGCGTCGAAAGTAAACGCGGGGCCGTTGTCGCACTCGCCCGTGGCGCGGTTGAAGGCGAAGCGCATGAGCGGATTTTTCTCCGCGTCCGGCCAGCGTGGATGGTTCAAGATCACCACCTTGGCGCCTTTCAGCCGGATGTCACTGACCAGCTTGACCCAATCGGTTTCATGAAAATCGGGCACCTCCCCGCCCAGGGGGAAGGGGAAGCCGTTCAAATGGCCGTTTTTCGTGGTGATTTCGTTGCCCACCACCGGGGTGAAGTACTCGCTGACCCCCATCTCCCGCTGGTAGGGCCGGTAATCCGTAAAATGATTGTGATCGGTGGCTACCCCCAGCTCGACCCCTTCGCCCGCCAGCGAGAGCATCCGCTCCTCGATCACGGCGTCGCCGTGTCCGCTGAAGGTGAGGTTGTGAATGTGCGTGTCCGCCGCGATGAAGCCCTTCGTGTCCACTTGCCGGCCAATCACCAGCCGCGCCGTGACCGGCTGGGACGAAGTCGTCACCGCCCGATGCCCCAGGCTCCACTCCATGCCCCGGGTGGCGTAGAGATCGTAGCGACCGTCCGGAACCTCGAAGCTGAACTCCCGGCCCAGGCTGTAAATGATGCCGGTGCGCACGCCGGTGTTGGTCGCGGAGACGGAAAAGATCGGCGCCCCGCGGCCCTGGCGGTCCACAATCGTCAGGCGCGAGGGCACCGGCTGGCCGCTGGCGCGATCGCTCACGGAGACGAAAATGGTCCGCAAATTCAGCAAATCGCGGAGCGGCTGGCGAAATAAAACCACGTTGCTGACCGTGATGGCGCGTCCGTAATCCTCGCCCACAATGCTCAGCGTGTTGCGGCCATCCTTGAGCACGCCCGCCGGCACGGAGAAATAATTCTCGCGCTCGACGCGGTAGGAAATGGAGAGCTGGCCCAGCCGCCGTCCGTTGCACTCGACAAAAAACGGGCGCAACACATCCCGGTGCGCCAGCCGGATGGTGGCGTCCGCGTGGTTGGCGGCGCTCGCAAAGACCCAATCCACCCGCGGCATGCCGACGCTGTTTTTCGTCGCCTTGCCCAGCGCGCGCCCGCCGGCCTCGATCACCAGATCGGGAACTGGCGGCGCCGGCGCGGCGCCCGCGCCCGTCCAGGCAAGCGACAGGATCAGGGAGAGGAGAAGAACGGCCCGTTTCCGGGCGGAACGGTGTTTTGCCGCACCACGGCCAAAGACTGCGAACGGACGGTTGCTCATGCTGGCGGAAATGATTCCGCGCCTCCGGCGCATGGTCAATTAAAAAATTTCCGGGAGGGCGGAAAACTTTTGCCACGGCCATCCAGAGTCGGAAAAACCGCCTGCCCTCGTGGGGCCGGCCGGCGCAACCGGCGGCGGCCGCCGGCGATTTCTCAGGCAAGTTTTTGCCCCAGCGCCCACGCTTCAGCGAGCCCGGCCCGGCTCAAGCCGAGACCGCCACGGCGCTACTAGCTTTCCCGCATTAAATCGGCTGCAAAGGAGTTTACGGCTCGCCGCAAATACAACTACCCTCGTGAGGCCCCGGTGTCGGAGCTGCAGCACAGATTCCGCGCTCTACATCACCGTCCTCGTTTTGGTAGTCGCAGGCGACGGGATCGCAGGTTTTGTCCTCTTTCATATCCGAGCACATTAACAGGGAAGCCGTTCCATTGACGGTGAGCACCAGTATAGCCGACGCAATCAACAGTAGTTTCTTTCTCATAAAATAGAATTCGGAGTATGGGCTCCCTCCCGGTCAGTCGCGTCTCTTCGGCTGCGAATTCCCCGCCACAGGAGGGTGACGAATAAGATCTGGAGAGCCAAAAAGGCACTGTAAAGTAACATCTTCTTGAATCCGGTCCTCGGATCCCTGAGGCCGGCCAGCAGGCTATAATCTCCGACCTTCGGGCCGTGGATAAGGTAAGCTTTCGCCTCCAATTGCAGGAGAGGATCCGTGCCCGAGCGCCAGTCGCCCGGTTCTTGGACGTAAACCGCGCCATCGTAAATGCGATCTTCCTTCTGCTGACGGTATCGAAAATCCCGGGTAAGGGTCTTTTCGCTGAGCGCCGGCAGGAACGTGCTGGCGGGTGGACCTGGGGTGGCTTCCGCGATCTTTAGAGTGACTTCAGCGCGCTTGAATGGCCGCCCATTGTTGTAATTGGAATGAATAAAAGTCCCCTCCGTCGGGATGCTCCATTGGCCTCTCGCGAGCAGGCTTTTGGCTGAATAGGCCGCGTTCACGAATCCGGCCGGCACCGCGCTCCGGATCGCCCACAGGTCGGCCTGCCGCTGATGCGCCTGCGGGGAGCGCGGATAGCTGACCGTCGGCCGCCGCAATTCCTGTTCGAGCGGCTGGTCCAAGGTCGGATCGCGGCGCGCCTCGCAAGCTTGGAGAGCCCTGCCGTCTGGAGAAAAGGTGAACCGCCAACGATAACCATAAGCCGAGACGTTCTTCCGTGGATAAGCCCACGGAAGCGGCATTGTCTCGGCCGCGGGATTCGATCTAGCGACCTGACCCGCCGCCAGGGCCAGCCAGAGCACGTGCAAATGGAGGTAGTCCGTGACGCTGGTTTCGTATAGCGGACCGCTGGAGACGGTCGCAAAGTGCCGGCTCCCGCCGGGCGCTTGGCTCACAAAATGTCCCTCATACGGCATCAGCGCAAAGGTGTTGGAGCCGTCAAAAGCCAGTAACGCCCATTCCGAAGTCTGGTCGCAATTCGTGGCCGCGATCAGCCAGCTTGACGGAGCAAGCAGCCCCTTAAAGTCAATCCGCGTTTGCAACGGAGGAGCCGAACTCCTGGCAGCGAATTCCAGCACCTCGCAATGACCTCGTACTTCGATAGTTTCGTTGCCCATAAGCCAGGTCGCGCTGAGCAGCCACAGGGATCCCGCCAAGACGAAATCGGGGACTGGATTTAATCTCAACCGT
>JBDHQH010000202.1:0-3769 GCA_039806935.1 Verrucomicrobiota bacterium
GACCGCCATTGTCATCGCAAAGCCAATGCCGCCCTCAATTTGGCTTTCACCCGCAACGTTCTCCTGGCCATGATCCCTTTCGAAAACGGCCAGCCCATGGCTCCGTTTTTTGAAGGCGGCCACTGCCATCCCAAACACGCCCACCGGCTCATCCTCAAATTCGGCCCCGTTCTATGAGCCTGCCAGCCAAACGCCCTGGGGGATGCATAAAGCTTCACTTTCCGGTTGCAAAAATTGCCTTGATTAATTACCTTTGGCAAAAAGCCGCAGACGAAAGGACGCTTATGTTTTTCGGCGTTGATTATCATCCGGAACAATGGGTGTATCCGTACGGGGGCGCCGCTGACAACCCCGAGGCCGCCTGGGAGCGCGATATCGAACTCATGCTCGACGCCGGCATCAACGTGGTCCGCATGGGTGAATTCACCTGGGCGTTCTGCGAGCCGGCGCAAGGGAAATACGATTTCGACTGGCTGCGGCGCATCATGGACCGGCTGCACAAATCGGGGATCCGGGTGGTGCTGGCCACGCCCACTGCCGCGCCGCCGATCTGGCTGGCCCGGGCGCATCCCGAGATCTTGCCGCTGGACGAGCGCGGGCTGATGAAACGGGAGGGGACGCGCCGGGCGGTTTGCCTGAACAGCGACGTTTTTTGGGAGTATTCGCGCAAGATTGTGGCGGAGATGGCGACTGCCCTGGGGCGGCATCCGGCGCTGGTCGCCTGGCAGATTGACAACAGCCTGGGCGGCAACCACACCGAAGCCGCCTTTAACGAGGATGCCAAGCAGGATTGGCATTTGTGGCTGCGGGAAAAGTACGAGACGGTCGAGCGGCTCAACGAGCGCATGGGCCTGCGGCATTGGGGCCAGGTGGTGGGCGATTTCCAGGAGGTGCCGATGCCGATGGCCGCGCCGGCGCAGCACAACCCGGCGCTGGTGCTGGACTGGGCGAGGTTTTGCAGCGATACCATCGTGGCCTTTGTGAAAATGCAGGCCGACCTGCTGCGCGAGCTCTCGCCGAATTGCCCGGTCACCACCAACCTGCGCCCGCTGGTGCATCGGTTTGATCATTTCGACGTGGCCGAGGTCATCGATTTCGTCTCGATTGAAAGCACCGCCGCCATCAAGGCCCGCACCGCGGAGTTGGCCTGCGAAATCGACATGCTGCGCTCGCTCAAGAAGACCGGCATCCGGGCGCCGGACGGCGGCGAGGGTTTCTGGGTGATGGAGCACAAGGCGGGAAACGTCAACTGGCAGGAGGTCAACTCGCTGGTGCGGCCCGGGGTGCTGCGCCTGTTCACCTATCAATTGCTCTCGCGCGGCGCCAACGCCATCCTGTTCTTCCGCTGGCGCCAGCCGCGGTTTGGCAGCGAGAAATTCCACGGCGCAGTGCTGCCCCACAGCGGGCGGAAGGACAATCGGATTTTCCGCGAGGTCGCGCAGGTGGGCGACGAGCTGAAACTGCTCGCGCCGGCCCTGAAGGGCACCCAGGTCAAACCCGAGGTCTGCATCCTCTACACCCACGACAACGACTGGGCGCTGCGGCAGGGCCATCAGCCCAATAAACATTTCAGCCTGCGCGAGCACATTCAGCTTTTCTACAACGCGCTGCACGATCGGAACATCATGGTCGATTTCGCGCGGCCTACGGACGAGTTGTCGGGTTATAAACTGGTGCTGGCCCCCTCGTTGTACTTGCTGCCCGGCGGCGAGGCGGATCGGCTCAAGCTCTATGTCCAGAACGGCGGCGTCCTGGTGGCGACGTTCAATACCGGCCTGGTGGACGAGCACAACATGGCGCCGGACACCGGCTATCCGCACGATCTGGCGGATCTGTTCGGCCTCGAGGTGCAGGAGTTTGATCCGCTGCCGCCCGGGGAGGAGAATCATCTGCTTTTCAAGGGCAGTTTCCCCACCAGCCACATGCACCCAGCCCGGCTCTGGTGCGATTTGATCGAGCCCAACGGCTGCCAGGTGGTCGCGACCTACGGCAAGGATTTCTACGCCGGCCGGCCGGCGATCACCGTCAATACGTTCGGCCTGGGCAAGGCCGTTTACATCGGCACCCAGAGCCACCAGCCTTTTTACAACGACCTGGTGACCTGGCTGCGGCAGTTGGCCAACATGCACCCCCTGCTGAAGGTGCCCGAGTCCGTCGAGGTTTCCTTGCGCGAGCGCGAAAACGAGAAGATCTATTTCCTCCTCAATCACCAGAGTTCCCCGATCCGGATTCAATTCTACAAGCCGATGCATGATTTCCTCACCGGCGCGACCTTCTCGGGCAACTACGATCTGCAACCGCGCGGAGTGCTGATCGTGGACGAGCATTCGCTTCCGAAACCGGCGGAAACGGCTGGCGTCCCCGCCGCCGAAGCGGCAACTTGACCCGGTGTTTCGGAGACCTCGGCATATCCCGGCCCTGGGCCCGGCCCGGCCGAGCGCGCGCGAGCGCGCCCTGGCCGAGTGGCGCGGCGTGGATCTCTCCGCGCGCGAGCGCGCCCGCGCCCGCGGCGCCCGCTCCGCCGCCGCCGTGCTGCCGGCCGTACTCAAGGATTTGCGCCTGGACCGGCGGCAGGCGGAAGCCGAGGTGGTGAAGGTCTGGAACGAGCTCCTGGATCCGAACCTCGTGGCGCACGCCCAGCCCACCGGCCTGCGCAACGGCACGCTGTTTATCTCGGTGGACAGCAATGTCTGGCTGGCTGAACTCGTGCGCTATCGGCGCCACGAAATTCTCGAGCGGCTCCAGCACAGCTTCGGGCGGGATTTAATCCGCAAGCTGTCGTTCCGGGTCCTCGGGTAAAAGGGCGGGTTTATGGCTGATAAACCGCCCCCTCCGCTGCTCCTCGTCATCGAGGACGACGACCTGCAATACGAGCTCTACGAGGAGGCGCTGGGGGAGTACCGGTTGGCGCGGGCGCGGACGGGCAGCGAGGCCCTCGCGCTGGCGGCGGCCGCCTCGCCGGGAGTGGTGATTCTGGATCATGTGCTCGAGGAGGGAGAGTTGGGCCTGGATTTCCTGCCGGAACTTAAGGAACTGCTGCCTCATGTGCCGATCATCATCGTTTCGGGCGCGCTCGAGGTGCAACAGCAACTCGAAGCTCTGCAAGGTCCGCGCCGGGCGCATTTCTGCCTCGCCAAACCGGTGGATCTGCGCGCGCTCAAGAAAGTGGTGGCCACCGCCCTTTCGGAATGCGGCGAACGCGAGGTCGTGCGGCAGTTTGAGGCGCTCGAACGCTCCCAACGCGTGGACGCGCTCGAATGGTTCAGCCGTTCGACGGACCGTTTAAGCCGCCAAACGCACTTGCGCGAGTTGCTCGTCCGCTCGCCCCAGCGGCCCAATATTTCCGCCCTCGCGCGCCAGTTTCAGGTTGCCCGGCGCACGATTATACGCGATTTGCAGGAGTTGATTCGCCGCGGCCAGTTGCCGCCCGAAGTGTACCCGGAAGGAGAAAGCGAGCCGCCCGAGCCAGCCTCCGGGCTGTAGCCGCAGCCTTTAGGCTGCGCTCCCTGTCTGGCCGGGACGCCGACGCAGCCTGAAGGCTGCGACTACATGGGGACTCCCGATCGGACGCTCGGGATGTAGCCGCAGCCTTTAGGTTGCGCTCCCTGGCTTACCCTCCGATGGGGATGTTTGACTCAGGTGCCCATCGGAGGCCCGCTCGTTGACGCCGCGGGGCGACGGCCTTAGCTTTCCTGCTGATGTTCGAATTGGTCTCGTCCTTCCCTCCGGCGGGAGATCAGCCGCAAGCCATCGAGAAGCTGCATGGCTG
>JBDHQH010000203.1:0-3758 GCA_039806935.1 Verrucomicrobiota bacterium
GGAAATTGCGCTCTATCACACGTTAGGAAAGCTCCCGGAACCTGATGAGTTTACCCACAGATTCTGCTGAGGAGGCGGATTTGTTCAACTCGTTTTCCGCGTTGTTCAGCGCGTCTTGAGTCAATGCCGTTGAACCTAAAGCATGCTGCATTTCAGCTTTGGTCTGTCCCTTTGCGCCATTGCAGGCCATCTGCAATACGGTCGAAGCGCCGAATGGCGAAATGAAAATGTTGGAGTTCGGTTGCTCTTTGACGAGTTGCTTCAACAATTGGAAGCCGAAAGTGGCGTTTGCTGAGGCCAGTTTCTGCTGTTCAACGGATGGGGCGGCACAGATCGCGTATGCGTAAATAAATACCGCTGTCGCTGTGATCGCTGGCAGGATCGTCCTCGAAATTGAAATTCCTCTCATAATTGCTCTGAAGGCGAAATTTGCGCCGATGGGAATTTTTGTAAAGAACTTTGAGAGTGGATGATTTCCCGAAATTGAGGGCGGGCGGGGTGGGAGCAGAAAGCGGATGCTTGCCGGAGAGCACTGAGCGAACGTTCCCGAAACGGGGCGGAACCAAACCGAAAGAGGATTGCCGTGTGAAGCGGAGTTTCGGTGTCCTTTTGCTGGTCAAAACCAGCCACTCCGAGGTGCTTGAGTTCATATCAGTTTTGTTATCCCGATCAAGTACTTTCGTTTCGCCGCACGCTAGCAACCAGCAGAGCCGAGACTAGCCGAGCCTGGTAGCAGCCGGCCTTTGCCACCGGCACGCGGCTGCATCTGATTATCATTCGGTCTCGGCTCTGGTGGTTGCGGCCGAAGGTTCGCTGGGTTTCTTCGCTTTTTTGTTTTCAGGAGCGGGCAATGAGTCTTTGACGCGGTAGCTTCGCCCCGTGATCGCGATGGTGATGGCATGGTGCAGGAACCGGTCGAGGATGGCCCCGGCGGTGGGGACGTCGTTCAAGAGCTTGCCCCAGTCCTCCAACGGGCGGTTGGTGGTCATAATCGTGGACCGGTTTTCATAGCGGCGCATGATCACTTCCAGCAGGTTGAGGTGGACCCCAAGAATTAGACCACCAGTTAAGATGGACTTTTGCTGGTCTGCTGGAGAAAAGAAAGCGGACAATGAAACCAAACGCAAACGGCATAGTGGGGCCTTCAAGGCTAAAGTGGGATTCGAAGCCCTGGTTGGGCTTAAAACGGTCGCGCAACTGGCGAGAGAGTATGCGGTGCATCCGACTCAGGTGACGCAATGGCGGGGCACGATCCGGGACCATATGCCCGAGTTGTTTGAGCCGCAGCAGCCGGGGACGGAGGGCCAGGAGGAGTTGATTACGCAGTTGCATCAGAAGATTGGTCAACTGACGGTGGACCTGGACCGGCTTAAAAAAAGTTCAAACTAAAAACTGGACAACCTCACAGTCTTTTTGACTGATTCAGATAGGTGCATTCTTGTTAAAGGCCGTAGCGGGGCGATCCTCCGCCAATCCCATCTCTGGTTTTCCAAACCGCGCCGGGGCGGGAAGCCGCGGAGATGCCCCGCATTCCCAGACTTGCGGAATGCCGGGGGCGCAACGAAGATAGGCCCGCAAATTCTATGAAGAAGTCGAACGTGGGGCCGCGGGTGGGGATTTTGATGGGAAGCGACTCGGATTGGCCGGTGATGAAAGCCGCCGCCGACGCTTGCCACGAGTTTGGTGTGGACGCCGAGGTCAAAGTCATTTCGGCGCACCGGGCGCCGAACGACCTGGCCAAGTACGCCAGCGGCGCGCACCAGCGCGGCCTGGAAGTGATCATTGCCGGCGCGGGTGGCGCCGCCCATTTGCCCGGCGTGACGGCGGCTTTCACTCCGCTGCCGGTCATCGGCGTGCCGATTGCCAGCAAGCACTTGCGGGGAATGGATTCATTGTTTTCCATCGTGCAGATGCCCGGCGGCGTGCCCGTGGCCACCGTGGCTATCGACGGCGCCCGGAACGCGGGTCTTCTGGCCGTGCAGATTCTGGGGGTGGGCAACCCGGAGTTGCGGCAGGCGATCCTCGATTTCAAGAAGCGCCTGGCCGAGGAGTCCCGGGCCAAGAATCGGAATCTTTCCCTGTAGCGGCGCGGCTTTGGACAGGGATTATCCCATCCGCGCCAGGGCGGCATCCAGCCGCCGCAAGGTGCGCTCCCGACCGAGGATCTCAATCAGATGATAGAGGCTGGGCCCGGCGGTGGCGCCGCAGCAGGCCAACCGTGTGGGATGCACCAGCGCGCCGGTTTTCACGCCGAATTGCTGCGCGGTTTCCTTCAGGACGGCGCCGATGGCGTCGGCGCCAAACGGTTGCAGGCGAGCCAAGCCCTCCCGCAGCGCCGCCAGGATCGGCCGGTTGGCCGCGGTGAAATCGCGCGCGGCCGCCTCGGGATCGTAAGCGATATGGTCCGTGAAGTAAAAGCCGGCATAGCCGGGCGCTTCGGTGAAAAGTTTGAATTTGCCCTGGCAGGTGTCAAGGGCGGCTTTGACGTAATCAAGCGGGTAACGGTTGGTGTCAAAGCCCGCGCGCGCCAGCGCGTGAATGGAGAGTTCGTAGAACCGATCCGCGGACATTTCGCGGATATACTCGCCATTCAGCCAGTTCAGTTTGGCCAGGTCGAAGCGCGCGTTGTGCCGCAAAATTTGCGGCAAATCAAACAGCTCGATGATTTCTTTTAACGCCAGTTTTTCGCGGTTGTCTTTGGGCGACCAGCCGAGCAGGGCCAGGTAGTTCACCAGCGCCTCCGGGACGTAGCCCTCCTCCATGTAGGTGGCGAGCGAGGCGCCCGAATCCCGTTTGCTCATCTTCGTGCCGTCGATGTTCAGAATCAACGGAATGTGCGCGTAGCGTGGTGGCTGCACTCCGAAGGCGTGAAACAGCGCGATATGTTTGGCGGTGTTGCTTAAGTGATCCTCGCCCCGAATCACATGGGTTACGTTCATTTCGAGGTCATCCACCACGTTGACCAGATGAAATACCGGCTCGCCATCCGAGCGGACGATGACGAAGTCGGGATCCGCCTGCTCGCGATCGGTCAATTCGCGCCGGACATTTCCCACCACGACATCGGGGATGACGATTGGTTCGCGCGACATTTTGAAGCGGATCGCCCCTTCATGTTCGTAAGCCAGACCCCGGGAAAGCAGAGCCTCGACGCGCCGCTGGTAATTTGCCTTGCGCTGGCTTTGAAAGTAGGGGCCGCAATTCCCTTTGCTGGGGCCGGTGACGTCTCCGGTGATCGGCCCTTCGTCCCACTCCAGCCCGAGCCAACGGAGCCCCTCCAGAATGACGTTGACCGCTTCCTGCGTGTTGCGGGCGGCGTCGGTATCCTCGATGCGCAGGATGAAGGCGCCGCCTAAGCGTCGGGCGTAAAGATAGTTGAACAAAGCGGTGCGCGCTCCGCCAATGTGTAAAAAACCGGTTGGACTCGGCGCAAATCGGACACGTGGTTTCATGAAATTTCCCTAATCGCGACCGCACCTTACCGTTCGGAACCAACCGGTGGCAACCAACATTTAAAACCGAGCCGCTTCGCTTTATCAGGGGACGAGTCGCCGGAGTGGAGCGCGCCCGGAACAGCCCCGCAGCGGCACGACGCATGAGCCGAACCTTCCACAAACGGCCGGCCTCCGGCAGTCCCTCTTCGCATCCTTGGCAATCCGGCGGAGGTGGACGCAGGCGCTCCCCAACCGCGTCGGTCATAATCGAACTTTCTTCGCGGTGCCTGATGCTGACGCCCGGCCTCCCGGCGCGCCTCAGGG
>JBDHQH010000204.1:0-3742 GCA_039806935.1 Verrucomicrobiota bacterium
TCCAACACGCGCATCACCCAACTTGCCCCGACCACTCAGGTCAGGACAACTCCAAATTCTTTGGCCGGACGAGGCGCGGCCGCATTGCATTTGGGACACTCCGAGGTATCGTTGCTTGCTCTTTAACGTGAAGTGACATGAACAGCCTTGCAGATTCTTCGGATCGTGATGTGGCGGATCTGGCGCTTTTCGCGCTCGGTTTCATCGCCCTTTTGATTGGTGTGGCCGGCGTGGTGGTTAGCTCGCCTCCCATCGCCTTCCTCGGATTGGCGGGCCTGGTGTTCCTGCTGATCATCATCCGGTTGCGCCGCTCTCCCGACGAGGAATAGTTTGCCGCGCGCGCTGACCCAGATCGCGGCATCGACCCGACGTGCCTGGCGCCGCCGACGAACAGCGCTGGCCCTTGGATTAGCCACGCTTGGATTCTTTGGCCTACCGGCCGCCACTGCTGGCGGGGTGACGTTGATCACGCACGGTTTTGCCGGAAACGTAAGCGATTGGATCATCCCGATGTGCAACAAGATCGCCCAGTACCGGCCATTCCCCGGAACCAATGTCAGCCTGTATCAAATCAATGTCCGACAATCCGGTTCGCAACTACGAACCGGCCTGGTGTTCCTGGATGGAGTCGCCGCCGCGGAATCAGATTCCGGTGAAATCCTGATCGCCTTGGATTGGTCCACCCTTTCCGGCGGTTCCGTTCCGAGCCCTTCCGTGGCTGCCGCTGTCGGGACCGCGTTGCTGTCCACAAATTTCCTGGCGGATCTCCACGGTCGAGCGCTGGCGGAACTGCCGTTGCATCTGGTTGGCCACAGCCGCGGCGGATCTGTCGTGTTGGAGTTGGCGCGGGTGCTGGGGGCCCAGGGCATTTGGGTGGATCAGGTTACCACGATGGATCCGCACCCTGCTTTTGGTGATCCTCCGCTCACCAATTACGCGAATATTCTATACACCGATAATTATTGGCAGAGCCTGGGCGATGGCTTGTTCGTGCCCAATGGGCAGGCCGTCGCGGGGGCCTATAACCGGCGGCTGATTAATCTGAACGGAGGCTACAGCTCCTCGCATAGCGATGCTCATCTATGGTACCACGGCACGATCCAACTTTCGACGCCGGCCAGCGACACCGGAGCGATCCTCACCCAAAGCGAACGTGCCGCCTGGTGGACCGCGGCGGAAGCCGCCGGCGCCAGAGCTGGTTTTTTGTACAGCGCGATCGCGGGCGGTGACCGCTTCAGCGGGCTGCAACCCGCCGGCGCCGGCCAGGGGCGCATCAGCGATGGATTGAATAAACTTTGGGATCTCGGGGCGGGCGTGGCGGGCAATCGCAGCCGATTACCGGCCAACAACGGTTTGTGGCCGAATCTGGTTCGTCTGAATGTCAGTGGCCAAGCCAATCTTGCCGCGGGCCAGTCGCTAGCTTTGACGTGGTATTACCAGTTCGGCGCCAACACCTCGGCCACCGGCGTCTTACGCTTCCAACTCGACCGGGATCGGAATCCGTACAACGACAACGAAATCGCTCTGGCCCAAACGGTCCTCGCGGGCACCGGGGCCAACACGGTCGGTCGCGCCGTCCAATCTCCGTTCGTCGGCCCCAACCTCCCGCCCGGGTCCTATTTTCTACTCGGCTCCCTCACTTGCAATTCGCGCACTCGACACCTGTATGCGCCGGAGCCGATCACGATTTGGCCCACCCGGCAACCTCCCGCCATCGTTGCTGAAGGCGCGAGTGAATACTCATTCCTTCTCACTGTCAGCGGCGACCCCGGCCAAAAGATCGTGATCGAGCGAACACACGATCTCTCAAGCTGGATCCCCATTTCGACTAATGTGCTGCCCGGCTCCCGCTTGAGCCTGGAAGACGCGCGTTCACCGGCGCCGGGCGGACAATTCTACCGGGCGCGATTGCTCGAATGATTGGCGGGCTTCCCGCTCATCCGAGGAATTTCCCCGGATTCAAAATACCTTTGGGATCCAGGGCCGACTTGATGACACGATGCAGCTTCAACGCCTCGGGGCCGATCGCGTCCGGCCACCAGCGTTGCTTGGCCAGGCCGACCCCGTGTTCCCCCGTGATCGCGCCACCCCAGGCGAGCACTTGACGGAATAATTCGTTGAGCGCGCGCTCGCTGCGACGCCGAGCGCCTGCCTGGTTGAAATCTACCATGAGGTTGGTGTGAATGTTGCCGTCCCCGGCATGGCCAAAGCACGCCACCGCCAGGCCGTGTCGCTGCTGAAGCCGGGCCGCGAACGCAAAGAGATCCGCCAGTCGCCCGCGCGGCACAACAATGTCCTCGTTCAATTTGGTAAGGCCGGTATCCCGCAGCGCGTAGGAAAACTCGCGCCGGAGGTTCCAGATCGCCTCGCACTCGGCGGGGCCGCGGCCCTGATCCACAAACAAAGGCTTGTGCCGGGCCAGCACTGCCTGAAGCACGGCAAGTTCGCCGCGCACCGAACTTTCCTGACCGTCCAACTCGACGATCAAATGGCCCTTGCAACCTCGCAGGCGTTCGCTCTTGGTTCGTTGCCGCGCTGCCGCCAGAGTAAACGCGTCGGCCAATTCAAGCGCCGCAGGCAGAAAGCCGGCGCGGAAGATGGCCTGCAGCGACGCGATGGCCGAGCGCATCGAACCAAAACCAGCCGCGAGACAGGCGCGGTAGGGCGGAAGCGGCAAAAGTTTGAGCGTCGCTTCCGTGATCACGCCCAGCATTCCTTCCGAACCGACAAAGAGCCGGTGCAAATCGAAGCCGGTCTTGTTCTTGTGGGTGCGGCCACCCAACCGCGCCACGCTGCCGTCCGCCAACACCACCTCCAAGCCCAGCACGTAATCGCGCGTGACGCCATACTTCAAGCAGCGCGGCCCGCCGGCATTGGTGGCGATGTTCCCGCCGATCATCGTCTCCTTCCGGCTCGCCGGATCGGGCGGATAAAACAACCCGCGCTTCTCCACCTCGTCCTGCAAGTGGCCGGTGATCACGCCGGATTGCGCCACGGCCACAAAATCCGCCGGATTGATTTCGCGAATCCGATTCATCCGCGACAGGGAGAGGACAATCCCGCCCCGCATGGGCACGCACCCGCCCACATAGCCGTGCCCGGAGCCGCGCGCGGTGACCGGAATGCGGTGAGCGGAGGCGAAGCGAAGGATCCGCGCCACTGATGGTGTGGCGCGTGGCACGGCAACCGCCTCGGGAAGGTGGCTGGCGAACCACTTGTCCCCCGCATGGGCCTGCAAGACCGCCGGGTCAAGGCTCAATTCGCCGGCGGAAAGCTGCTTCTGGAGCCGGACTAGCAAAGCTCGATGAGTCATGAAAAGAACCAGGGCGAGGGCCGGCTTATTCCCCGGACTCGGGGACCTCGCCAACCGGGGTGCTGGCCGCCAGAAACTCACGCGCGGCCCCGGCTTCGCTTTCGGGGACCTCGACAAGAATGCCGCCGACTGCCAGCGCGTATCCATCCATGCTCAGCGCTGAAAGCTCGTTCGTCACCACCGGATGAAAACCGGCGGCGTCCAGGCGCGAGCGCACCAACTGCGCGTCGGCGGGATTAAAAGCGCGATGAACCGTTACTCCAGCCATAGTCTTTGCATACCTCAACCCGCGCCGAAAAACAAGCCAAGCCGCGCCCGAATCAGCCGTAGCTCCGTGGAATCACGCCGGCCCAATCACCGCCGGGCGACTTGGCACCGCGAGGCATTCGGCGTATGTTGCGCGCCATTCATGGCGACCATACGACCTTT
>JBDHQH010000052.1:0-22240 GCA_039806935.1 Verrucomicrobiota bacterium
GCCGCGAACGCCGGCCAGCCGGCCCAGCGGCGCCATTGGACGTGCCGCCAATAATCCATCCCGGCCCGGCGCAGTTGGGCATCGTCGATCCGGAATCCCAGCGGCTCGATCAAGTGCAACTCCGCGCAAGTGGCGGCGCAGAGCCGGGCCACATTGCCGGTGTTCGGCGGAATCTCGGGCTCAACCAGGACGACGCGCATGGGCCGGCGAACGACGTGGATAAAACACTTTCCAGAGCACGAGGCCGTGGGCGGGGGCGGACATGCCGGCGACCCGGCGGTCGCGTTTCCGCAGCATGGCGCGCACCTCCTCCGGCGGAAATTTTCCCAGCCCGGCCTGCGCCAGCGTGCCCGCAATGCCGCGGCACATGCGGTAGAGGAAGCCGTCTCCCTCGAGGATCAGGGTGAGCAGCGGGCCGGCGCGCCTGAGTTCGCAGCGGCGCAGGGTGCGGACGGTCGATTCGCGGGCGCAGCCCGAGTTGGCGGCGAAGGAGCGGAAGTCATGCCGGCCGGGGAGGAATTGGGCCGCCTGACGCATCGCGGCCAGATCCAGCCGGCGCGGCACATGCCAGGCGCGGTGGCGCAGCAGAGGATTCATGGCCGGGTGGTTCCAGATGAAATACCGGTATTGCTTGGCCTCGGCTTGAAAGCGGGCGTGAAAGTCGCTGCGGGCGCGGACGGCCGAAACCACGCGGATGTCCTCCGGCAGCCAGGCGTTGATCGCCAGCGCCAGCTTGATGGGAGCCAGGCGGCACTCGGCGCGGGGGACCTCGAAGTGCGCCACCATCCCGAGCGCGTGGACGCCGGTGTCGGTGCGGCTCGAGCTGTGGGCGCGGGGCCGGCTGGGGAATAATTTCGCCAGCGCCTCCTCGAGCAACTGCTGCACCCCGGTGCCGGTCCGCTGCCATTGCCATCCCGAGTAGCGGGCGCCATCGTAGGCCACCGTCAGCTTGAATTTCAGGGGAGTCCGCGCGGCCCCGGCGGGCGCCGGGCGGGCGCCGCTCGCGATCGGGGGAGGCTTGGGATTCGGCTTCAAATGGCCTCTACACCCGGGCGCCCGCGTCCAGATAGCTCTGGAGCAAAATCGCCGCCGCCATGGCATCGACCTTCCGCTTGCGCTGGTCGCGCCGGGCGCCGCCCTGGATTAACACCCGGTTGGCCTGGGCCGAGGTCAGCCGTTCGTCCCAGGTGCGGATCGGCACGGTGATCGCGCCGTTGAGCGCGGCCACAAAATCCTGCACCTTGAGCGCCGCCGGGCCGTAGCCCCCGTCCAGGCTGCGGGGCATGCCCACCAACACCAGCTCGATCTCCTTCCCGGCCAGCAGCTCCCGCAGGCGGCGCAGGAAGTCGGCAAAGGGCTGCGCGGGAATAAACTCCAGCGGCGTGGCGATCATTTTCAGCTCGTCGCTGACCGCCACGCCAACGCGCTTCGAGCCGTAGTCCAGGGCTAAAATTCTCATATTGCCGGGGAGCCGGCCGCGGGCTTTAACGCCGCCGCTCCCGCCCGCATGGTCATCCGCGCGGAGCGCGAAAGCAAGCGCGGCCCCTCGCCCGCCCCGGCGAGGAGCGGAGAACGCGCCACCCGGGGGCGTCTCGGCCAGGCATCCGGCCGGGCGCGAGCCCGCCCCGGGCCCGCGCGCAATCGGTGGTTGCCGGGGCGGCGCAAAACCAGTATATGGTTCGACCAGATGCCGACCGTTGCCGAGCAACTCCGCGGCGCCCGTGAGGCTCAACAGATTCCGATCGAGCGGGTGGCGGAAATCACCAAGATGCGCGCCGACCATATTCGGGCGCTGGAAGAGGGGAACTTTGATGTCTTTTGCGCCCCGGTCTATATCCGCGGGTTTGTGCGCACCCTCTCGACCGAACTGAAGCTGAACGTGCCGGGGGTGCTGCGGGATTTGGAGGCGGAGTTGAACCAGACCGCCAAGTTCGCCGAACCGCCTTCGCTTTCGGATCAGCCGCGCGGGGTGCTGGACTTCGTGATGCTTCAACTCTCCCGGGTGGATTGGCGCAAGGTGGCGATCGCCGGGGGAGTCATTTTTCTGCTCCTCGCAATCTTTCTGGGCTACGTGCTCTGGCGTCATCATCGAACCACCGATCCGTTGCGCAATCTTCCGCCGGGGGTTTACCAATCGCCGCACCGCGCGGAGAATACCCTGCCCCTGCCGGCGCCGTCCCCCAGGCGATAGGCCGTGGTCGCACGGAACCGGTTTTGCGCTTGCGCCCGGACGGGAAACAACTATGTTGGCCATGCCTGAGCGCCGTGAGTGCGGCGTTTCATTAAGGCTGAGAAAAGAAGTAAACGAAGAACCTAACCTTCAACCTCCGTTGCCCCGCAACGTATGGTCCGTTGGCAATGGAGCTCGGAAAGCCCGCGCGCTGACCAAGTCTCCCTGGTTCGTCTGAAGGAAGTATTGTCATCATGTTGACGATGGAAGAGGCCCTGAAGCAGAAAGGCGCGATGCCTTTTGCGGCGGGCAGCATTGTAAAAGGCACAGTCATCGAGGTCCGCCCCAAGGAAGTGCTGGTGGACATTGGCTACAAGAGCGAGGGCGCCGTCCCCGGCAGCGAGTTTGACGACATCAAGGCCGTGAAGGTCGGGGATGTCGTGGATGTGTTGATCGAGAAGCTCGAGGATCGCGAGGGCATGGTTGTGCTCTCGAAGGAAAAGGCGGAGTTCAAGCAGAACTGGGAACGCATTCTCACGATCTGCAACGAGGGCGGAGTGATCGCCGGCAAGGTCAAGGCCATCGTCAAGGGCGGCCTGCTGGTAAACATCGGGGTGGAGGCGTTCCTGCCCGCCTCGCAAATCGACGTGGTCACGCCCAAGAATCTGGCGCAATACGTCGGCAACGTCTATGATTTCAAGGTTGTTAAAATCAACCAGGATCGGCAAAACATCGTCCTCTCGCGCCGCGAACTCATCGAGCAGGAGCGCCTGGAGCGCCGGCAGAAACTGCTCACCGAAATGACCCCGGGCGACATTCGCAAGGGCACGGTCAAGAACATCACCGACTTCGGCGCCTTCATCGATCTGAACGGCATCGACGGATTGCTGCACATCACCGACATGAGCTGGGGCCGCATCGGCCATCCCTCCGAATTGCTCAAGGTGGGGCAGGACATCGACGTGGTGGTGCTGGACATCAACCGCGAGAAGGAGCGCGTGAGCCTCGGCCTCAAGCAGAAGCTGGCCAATCCCTGGGACTCCATCGAGCAGAAATATCCGGTGGGGGCGCGGGTCAAGGGCAAGGTCGTCAACCTGGTGGCCTACGGCGCGTTTGTCGAACTCGAACCCGGCGTCGAAGGCCTGGTGCATGTCACCGAGCTCTCGTGGACCAAGCGGGTGGCCAAGCCCGCGGACCTGCTCAAGCAGGATCAGGAAATCGAGGCGCAGGTGTTGGGCATCAATCGCGAGGAGCAAAAAATCTCGCTGGGGCTGCGCCAGCTCGAGACCAATCCATGGGACCAGGCGCAGGAGAAATATCCGCAGGGCACCAAGGTCAAGGGCAAGATTCGCAACCTCACCAGTTACGGCGCTTTCATCGAGCTGGAGGAGGGTCTGGATGGCATGATTCACGTCTCCGACATCTCCTGGACGCGGAAAATCAATCACCCCTCGGAGGTTCTCAAGAAGGGCGACGAAGTGGAGGCGGTGGTGTTGGAGGTCGATAAGGCCAACCAGCGCATCGCGGTCGGCCTCAAGCAACTCGAGATCGACCCGTGGGAAAGCATCGACACGATGTACAAGGTCGGCGACCTGGTCACCGGCCAGGTGACCAAGCTGGCGAGCTTCGGCGCCTTCATCGGGCTGCAGCACGAAATCGACGGCCTGGTGCATATCTCGCAGATCAGCGAGGACCGGGTGGACAAAATCAAGAACGTGCTCAAGGTCGGGCAGGAAGTGACGGCGCGGGTGATCAAGATCGACAAAAGCGATCGCCGCATCGGCCTCTCGATCAAAGCGGCCAACTATTCGCCCGAGCAGCTCAAGGCCGAACAGGCTGTGCTCGACGCGCTCAAGCCGGGCGAGGATCTGGTGGCGCTGCAACACGCCTTCGACGCCGCCGACGAGGCGCGGCACGAGGAAAAGAAGTAACGCATTCAAAGTCGTTGTCCCGGGGCGGCGCCCCGGGGCAACGGCGGCCGGATTTTCCGGGAGGCCGCGCTTCCCAACCATCGGGATGGCGGCGGGATTTCCTCCGGCGGCGTCCGCCCGGAGCTTCATAAAATGAAAGCTGGTTGGACCTTGGTGACCGGCGCCTCCGCCGGCATTGGCCGGGAACTGGCGATCGGGTTGGCGGAGCGCCAGTTCAAGCTGGTGCTGCTGGCGCGGCAGCGGGAACGCCTGGAAACACTGGCGGACGAACTGCGCGCGCGCCACGGCGTGGAAACCCGGGTGTTGGCGGCGGATTTAGCCGAGCCCGAAGCGCCCGCCCGGGTGTTCGAGGCGTTGCGCGAGCTTCGTCTCGAGGGACTGGTGAACAACGCCGGCCTCGGTCTCTACGGCCCTTTCGCGCAGAGCGACCCCGCCGCCGGGGCGCGCCTCATGCGGGTGAACATGACCGCTCTGGTGGAGCTCACCCGGCGGTTTGTCGAGCCCATGCTTCAGCGCGGAAGCGGGCGCATCCTCAACGTCGCCTCGGTGGCCGCGTTTCAACCTGGACCCAGTGTCAGTCTGTATTACGCCAGCAAAGCGTTTGTTTATTCGTTTTCGTACGCCTTGGCGGTCGAGCTGAAGGGGACGGGAGTGACTGTGACCACCCTTTGCCCGGGATCCACGCGCACCGAGTTTTTCGAGCGCGCGGGGATGCACATGGCCCGGCCCCTCGGGCTCAGTGATCCGCGCCGGGTCGCGCGGGCCGGCATCGACGGCATGCTGCGCGGCAAGCGCGTCGTGATTCCCGGCTGGAAAAACCGGCTGATCGCCGCCCTGTCCCCCTGTTTGCCCCCGGCTCTGCCCGCCGCGGCGGTGCGGAAAATCCACGCGCCGCGCTAGCCCTGGGATCGACCCGCGCTCACTCGAACGCGGTCTCGCGCAACACCAGGGTTTTCTCCCCGGTGTAGCGCACGCTCACTTCCGTGGCCCCCGCGGGCAGCAGCGAGCGAAGGCTCCGGGTCTGGCCGGGCGGAAGCTCGAGGCGGTCCGGCGGGGCGCCAGCGATTGCCACCTCCAAAGTGGCGCTCCGCGTTCCGGGATTGGAAGCCCGCGACACCATCACGGTGCGTCCGGAAGGGATCCGCGCGTAAAAGATCCCCGAGCCGATAGCCGTCTCGCGGTTCAAATCCCGCAGGCTGGAGCCGGTGGTGTAGGAATACAGGCCGAACGGATTGCGTCCGGCGGGGACAAACTGGTCGCCCGGGCGCATATTCCAGGAGCCGGTATTGGGCGGCAAACCATCGCCCGCGGTCTGGTATTCGCCCGGCGCCCATTCCGTGTTGACGATCAACCCGTTGAGCGAGCCGCACACCAGACCCCGCTCGGTGGCATAGTCGCCCCACCGGATCGGCTGCTCGATCAAGGGATAGCGCTCGTGCCGGGAGGCCGAGGCCAGGTAATGCACGAGGTTGCCCAACAGCCGGTCGGCGGCTGGATCGAGCCGGACGCGCCGGATCAGATCGAAGCCGCAATAAATCACCGACCCTTTGCCATCAAACACCTCGGCGAGCGCGACCCCTTCCAGCCCCCGGTCGTAGTCCGCCAGCACCGCGCAGTTGGCGAGCGCCTCCGGGCCGGTCCAGCGCAGGCCGCGCGTGACCGGATAGAGCTTCGGAAATCCGGGCCGGGTCTGATCCCAGGCCGAGTAGTCTGACCAGAGCGAGAAGCGGCGCCGGTCGAGGCCGGCGAAGAGGGGATGATCGGGTCGCTCCAGATTGACGTTCATCTGCTCGCGGAAGGGGCGCGTGCGCGGCGGGTACTCGGGATCGTTGGGCGAATCCAGCAGATTTGTGGCCAGCGCGGGCAGCCAGGGGATGGGGTGGGCGGCCTCGCTTTGAGGCAGCAGCGCCACGCGCCCCCCGGCGCGCACGAAATCACGCAGCACCAGGGACCAGGGCGCGCGGTCGGAGGTCCAGGCGTTTTCGCCCAGCAACAGGGTCTCCTCCGGCTTCAGCGGGATGGATAGATCCTCGAGTTTTTGATACGGCGTCGAGAGCTGGTCCAACGCGGCCGCGGTTTTTCCCGAGGGATCAAACAGCCGAAGCGGCCGCTCCGGCGCCGCCGCGGAATTCCAGTTTGCGCCGGCGATGAACACCTCGGTCCAATTTGTTGAGACCAGCCGGCCATCGTCCCGCACTTGTCCGGCCAGCCGGTAATCTCCGGTCGCCAGGCCGGGCGGCAGCTCGAGCCGCAGCCGCCGGCTCCAGACCCCATAATACGGCAGGGCGGGCAGGCGGATCTCCTGCGACAGGATTTCGGCGCCGGCGGGGGAGAGCAGCGTGTAGCGGAGCGCCGCGTTGGTGAGCGCCCGCCCCTGGTCGTCGTCGTTGATCACATGCGCGATGGGCTGGATTGGGGCGCCCGCGTACACCTGGGGCGTCCACAGTTCCCAGCTCAGGAGCACCGGTTGATAGGCGAGGCGCAGCCGTTCCGCCACGGGCTTGGGTTTCATTTGCTCGAAGGAGGCGATTCCCGCCCAGTTCGAGAACAGGATGGTGAAAGGCATGATCCCGGCGAGCCGCGGGTTTTGCGGCCGCATCCGGCGGAAGCTTTCGGCCGCCTGGCCGGTCATGAAGGATTGGTAGCGCAGAGCGTCCGCGCGCAAATCCGGGCTGTGGCCGATCCAGCCCAGCGAAGGCGCCAGTTGCTTGGATCGGACGAGGTTGAATTCACCGCGGGATCCAGTGAACGAGCCCACGCATTCGGTGAAGGTGAGCGGCTGATTTTTGGCCGGATCCCCGTAGAGCGGCGCCGGGTGCAGCCGGTCGCGCAGATTGTAATACGTGAGAAACGAATTGTAATACCAGCCCCAGTAACGATGCACGTCGCAGACGTCGCCCTCCCGGCCCTCACCGTAGCCCGCGTTCCCGATATACGGGCGGGTCGGATCCCAGGCTTTCAGGTCATGATGCGCCCGGGTGAGCAACTCGCTGAAAGCCTGCCCGCGCGCGCCGTTCACCGGCAATTCGTTGGCCAGGTAATAAAGGACAATCGAGGGATGCGACACATACTCGGCCCAAAGCTGCCGGTAACCGGTCAGCGTGGCTTCGTAGTCCCGCGAAGGAGCTCGTTTGTCCGCCGGCCCGCCCGGCGGAGCGCCGTAGTGCCCGGCGTAGAGCAGCATGCCCAGTTCGTCGCAGACATCGAACCAGGTCTGCGAGCCATCGGTGCTCAGCCGGAAAATGTTCAGGTTTTGCGCTTTCAGAAAGCGCACGTAGTCCTCCGCGAACGGACGCGAAAGCGCCAGGCTGTCCGGCAGGGTTCGATCCGGGGGATTGATCGCCAGACCGCGCAGGAAAATGGGACGGCCATTCAGGAGGAATTGGCCGTCGCGAATGTCCATCGAGCGAAAGCCGATGCGCACGGATGCCGTGCCGGCCAGCGGCTCCGATCCCATGGAAAGCGAGAGTCGGTACAAAGCGGGAGCGGCGGGCTCCCAAAGCCGGGGACGCAAGTTTTGAACTAAATTCGTGAACCCGGCCACCCCTGCGCGCGCGGGCAGGGTGCCCAGCGCGCCTTCCCATAACAGTTGCTGTTCCTCGCCGAGATCCCGAATCGCAGCCCGAAGCTGGCCTGGACGCCCGTCCCCGGTGACGACCGCCTCGATGCGCACGGAGTTGGTGGTGGTGAAGGCGAGCAACTCCTGGACCTTGACCTCCGCCAGACCGGTGGAATGGAGGAGAAGCAGGATGGCCAGGGCGACCGCCTCGCGCTTGCAGACGGGAGCAAACTGGCGGCGGGTTTCGAGCCGGGCGGATCGAGTCGCGGCTGGGGTGGCCTTAAGGTGTTTCATAATGCAGCCGATTTTCATGCGGGTTCAGCATCTCCGGCTGCCAGCGAGTTCTCATGGCCAATGCGCGTGAAACCGATGCCGGCGAAGAACTCAGCAATTGTTTTTCCGGTTCCGTTCATCTTTGCGTGACGCCAATGATTGCACCCTTCGGGGTACAGGCTCAACTCGGAAGTGATTCGGAAGCGCGCCATTTCGGGCGGGCGGTTTTGAGGAGCGGGCAATTTTCAACGACCGGCTCGACGTTCATGGTCGGATCGTCTATGATTTGGTTTTTGCATGGCATTAGCAACCGAACCGCGCGCGGAACGGCAAGCGTCCACGGCAATCCGTGATTCAACGAAGGCGGATGGCGTGGTGCGGCGCTTGTGGGGCAACCCCGCCACGCGGGCGTTTATCGCCCTCATTTTTGTTTTGGTGATTGGTTGCGTGTTCAATGCGGACGGGGCGTTTTTTAATCTGGGCACGCATCGGGGCGCCCTGCGGCAGGCGTCGGTCTATGGAATCCTGGCTTGCGGCATGACGCTGGTGATCATCAGCGGCGGCATCGATCTGGCGGTGGGCAGCATTCTGGGGCTGGTGGCGGTGGCTTTTTCGCTGATGAGCATTCATTGGGGGTGGTCGCCGTGGCTGGCGATTCCCGGCGCCCTGGCTTTCGGAGTGGGTTGCGGGGCGGTCTCGGGAATCCTGACTGCCTCGTTTAGCATCCAGCCGTTCATCGCCACCCTGGCGATGATGGTGTTTGCCCGCGGCCTGGCGAAAACCATTTCCGGCGGGATGAAGGTCTCCACCGCTGTCCAACAAGCGGATGGCACTTACCAGTATGTCGAGGTGCCGCCGGTTTTCAAAGCCATCGACAGCCGGGCGTTTGGCGGCGAGCTGGCGATGGTCACGGTGATTTTTCTGCTGTGCGCGCTGGTTTCCTGGCTGGCGCTATCCCGGCAGCGTTGGGGGCGCTACCTTTACGCCATCGGCGGCAATGAGGAGGCCGCCCGGCTTTCGGGGGTGCCGGTATGGAGCACCAAGGTGGTGGCTTACGCCGCTTGCGGTTTGCTCGCCGCCGTGGCGGGCATTTGCCAGGCCGCGCAGGAGCAGCAGGGGGATCCCGAGGCCGGCGGCGGGTACGAACTCAGCGCGATCGCTATTGTCGTCATCGGCGGCACCAGCCTGATGGGCGGGCGGGGCGGCATCGGCCTGACCATTCTGGGGACCCTCACGGTGGGCTATCTCGAGAAGATTCTCAGCATCAACGCCGTGCCCGAAGCCAGCCGCCTGATGCTCACCGGCGCGATCATCATCCTGGCGGTGCTGGCGCAGCGGCGAAAGCGCGCCTGAGGCGGCGCTGACGGGCGCCGAGGGAAAGCTCCGTTGTCAGCCCATCAATTCGGCCAGGCCGGCGGCGAGATCGGCGCCGCGCATGAGGGATTCCCCGACGAGGATGGCGCGCGCGCCGCAGGCCCTCAGTCGTTGAACATCCGCCCGCGTGCGAATCCCGCTCTCGGCGACCAGCAACGGCTCCGCGCCGGCCGGGGCCTGCTCCCGCCAGCGCGCCGCCAGGCGCTCGGTCGTGGCCAGATCCACAGAGAAATCCTTCAAGTTCCGGTTGTTCACGCCAATCAGGAGCGGGTCGAGGGCCAGGGCGCGATCGAGTTCCGCCTCGTCGTGGACTTCGACCAGCACCGCCAGTCCGGCGCCGGCGGCCAGGGCGTGAAAGGCGGTCATCTGGGCGTTGCTCAGGATTGCGGCGATCAACAGGATGGCGTCGGCGCCCCCCTCCACCGCCTCGAGGATTTGGCGCTCGTCGATGATGAAGTCCTTGCGCAGGAGCGGCAGGCGAACGGCCTGGCGAATGCTCTTGAGGCACTCGAGCGAACCCTGAAAAAAGAATTCATCCGTCAACACCGAAAGACAATCCGCCCCGGCCCGCTCGTACTCACGCGCGATCCTCACCGGGTCGAAGTCGGGCCGGATCAGCCCCGCCGAGGGAGATGCTTTCTTGACCTCGGCAATCAGCGCCATCTCCGGCCGCCGGGGGTGGCGCAAGGCCGCGAGGAAGTCACGGCGGTCGGCGCGCCGGGTCATGGCGGCCTGGAGTTGTGCGGGAGTGACGGGGCCGGCGGGCAGGCGCGCCACCTCGATTTGCTTTCGCTGGACAATTCTTTCGAGAATGTTCATGGGGGGCCTCGGGCGGCCTGATTGAGCCGGCCCGGCGGCGTGGTTAATCCTCCTCGTCTTTGACTCCCTGCAGGCGTTTGAGCGGGCAGCCGGCGCGGAGCCAGCCGTTCACGAAAGGATCGAGACCGCCGTCCATGACTTCCTGGACATTGCTCGTTTCGACGCCGGTGCGCAGATCTTTGACCATACGGTAGGGTTGAAAGACGTAGCTGCGGATTTGGTTGCCCCAGGAAATGCTGCCCTTTTCGCCGTAGAACCGTTCCATTTCAGCCTTTTGGGCGTCCAGGCGTTGGGCGTAGATTTTTGAAATCAACATTTTCATGGCCGTGGCGCGGTTTTGATGCTGGGAACGCTGGCTCTGCGAACCGGCCACGATCCCGGTGGGGAGGTGCGTGATGCGAACTGCGGTTTCGACTTTGTTGACGTTCTGGCCGCCTTTGCCGCCCGAGCGGAAGGTATCCACGCGCAGTTCGCTCGGCGGGATGACGATTTCGGCGGAGGTCTCCTCGATTTCGGCGATGACATCCACACTCGCGAAGCTGGTGTGCCGGCGTTTGTTCGAGTCAAAAGGCGAGATGCGCACCAGGCGATGCACGCCGCGCTCGGCCTTGCTGAAACCGTAGGCGTTCTCGCCAGTGAGCACCAGCGTGGCACTCTTGATCCCGGCGGATTCGCCGGGGAGCACGTCCTCGAGCTCGACTCCCCAATCGCGGCTCTCGGCCCAACGCTGATACATGCGCATGAGCATGCCGGCCCAATCGCAGGACTCGGTGCCGCCCGCCCCGGCGTTGATGCTCAGGATGCAATTATTGCGGTCGTGCGGGCCGCTAAGAAAGACCTCGAGTTCGAGGCCCTCGAGCCGTTTGTAATAGGCGGCCAGGTCGCGCTCGAGATCCCGCTGAATGGCGGTTTGCGAGGCTTCCGGTTCGGCTTCGCCCAGTTCGACCATGACGCGAAAGTCATCGAGTTCCTTTTCGGCCTTCAGCAGCGGATCGATTTTGCGGCGCAGCGAGTTAGCCTCTTCGATGAGCTTCTGAGCCTGTTCGCGGTGGGTCCAGAAATCATCCGCCGCCATCAAGGCATTCAGTTCCCCCAGTCGTTTTTGCGCGCTGGAGACGTCAAAGAAACCTCCGCAAGTGGGCGACTTTATCGGAAGCGGCGGTCAACTCGGCGGTAATCGTATCGAACATCGCGAAAATGTAGGGTTGGAGTGGGCTGGACGCAAGTATGGGTGCGGGGCGGGGCGGCCGGAGTTCCGGCGCCCGAATCGGCACGTTTCGCCGAAACGTCCTTTGGCGGGGCGGATGAAAGATCTGGATCGGACGCCTGGACCAGGCGTCCCCGCCTGGGGGCATTGGGCCGGGAATGGCTTAATCCAGCTTCCGGCCGCCCTCGTTGATGTTTTCTTTGTCGAAAACGCGGGAGCCCAAAATGATTTCCTTGGGCGGTTTTTCGCCTGCCAGGATTTTGAGCGCCGTTTCGATGGCTTCGGCGCCACCGGTGGGGTATTGGAACGTGGCATCGAGAATGCCTTGCTTCACATAGACCACACCCTCCTGCGGCAGGGCGTCGATGCCGACAAAAAGCATTTCTTTTTCGCGACCCGCGGCTTTGGCGGCCAGATAAGCGCCGTGAGCGCCCGGGTCATTGTGGGCAAACACGCAGTCGATCTTGTTGAAGCGCGCCAAGGCGGAGTCCATCTCCTGCCGCGCGTCGGGCTCGAGCCATTTCATATCGGCCTGGAAGATGACTTGCAGATCGCTCCCGGCGATGCCTTCGAGGAAGCCTTTGTGGCGGTCCTGGCCCGGGGTGGAGGTCATCAGCCCCTCCAATTCCACCAGTTTGCCCTTGCCCTTGAGCTTCTCCTTGATCCATTCGCCCGCGGCGCGGCCGATCTTGACGTTATCCCCGCCAATGAAGCAGGTGTACTTGTCGCCGATCAGCCGCCGGTCCAGCACGATCACCGGGATGCCGGCTTCCACGGCCCGGGCCACCGGTTCGGTGAGCGGTTGCGCCTCCTTGGGGCTGATGATGATCAGATCCACGCCGGAGCTGACAAATTCCTCGACATGCGCGCGTTGTTTGAGAGTGTCGTTTTGCGCGTCTTTGAACACCACCTTGAGCTGGGGGTGCTTCTCGGCGGCGGCCCGGATTTGGGCGTTCATTTCCACCCGCCAGGGTTCACCCAGATTGCATTGGCTCATGCCGATGCGGTAGGTGGATTTCTCGCCGCCGCAGCCCGGGAGGAAGAGGCTCATCAGCAGCGAAAGGAGAAAGCAGGTTCGGAGGGCGAATTTCGGGGAAAGCAGCGTAAACATAATATTCGTTTGCGCCTTAGCTTTAGCTTTCGGGCGGGCGTTTGAAAAGGGCAATTTTCAGGGATACGGACGCACGATGTAATTCTGCTCGGCGGTGCCGTAGGCAAACACTTGCGGGTAGCGCTTTTGCTGGACCCATTCGGCGTGGCCGTCGCAGAAGATCACGTTCCCGCCGTCGGTTCCGTGATTGTCGATGTAGTCCGGATAATCGTTATTCGAGGTTTTGCCGGGAGGGAAAGCCACCGCGTCATCGGCGTCGTAAATCAGCCACATGGCGGAGGGGGAGGCGGTCAGGCCCTGCAGGCGAAACTGCAAGGTCTGCCCCAGCACGGAGTAGAAGAGGTTGTTGGGGTAGGTGTAGCCGGCGATCACGTTCTGGGTTTTGCGAACGTTCATGCCCGCGCCCAGCGCGTTGTTGCCGTTGATGAATCCCGAGACCTCGTAGCTGGTGCCGCGTCCGGTGCGGGCGCCCGCGTTGTAGCCGGGGGTGTTCGCGGCGATGCGCTGCAAGTCGGGGATGAAAGTGGAGTTGTCGTGCATCCGCTCGCGATAGGACTTGCGGGTGTCGTTCCGGGGATTGAAGGAGCTGTTGGCGGTGGCGATCGGGCGGGGGTCATTGGTCACGCTGTGATGCGTGCTCGGGCAGAGAAAGCTTTTGAGATTCGGCACATACATCGGATAGAGCCAGTTCAGGTCGTCGTCCCCGAAATTCGCCGTGCCCGCGACCGCGTGCTCGTCATCGTCATCGGCGTACATCTGGCTGCCCACCCCCATCTGCTTGCTGTTGTTGAGGCAGGCGACGCGCTGGGCGCGCACCTTCGCGCGCGTCAACGCCGGCAGGAGCATGGCCGCGAGAATGGCGATGATGGCGATCACCACCAGCAATTCGATCAGGGTAAACCCCGCCGTGAACCCGCGCCGGAGGAGTGGAACTTCGGTTTTCACATGCACGGAATTAGCAGAAATTACGCAAAACGCAAGCCGGGGCGGCGCCTCAAAGGGTGTCCGGCGAAATCCCCAGAGCCTCGATGCCGCAGGCTTCGACGGTGCGCAAGCCCAGGCGCCGCGCCTCGGCGCGCACCGTCTCGGAGGCGGTGCCGGGGTTCAGCCAAAGTTCGCCGCAGCCTTTGGCGGCGATGCCAGGCAGGAGCTGGAGCAGCACCTCGGGGCGCACGTACACGCTCACGCGGTCGGGCCGCCCGGGGACCCGGCTGATATCCGGGTACGCGGTCAGGCCCTCGATGTGGGTTGCCTGGGGATTAACCGGATAGACCGTGAACCCGGCGCGGACAAATGCGCGCACGGCCTTATTCCCGAATTTGGAGCGGTCGTTCGAGGCTCCGATGACGGCGGCGGTCGGCATGCCGCAGCATACCACCGATCCGCGCGCCTGTCCGAATCATTCCCACTCGATGGTTCCGGGTGGTTTGCTGGTGATATCGAAGCAGACCCGGTTGACGCCCTGGACCTCGTTAATGATCCGGTTGGAGAGCTTTTCCATCAATTCGTAGGGCAGTTTCACCCAATCGGCGGTCATGCCGTCCTGAGACTCCACCGCGCGGATGGCGATGGTGTAGTCGTAGGTGCGCTCGTCGCCCATGACGCCGACGCTGCGCACGGGGAGCAGCACGGCGAAACTCTGCCAGACGCGGTAATACCAGCCGCTCTCCTTCATCTCCCGCACCACGATGGCGTCGGCCTGGCGCAGGATGTCCAGCCGGCGCGGCTTCACTTCGCCGAGGATGCGCACCGCCAGGCCCGGGCCGGGGAAGGGCTGGCGCTGGACAATTTCGCGGGGCAAACCCAGCTCGAGGCCGAGTTCCCGCACCTCGTCCTTGAAGAGCGCTTTCAGCGGCTCGATCAGCTTGAATTTCATTTTCCGCGGCAGGCCGCCAACATTGTGATGGCTCTTGATCATGGCGGCGGGATTGCCGCCGATCGGCAGCGACTCGATCACATCGGGATACACCGTGCCCTGGCCGAGGAACTGCGCCGCTCCGGCCCGGCGGGTGGCGGCCTCGAACACCTCGATGAAAGTGCGGCCGATGATTTTGCGCTTCCGCTCGGGATCCAGAACGCCTTTGAGCCGGGTGAGGAACAGGCGGGCGGCATCCTCGTACTGCAATTTGATTTTGAAATGGCGGCCGAAAACCTCGCGCACCACTTCCGGCTCGCGGCCGCGCAACAATCCGTTGTTCACGAAAATACAGGTGAGCTGGCCGCCGATGGCGCGATGCAGCAGCGCCGCGGCGACGCTGGAGTCCACCCCGCCGCTCAGGCCGAGAATCACCCGCTCGGAGCCGACCTGGGCCCGGATCTCCTCGATGGCCTGGTCAATGTAGTTGCGCATGGTCCAGTTTTGGCCGCAGCCGCAGACGCGATGCACAAAGTTGGCGAGGATTTCCTTGCCGCGCGGGGTGTGGACGACCTCCGGATGAAATTGCAGGCCAAACCAGCGGCGCGCGCGGTCTTCAATGACGGCGAAATCCGAGTTCTCGCTCGTGGCGGCGGAAACGAATCCCCTGGGGAGCGTGGTTAATTTATCGCCGTGCGAGTTCCAAATCTGGAGGGTGGCGGGGAGTTTGGCGAAGAGCGGGCAGCGGCGGTCTTTGACGCGCAAAACCCCCTTGCCGTACTCGCGTTTGAGCCCCGCCTCGACCTTGCCGCCGTGGAAATGCGCCAGGACTTGCAGGCCGTAGCAGATGCCCAGGATGGGAACGCCCAGTTTGAAAATCGCCGGATCGGGCAACGGCGCTCCGGGAGTGTACACACTCGAGGGGCCGCCGGAGAGGATCAGGCCCCGGGGCTGGAGGGCGGCCAGTTTCTCCGCCGGGGTGTCGTGGCGGACGATGGTGGAATAGACCCTGCGCTCGCGAATGCGCCGCGCGATGACCTGGGTGTATTGCGACCCGAAATCAAGAATGACAATCTGCTCACTCATGGATGAAAAAGGGACTGTTTGCCGGGTCGCGGGCCGCTTGGCGAGCAAAAAGCGTCCGCCCGGGTTCCGGCGACAGCCGCTACTGCTTGACGACCTTCACCGTTCCCGAGCCGGCGTCGTAGGTGAACTTCATCCCGTAGGGCGGCTTCGGGATGGCGGGCAGGAACTTTTCATCCACCAGTTCCTGAAGCGTGGCCGGATAGCGGTCGTGCTCGGTGTGGAACAGGTCGATAGCCTGTTTGAGCGAGCCCAGATCAGCGGTTTTGACGGCCGTCTGTTGGGCTTTGCCCAGCGCGCCGAGGTACTCGGCGGGCGCGTCGAGCGGGTTGCCGCTGAGGGTGGAGGCGTTGGTTCCGCCGGCGGCGGGCTTCGGATTGTTATCATTGCAGGCCGCCAGCAGAGCCGCGGCCAGAATCAAGGGGACAGCCAAAGTTGTTTTCATCAGCGCAAGAATAAACCCAAGCGGCCGAAAAGAAAGAGCCGGACAGACGCCTGCCCGGCTTGAACATGAATCCGCGGAGGCGGAGCGGCTACGGGTTGTCGTGAGTTGCGGGCGGCGTGGCCGGATTCGCCGGCGCCGCGTTGGTCGCGGCTTCGTTGGGGGCTGGCTCTTTGGGGGTCTGGTCGCAACCCGCCAGCAGGCCCGCGCCAAGACCCAACAATGCCGCGAGGGTGAGTAATCTTTTCATAGTAGCCGGAACCTTGACCAGCCGGTCCCAAAACACAAGTGGTTTTTCACCGGCCACCGGGCAAGTGCGGCGTCCGCCAACGGTGCTCAGGCCGCCTTCGCCCGCCAAGCCGCGGGCGGGGCCGTCAATCCCGTCGGGCGGGCCGGGCCTTGCCGGCTTTGGCCGGGCGGGCCGGCTGGGGAGCTTTCGCGGCCTTGCCGTTGCGGGCGGCTTTCGAGCCGACCTGGCGGCGAATCTTGCCCATCTGCCGGGACAGCGTACGATCGACCTGCTCCTGCCAGACAGCGCGGCATTCGCAATCCTTGTGGGGGCAGGTCTCCAACTTCTTCAACTGGGCCCGGCGATTGCGGACCAAGGTGTTCAGCCTCAGCAATTCGGCCTCCAGTTCCAACACCTCTTGATGCTTGTTCTTCATTTACCGTGGCTTGGAAAGCTAACGCATTTTTTCCAAATGTCCATGGAGACTAGACCCATTTCGTATGTTGGGTCCACCAGTGCGGCGAAAACGCGGGTCGGGCGCCGGCGGATGCTGCGCGCCGCCGCATCCAGGCAGCGGCCCAGGACCTTTGCTGAGGAGTCCGCAACCCGGGCTGTCCATCCCGCACTGCTCGAACGGCAGGCGCAACGCCCGCCGCTCCTGCGGCGCTGGCATGCAAGCTCGTGACGAGCGCCCGGTTTGAGAAGCGGAACGGGCGGCGCCGAGAGGGGGGAAAGGGCCGGCCGGCAGCCCGTGTCGCGAAGCAAACCGCGCGTTGGCCACGGCGTGTGCAACCTGATGGATAGGTTGCGTTTTCAGTCCTTCTCAAAGCCTTGCGCCAGGAATTTCAAGGTTTTGCAATTCTCGGAAACAGTGCGGACGACGTGGTCCGGAATGCCACCCTCAACTCGGGCTTGAATCTCCAACGTCACTTCCACATCTGCATTGAGGAGGCTGGTCAGGTGCTGGAGAACCTCGGCCGAAACCTGGGCCGCATCGCGGTTCAAGCGCGCCGGATCGAGCTTTGCACTACCGTAAAAGCGGGTTGGTTTTGCAGGCTGTGCCGGCTTCTGAGTGCCGGAATCTCCGGGACTGTCTGTCGTTGGCGCTGGGCCGGCCGGTGCGGCAACCGCCCCGGTCGTTGGCGAACTGGTTGGACGTTCGGCGTCCAGTTGCCGGAGGGCAACCTCCGGCTTAACGAGAATCGCTGTCGAATCGGCATCAAGCGCCACGTTGCAGTTCGCGCGCAGGCCGACAAAACGCTGCCGCTTCTCATCCCACGAATCGGCGATGGCAAAGGTCTCCGTGGTCCACGTAATTCGGGACAATCCATCCTGGATGCTCGCCACGAGAACGGCGGGGCTGCGCAGTCGCTGCAAGTAAGGATACTTGGCATAGTCCTCGGTCAACTGCTTCACCGATACGCCATCGCCGCCTGCCTGTCCGCGGGGCGCGGGCAGGCGCCACAGTGGAATCTTGTCCAAATCCTGACGCAACAAGGTCGGAGCATATTGTGACGCCATTTGCGTGTCCGACTTCAGTTTCTTCGATGCGCGCACCGCCAGCGGGTCTGGCCCGGACAACTTTACCGCCTGCCACTCCAGGGGTGACTGTGAAGTTGGCTGGGACGGGAAGAGCAGCCAGCAGAAGGTCTCCCCGATGCGCCCTTTAACGGCGGTGTTCCACGTCGCTTTCTGGTTGGTGACCTGACGCATTTGAAAGCCGTCCAGCCCCAACTGATCTTTGTCGCGCTCGATGGACTCCCACGCAAGGTAGAGCCTCACGGCTTCATCCAACTCGGCGAGGCGCGTGCGGTCAGCGGCCAGAAACACAACGGCGTTTTTGAAAAGTCTTGGACTGTTGCCTCGTGAATCGAGAATGGCTTGAGCTTGTGCCTGAGCAGAATTTCCAGCCTCCTTGGCATAGGTGTAATCCACCCCCAGCACGACAAGCTGTGTTTCCATTTCGTCGGGAATTTCACCGCTGTTTTTGGTGAACGCTCGTATCGCAGGAAAATCCCCGCGCGCCTTCAAATCCTCCTGAACCCGGCGCTTGATTTCTTCCGCGACCGAATCGGAATCGCGCTTCCTCTGCTCCGCGCGGTCCTCCGCGAGCTTGGTCACGGTGGGCTGCGTTGAATACCAGTAGCGGGCGTTGTCTTGATACAGATAGGTTGCGCTCTGCGCGAGGTGGCGGAGGGCGTCGCCGAAAATGCTGGGACTCTCTCCCGGCTGCACACAGCCGAGCTTGATCCGCCGATCCTCGACGCCGCGATTTGCCGCTCCCGGAGTCGGGGCGGACGCAAGGAACAGCGCGCGGGCAACTTTTCGCGCCGCAGCGTAGCGCCCAATGGTGCCGGATTTATCACGGTCAAGCTTTAGCGGGAGCGAGCTCTCGCCGTCCACGTCCTTTTCAAGCACGGATTCCCAACCATCGGGGAGGAAGTGGATGATTTCTGAAATCACTCGCTGATCGAGCAAGGGAATATCGGCCGGCAGGATGAGGGGACTTGAATCGCCCTGCTCCCAAAGCGCGTGGATGACCGAAGCCATCAATCGCAGAACCCCGCGCGTGCGCTGGAATTTCACCAAGCCCGACCAGTCCTGATAGAGCCGCTCGAAAATTTCGGGGTGAATCGGGTAGGCCGCTTTGATTTTGCGCTCGTAGTCGGCTTCCCGGCATTCCGGCGGGAATTCCTGATGCTGGCTGCGATACAATTCGCAAAACGCCTTGGCGACAGTGTCTCGCGCTGTGAACATCGCGGGGTCGGTGATCGGCTGAAACAGCCGGCGGCGCACAATCTCAAAACTCTCCTCGGCATTGGCCGGACGCCACGAAGCTTCGACACGGCCAATGGCATTTTTCAACGCGACCAATGCCTGCCTTCCGCGTGCGCCGCCGACTTCCTCGTCGTGCATACCCGCGCTGGGCGAGGCCGTCCCGGCGTCGCTGGAAGCGGGCACGCTGACAATGAGCATCGCTCTCGGCGCAGACTTGGTTTCTTCGCTCAAGGTTTGCGCAAAGGTGAAGTGCGTCTCGAAATCGCCGCCGGGTAAATCCTTCTGTTCATGCAATTGCCGCGCATACGCGACCCACTCATCAATCAGAATCAGGCAGGGCGAATACTTCCGCAGCAGCTTGCCAATGGCGTCTCCGGGATTCGTCGCCGTTTCATCGGCGTCTTTCACCATTGCGTAGCCTTCCTTGCCGCCAAGCTGCCAGGCCAGTTCTCCCCACAATGTCCGCACTACTGTGCCGTCGTCTTTTTTGTCGGGTTGCCCAGGCGAAATCTTGTTTCCGACAATCACCACCCGGCGGACGCCCTTGGCCAGTTCGCACTTCGCATCCTCGAACACCGTCTCAAGTCCCGGGAAATCCTTCTGCTGATGCCCCGAGAACAGGTGGTATAGCGCCAGCATCGAGTGCGTTTTGCCGCCGCCGAAATTGGTCTGCAACTCAACCACGGGATCGGCGCTTTGCCCGGCGAGGCGGCGCACGGAGCGAACCAGCAAGTCCTTCAACCCAGCCGCCAGAAACGTCCGGCGGAAGAATTCGATCGGGTCGCCGTATTCGGAAGTCGCCCGCTTCTTGTAAACCTGCCAGAGGTCCGCGGCGAACTCGGCTTGCTGATAGCGCCCCGAGGCCACGTCTGGATGGGGCGTCACGATCTCCCGCCATGAGCGCAGGCCCGCCACGCTTTGCCTTTCGAGCACGGTGGCGGCGGCTTTGCGGCGCTCATGCCGCGCTTGCTCGTCGAACTTCAGGCGAAGGAGTTCCGCCTTGTGGCGGGCAATTTCCTCACCCTCTTTCGGCGCGGACACGGCATTGACCAGGCGCTCCATCGAATCCAGTGCCCGGTAGGCGTCATCCGTGGTGAACGTCCGTTGATGAGCCCATTTGTTGCGAACCTCGCGCAGCTCGCTTACGAGGCTGCGTTCCGTGTGGCCAAGGACTTTCTTGAACACGTCGTTCCACTGATTCCACAAGGTCGCCAGCAAACTCGCGATGTCCCACTCCGGCTTGTCCGCCGTGCCAAGAAAATCAACCTGCGTGGCGCTCAATGTCTTTCGCGTCTCGGCGAACCAGTTGTGCTGGTAGTTGCTCTTGAGTTCGCGTTCGACGAACGGTTGCAGTCCCGAAGTCAATTGTTCGAGGCCTTTCCCGATGCGTTCGTGGTTGGTGATGGCCATAAGTTATTTGCGGTTGAACTCGAACTCCCACTGGTTGAGGAGCGCGATGATTTTGTCGAATTCCGGCGGCTCGCCAAAGAACATCTGCTGCATCCGCGCGTAATCATCGCGGAGCGCCTTCAAGCGGTGTTCAGGCGGCACGACACGGAGCGTTCCCTTTGCCGTCTCGCCATAACGCGCCCAGCTTGTCTTGAAGAACAGGTTTTTGTGTTGGGCAACCCGCGCGAGCAATTTGAGTGAGCTGTTGAGCGTGTGGACGCATCCAGACGGGTAGCTTTGGAGTCAGCGCCGCCAAATCCTTTTTCGTGCCGGCGTCCAGGTCTTTCTTCAATTTCGCAATGTGCTTCGGCATATCCGGGCTTCCCTTCAGGTAGCGCAACGCCTGAATCACCAATCCGGCCCGCTGACCCGCCCCCAACAGATTGCGCGGCGCGGCGCGGCGGAACATGAGCATCAACTTTCCCAGCGCCACCCGGCGTGGCACGCCGTCCGTCAAGATGATGACTTTGGCTGACACTTGGTCCGACAAGCCGAGCGCATTCGCGGCGTAAGCCCCTGTGAACTGCCACTGCGCGTGGCTGCCGTCCATGAGCGCCCGCACCGTCGCCATGATGTCCGGCGCGGTCTGGCCGATGATCGGATTCGAGCGCGGCAAATCATAAAGCCCGCGGCGAATCCGCCGAATCTTCCCCGCCTTAACCAACCGATGCAATGCGACTCCCACCGCCGACCGGTTGCCCAAGTCCAAAAAATGGTTCGGCGAAAACACGCTACCCGCTCCGCTTCCTCGAATACGGTTAATTATTGTCTTATCAATAGTTTGCGCGGTTTTTTACTGCTACGGGTTGTAACAAAAACTGGCTAGTTTTTATTACAGGAATTCAGGCCTTCCCACAAGCCCATTGTCAGAAATATGTCTGCGCTTTTCTGACAAAAACTGGGCAACCGCGAATGGACGCGAATAAACGCGAATGGGGAGAAGCCCGGACGGCAGGTTGCCGATGCAACTTTCGCACGTCATTGTCTTGGCCGGAGCGGAACTTCCCGTGGACTTTTCAGATATTTGCGCCCCTCGGCGCTCATTCGCGGTTGTTTCTTCGGCGTCTTCATCAGCGGTTCGTGTCCAGGACGATTCTTTCCCACTCCAGCTTGGCCCGCTTGAAATTCAGGATGACGCCAACCTTGTACCCGGTGATGCGCAGGTAGTTCAACATCTGCCCGCGCTCATGGTCGGTGATGGCCTCGATCACCTTCGCCTCCACCACTACCGCGCTAAACGCAATCAAGTCCGGCACGTATTCCCCGACGTTGACGGTTTTGTAAACGAGGTCGAACCGTGGCTGCTGAACGAAGGAAATCCCCTGCAAACCAAACTCCACCGCCAGCGCGTTCTCGTAAGGCTTCTCGTGCAACCCGTGACCCAGCCCGTTGAGCGCCTCCATCGCCGCGCCGACGACCCGATACACCTCGTCTTTCAGAATCAGTTCCTTATTCGCGTTCATTGGCGTCCATTCGCGGTTCCAAAATCCGGTTAAATCAGTTCCTGCTGGCTTGGCGCGGCTGCCGCTTTCTTTTCCTCCGCCAATCGCTGCACGTCGCTCCAGGAGAGGACCAGGGCGTTGTAGCCGATGGCTTCTTGCGCCCATTTGCGGCGCTCGCAAATGGTGTAGAGCCGATACGAGAGGTCACGCGCGACTTCCGCTTTTGCGCCGAGTCGCTGGATCAATTCCGCCGCGCCGGACTCGCCTTGCTCCAAACGGCGGATCAAGTGATGCGTGATTTCCCAAATCGTCAGGCGCGAGCCTGCCTGCGCAGACAGGTCCGTGGCCGGATTCCTGCCTGCGCCGCCTGCCTGTTTGGCAGACAGGCGTCCGGCGCGGCAGACAGGCCAATCCGCGTCCAACTCCTCCTTCTTCAGCAGGCGCACCTTGCCGCCTTTGGCTTCGAGGATGCCGGCGTCTTTCATGCCCTGGACGCTCGTGTTCTTGGCCGTGCAAAG